>CANLKN010000047.1 GCA_947491475.1 Akkermansiaceae bacterium | reverse complement strand
CCGGTCGAACCCGGTCTGCTCAAGGAAATGCAAGCATGGTCGCAAAGTCTGGGCGTGGCGATGGCATTCGCTCCGAATGATTGAATGCTTGTTGCCATTTCGACGCATGCATCCGGCCACAACATGCTTCTCTAATCAAATGCTCGATTTTAGAGAAACCCATAACCCAAAAAAATTCGTGAAAAAACAAGATTATGCTCCGGAGAATTCCGCCATGGGACGCACTGCGCGTGCTTTCACGCTGTTTGAAATGCTGATTGTGGTAGGTGTCATCATCACCTTGGCCATGATGATTGTTCCACTTTTCTCGAAACTCACACTTTCCGCAAAGAACACCAAATCCATTTCAAATCTCCGCCAGATCGGCATTGCGTTCAACGGCTTGATCGCGGAAAAGGGCAACAATGAGTTCCCGCTCGCGACGGGCATGTCGTGGAGTCCTCCCTACTGGATGGACCATCTCGAAACATGGCTGCCCGATTCACAACCCGGTCCCGGTCCCTATGGCGACCCTGGCAAGCCGCGCCTGAACGAGGCGTTCTATTCGCCGACTGAAATCAACTCCGCCGGCATGGGCGATTACGGCATCAATTCGTTTCTCATGCCACCGGGGCTTTCATCGTCTCAAAAGGTGACATTGATCCGGCGCCCGGCGCGAACCGTCATGGTATGTGACGCAAGAAGCCTGTTTCTGGGGAAAATAGTCGGTGCATGGTATTTCGATGCGGCCCAGTGGGTCAACAACCCCGTTGAATCCACAGTTCCTTATCCGGCGGCCCGTTACAAAAACCAGGTCAACGCGCTTTTCTGCGATGGCCACATCGAGGCGCTCGAATTGGAACAATTGAAAGCTGACAAGGCGCTGAGGGAGGAGCTTTTTTTGAATGACTGAAAGATAGAATTCCTCATCAGCGTTCTGGATTGGATTTCCGCTTTTTTCACCGGGAGATTCCTTTTGCACGACCCTGGTGCGACCTTTCAAACCGATCAACTTCATGTCCAATTCCTTCGTTCCACGCTTCCGACCTTGTGGTCTTCCACTGCTTGTCATATTCATTTCCATCGCCACGGCTCAGGCCGATTTGCGGGTGATTGATCTTCGGTGCGGGAATCAGGTAAATCCGCTGGCGGTTGAGAAGGCGGAGTTTTCCTGGAAACTGGTGTCGAGCGCAGCCGGTGTGCTGCAAACCGCCTGGGAGGTGGAAATGGCATCTTCACAAGGGAAACTGGAAAGCGGAGATGCGGATGTATGGAGATCCGGCAAGGTCGTCTCGGCAGAGCAGACAGGTATTGTTCTCAAGAAAATTCCGTTGGCGGATGCGACACCATATTATTGGCGGGCTCGGGTTTGGGACGGATCGGATCATCCGAGCGCGTGGAGCGAGACGGCTGAATTTGTGACTGGCCTGAAGGGCGAAGAATCCTGGCGGGCAAAGTGGGTCACCTATCCAGTCGCCTCAGCCACCTCGCTGCCCTATTTGAGGAAAGTGGTATCTCCATCCAATCCGAAAAACATCCAGCGTGCCATGGTGTATCTCTCTGCGCTCGGGGCCGGAAAACTGGAGGTGAACGGCGTGCCCATCGATGCCCGGCGCGTTCTCGATCCGGCGATTTCCAATTACAATGACTACGCGTTTTACACGGCTTTTGATGTGACGAAGTTCCTGAGAGAGGGCGCGAACTGTATAGGAGTCATGCTCGGCAAAGGCTGGTTCACCCAGGACCAGGTTTGGGCACCGGGCGGACTTCCCTACGGTGATCCGATGCTGCGTCTCCAAATGGTCATTATCCATCATGATGGCTCACGCGAGGTTTTCGGAACCGATGATTCATGGCTGTGGAAGGACGGCCCGGTGGTGAATTGCAATGTGTATTCCGGCGAGATCCATGATGCCCGCAGGGAAATCCCGGATTGGTCCAAACCTGAGGCCGCAACCGAGGGATGGTCGCCGGTTCAACTGGCCAGCAATGGCATTCCGCCACGTGTGTTCGCCCAAACGATCGATCCGATCCGCGCCCAGGAAGCGCTCAAGGCCGTTCGGATTACCCAAAACGCGGCGGGAAACTGGATCTTTGATTTTGGCATCAATGTGGCGGCCAACCCGCTCCTCCAGGTCGAGCAACCGGCTGGAACCAAGCTCGTTGTAAGCATGGCGGAATGCCTCACGCCGGAGGGAGAGTTGAACCATTCGACTTATGCACCCTCGCTGGTCGGCATCCAGAGCGACGAATACACCTGCCGCGGTGGAGGCAAGGAAACCTGGATGCCCGGTTTCACTTATCATGCCTTCCGCTTCGCAGAACTTTCCGGCTTTGTTGGCAAACCGGATGAATCCACATTGCAATCCCTGGTCACCTCCGATGATGTCGCCGTGACGGGATTCTTCGAATGCTCCGACGAGCAAATCAATCGCCTGCACGTGTTGGCGGTCCGCACGGCGCGAAGCAACATGCACGGTATTCCTGAAGATTGCCCGCATCGGGAAAAAAGCGGCTGGCTCGGGGATGCAACTGCGTGGATGAAAATGTCCGCATGCAATTTCGATGTGCGGAATTTTTGGAGAAAATACCTCGCCGACATTCGATCGAGCGCTGCTCCCGAGCTGAAAAACACGCTCTTCCACGAGCGCATGAACAATACCTTTTATCATGCCGATAAGGCTGCCGGGATTCCGCTCATGCTCTCTCCCGGCAAGCGCTTCTGCGGGGTCGCCAGCCCGGTCTGGGGAAGCGCCATTGTGCAACTCCCGTGGTTTCTCTATCTTTACTACGGCGAGAAATCCGCACTGTTGGAAAACTTCGACGCCATGGCCCAATGGGTGGATCACATCGCCGCCACCGCGCGCGATCCCGAGCGGACGGCGAAATACAACCCCGCGGGGGACACGAAACACATCGTCTATCAAGGCTTGGGGGATTGGTGCCCTCCGGGGTTCGTCCAAGACACTCCCGTCGAGGTGGTGTCCACGATGTTCCATTTCCTGGATGCCACGACGGTTGCGAAAGCCGCCCGAATTCTCGGAAAACCTGAGGACGCCGCGCGCTTTGAGAATTTGGCGTCAGCGATTCGCGCCGAGTTGATGGAGCGGTATTTCGACCCGGAGACCAAGACGTTCGGCTCACAGGCGGCAGACTCATTCGCATTGGATTTTGACATGATTGACCCCGCTGACCGGAAGGCCGTTTCCGATGCGATCACGCGCAACATGAATGAGAAACACCACGGATTCATGAACGTGGGGAACCAAGGAAATTCGCGAATCGGGAGTGCTCTCGCGCGCCATGGCAATGCTCCCGCCGCGTTTGGGATGTTCACAAAAAAAGGCGAGCACAGCTACGAATGGATGTGGAAGAAGTTCGACGCGACGTCGCTTTGGGAAGTTTTACCCGTGGACAACAGGGGCGGCAATTCACACAACCACCCCGCACAAGGTGGTTATGATGTTTTTTTCCATGAGGACATCGCAGGAATCCGACCGGACGCTTCCGCGCCCGGCTATCAGGTCGTCCGCTTTGAACCGAGATTGATGGAGCACCTCGCCTGGGCCAAAGGTTCGATTGTTAGCCCCTATGGAAAGGTGCTCAGTTCATGGAAGAATGCGGACGGCCGCATCGCATGGGAGATTCACATTCCTCCAAACTCCTCCGGCCTCGTTGCGCTGCCCTCCAACCGCATGGTCACGGTCAATGGGGTAGCAATCGACACCGCGCGGTTTCCAGTTGGGGAAGAGCAGGGGGACAGTCGTTTTCACCGCTTTCCGTCCGGAAAATATTCCCTCGAAATTGCTCCCAAATAACATGAACAAGCATCAGAAACTTCTCTTGAAAATCCTTACCGGACTGATGATGGCATCCACGTCCCCGGCACTCCTTGCTGCAAAGGATTGGGGCAATGCGCAGTGGATCGCGTGGCGTCCGCAAGAAGTTTGGAAGAAGGAATGGGATGTGCGGAAGCAAAAGGAAATGGAGGCACCTCGTCGTGAGGGAGACGGATTTCCATTCAAGACACAGTCGAGTATGTCTCTTTGGGATTTGTTTTCCTTGCACGAGATTCCTTACGACCCAGCTCCGCTTTTCCGTAAGGAGTTCCCTGTGGCAAAGAAAATCAAGGCCGCCCAGATGAATCTCTGCGGACTGGGTCTTCATGAGGTCACGATCAATGGCAAACGCGTCGGCGACCATCAACTCGACCCGGCATGGACGGATTATGCGAGCCGCGTGTTTTACGTGAGCCATGACGTGACGCCGTTGTTGCAGCAGGGGGAGAACGCCATCGGCGTGATGCTCGGACGCGGATTCTACGGTTTGCTGACCAATGATGCGTGGAACACGGAACATGCGGTTTGGATTGGGCAACCGAAGCTCCTGCTTGAAATGCAGATCCAATACGAGGATGGCACTAGCGAAAGGATCGTCAGCGATCCCACATGGATGGTTGCGGGCGGACCAGTTATCTATGACTGCCCGCGCCGGGGTGAAATTTTTGATGCCACACGCGAGCAATCTGGATGGGACAGCGCCGGTTTCGATGACCGAGCATGGGTCACCGCGCAACCCGCACCCGCGCCCGGGGGAAAACTTGTGCCGCAGGACATTCCCCCAATCCGTGCATTGAATGAGGTGAAGGCTATTTCATTTTCCGAGCCTTCGCCCGGGATTTATGTGTATGATTTCGGGAAGAACATTTCCGGCTGGGTCCGCGCCCGGCTCAAGGGAAAGTCCGGTGAGCGCGTGCTCGTGCGCCATTCCGAGAAGGACACCCGACCGGATTTCTTCTGCGACAATCTTAGTATCTTTCAGGAAAGCGCCTATGTGCTGGACGGTAAGGAACGTGTCTATGAGCCACGGTTCACTTATGTTTCTTTCCGATATGTGCAGGTAAGCGGATCATCGGATACGCTAACCAAGGACAGTGTGAAGGCCGTGATGGTCCACACGGACTTGGAGACCACCGGCAGCTTCGAGTGCTCGAACCCGATGCTCAACCAACTTCACGAGGCCATCCGGCTCACCCAGTTGAATAACACGCACGGCCAGCCCACCGATTGCCCGCATCGCGAAAAACAGGGCTGGATGGGTGACGGGCTGTTTGGAGCGGAGGCGGCGTTCTGGCAATTCGATATGTCAAAGCTCTATGCCAAGTGGGTCCAGGACATGGCCGATGGGCAGCATCCGAACGGCCAACTCAGCGTCTTCGCCCCCACGGTCAAAATCCCCGGTGAACCATTCGCCACCTACGCACAGGGGATGTCTCCAATCTGGTCTGCGGCCTTGCCTGAAATCGCATGGCGTCTCTATGTGCAATATGGAGACAAGCGAGTGCTCAAGACCCATTATGACACCGTCAAGAGCTTCGCCAAAAGCCTGCGGGAGCAGGAACTTCCCGGTCGTCCCGGCATCGTGACCGATGCGCACAGCGATTGGATTCCTGCGGATATTTCCGAACTGCGCCCGCCCGAGGAGCCGACGGTTTATGGCACGGCCTATTACTATCGCACGGTGGATCTGCTGGCCCGCTTTGCCAAAGCCCTGGGCAAGGTGGACGATGCTGCGGCAGCCCGAGCGGAGGCGGAGCGGATTCGCCAAGCCTTCCACCGGGAGTTCTACGATCCGGCTCGACATCATTATTACGGCCACAGCCAAAGAAACTACCGTCAGTCGGCAAACGCCATCCCGCTTCATTTCGGCATGGCCGACGAAGCACAGCGCGAATCCATCGGAAAGAACCTGGTTGCGAACATCACCGAACTCGGAGGGACATTGAACACGGGAACGGTTGGCACACGATCACTCATGAAAGTTCTGCCTGCACTTGGCGCTTCCGGCGCCGAGGCCGCATGGAAGTTGCTCATCAAAACCGATTACCCTAGCTGGGGGCACATGCTCAAAAATGGTGCCACCACCATTTGGGAGCGCTGGCAGGGCGACTCTTCGCTCGACCACCCGGCGTTCGGCACCGTCGGCGCGTTTTTCTATGAACATCTCGCCGGCATCCAGCCATCCGGGGAGCATCCGGGCTTTGAGCAATTCGATGTGAAACCGATCTTTCCGGAAGATCTTGATTGGGTGAAGGCCCGCTACGTCTCCGTGCGTGGCGACATCAAGGTGGAATGGCGGCAAGAGGACGGGAATCTGTCATTGAACGTCAGCGTGCCTCCAGGATCGCGGGCGCGGATTCACATTCCAGCAGCAGATCCCAACGGCGTCCTGGAAGGAGGCCGTCCCGTCACCGCCACCCACACCACATCCGGAATAGGGGTTTTTGAGGTCGGCGGCGGAGACTATCGATTTCATTCCAAACTGCCCGCCAAATCGGCAACCAATTCCAAACAACCAGAACAATGACAACTCATACAGATCACCCCGGGCACATATCCCACGGACTGCTCGCCTGCATCGGGCTCACGGCGCTGTTTCCCCAGCCGGCCGCCGCACAGATCGTGCGTCCTGATCCGTCCGCAGTGGCCGTGATTGAAAAATCCAACGTTAAACTGTCGGCGGCGCAGGCCTTTGAAAATCTGAAGTCCATATCCGGCGACTGGAAAATCGACGGGCAAACGCTGGCCCAGAACGACCCGCAGGCCGCCTACGCGCAGACCTTTGTCGAGGGGCCGCGCTGGGTGGATTGTGTGATCAAGGCGAAACTTCGAGTGGATTCAACCGGTCCCGATGCGTGGAATGGGGCGCGGTTGATCGTGCGGGCCAGCGATGACGGGCAGGTCTTCTACACCGTCGGGCTGTGGGCGGGTGGCAACGAGGTGCGCATCGAGAAACATACTGGCAACAATGTGTTTCAACAAATCAAGGCCGACCATTTCGGAAAAGTCGCATCCGCGCCGTTTCCTGTGGAAATCGGAAAGACCTATGAATTCACGGTCGCTGTGGACCGGGCGAACATCTTCTGTTTCATCGATGGCAAGTTTGTGGTGCTCGCACAGGAGGCCGATTTCACCACCAGCCCGTATGGAAAAATCGGTTTCTTCACGAATGCCGCTAAAGCCACATTCAGTGATGTTTCAGTGAAAAGCCTCACCGGGGCGACAGCTTCCCCCTTCACACCACATCCCGCCAATCCACTTAACATCACAGCCTATGCGCCGGCAGTGGTAAAGGACGACAAATACCGACTGTGGGACGCGATGGGACGCTATGCGGAATCGGAAGACGGCATCACCTGGGCCCGGCCTGCGGGCGTGGATGCGGTTATCAACAAGTCCAGCACGGGCAATTGGCCCGGAGGCAACAACACCGGAGATCCGGATGTCATCAAAGTCGGCGATGAGTATTGGGCAACAATCTGGTGCACCACCGCCCGCCGCAATGGTGCCTTTGATGGAATGGGCATCAAGCGCTCGACCGACGGAATCAACTGGACTCCCGAGCCATCAAACCCGGTCTTTTATATGGGCCCATACGGCGATTGGGACGAGGCAGTGGTGGGCGATCACGCGCTCATCCAGGATGGCGGTCTTTTCAAAATGTGGAATGTCGGCATCAACCGCTGGCAGCGAGGCTATCGCAACGAGTTTGGCTATGCCGAAAGCAAAGACGGTCTTCATTGGCGCAAGTGCCGGCTTAACCCGATCCTCACCATGGGCGAACCCGGCACATGGGACGGCGGATGGATTTACGCGGCGGGCGTCGTCAAAATTGATGACGAGCAAACCGGAACGCACAACTACGCCGGCAAGCCGGGCGCGAGTTATCATCTCTTCTATACCGGCCAGCCATCCAACAATGAATTCATCGCAGCCGTCAAACGTATCGGCTACGCGTTCTCGCTGGACGGCGTCAACTGGGTCAAGTGGGACGATACCAACACCACGGAACCGCCGTTTCATCAGAGTGATCCGGTCGTCACTTGGTCGGCAAATTACGGCGACAAGGGATTCCTTGGAGTCGGCGCGGCTACCGCGGTCCGGGTCGGCGACGAGGTGCGCATCTACCACTCGATGTATGATGATCGCTCGGACACCCACCGCCCGGAAGCGGTCATCGGCACTGGGTTTGCGACGGTCAAAATTGAAAAACTCCGCCAGATCGTTGAGGACGCGAAGAAAAAGGGGCTGCTCAAAACATCCACCCGTGCCGAGATCGACGCACTGATGGACGAACCGCTTCCTCAATCGATGTGGGACGATCTCCAGGAGCAGGCAGTCGCAGCCATTCGCGCCCGCACGGCGAATGACAAAGCGGCGGAAGCTGCCGCGCTGGCCTCCATGGCCAAGATGCGCGTCAAGTTCACCAAGGCTCTCAACGCCTACCTGGAAGGTCCCTTCGCCCCGCTCAAAACCTTGCTGGATGCTCTCGACTCCGGAAAATCGCTCACTGAAAAAATCCTGTGGTATCTACCGGGAGATACCGCCCGCAATTTCAAGGCAGGCTTCCAAAACATGCCGCAACTCGAATTCACCGCACTCGACATCGCCACCCGCACAGAGCCCGTCTTCATCGAGTTTCAAGCCACGACGAAAAGATACGAATTGGCCCGCGTGGCCTGGGCGACTGACGGTGAGTTCCGGCCCGGTGATGAACGTGAAGTCATCATCGGCTATCCGGCCAGCGAGGAACTGCCAACGTATCGCGTTCCCATCACCACCAGCGGGAAAACCATCACCGGCCTGAGGATCACATTTCCGCTGAACTCGGAGCCCAATCTCAAAACCCTCGCTCTCCGAGAAATCACTGCCACTCCATGAAAATCATGCGTCCCATTCTCCTCCTTGTTCTCGCTAGCGGGGCTGTCCTTGCTCAGGATTTCAGTCTCAGCGGCACGGATTGGAAAATCCGCAAAGCCGGATCGGAATCGACACCTCCAGCCGTCACGATGGAAGATGCCGGCTGGACCGCAGCGCGGGTGCCTGGCAATATCCAGTCCGACCTCGAATCGGCGCTGCGCTTGAAGCCGCTTTGGTATGGTGCGGGCGACCCGAAGTTGTATGAGGTGGCGAAGAAGGACTGGTGGTATCGCAAGCAGTTTAAGGTTCCCTCAGATTTCTCCGGGCGTCGCGTCCGGCTGGTTTTCGACGGGGTGGACTATGCCTGTGAAGTCTGGCTCAACGGCAGGCCTCTCGGTGGCAACACCAACATGTTTCGCCGCTTCGCGTTTGATGTCGCGGACGTTCTCAAGGCTGGTGAGATGAACCAGCTCGACGTGCGCGTGGCACGCATGCCGGAAGTCATGGCTCCCTGGATCGAGGGGGGAGATGCCAAGGAGAGCGGCATCGGCACTCCGTGGTATTTCGTTGGCGGCATGATCAAGATGCAGGACGTGCTCAAAGACCTGAAAAGCCCCACCAATTTTGCCTACGACTGGGGCGTGGACATTTGGACGCTGGGCATATGGAAAGATGTGCGGCTGGAGGCGAGCGGTGCCGCCGCCATCGAATCCTTGAAGATCGAGACGCCGCTTTCGGAGGACTTCAAGCGCGCTGAGGTGAAGGTCCGGGTGGCGGTGGACAGTCAGACTGCGGTGGGCGGAAAACTGATTCTTCGGGTCACGGGAAACGGGGCGGACCTCGTCAGCGAAACGCCGTTTTCGGTCGCGGCGGGAGCCAGCAACGTGACCGGCGAAGTGGTTTTGGAGAACACGGCGTTATGGTGGCCCAACGGGCACGGTGAACAAGCGCTCTACAACCTGGATGTCACGCTGGTGGATGCTTCCGGCAAGGTATTGCACACGCGTCATACTCGCTTCGGCGTGCGGGAAGTTCGCTGGGAACTCACGGCGGGAGCACCTGCCGATTTCCCGGAAAAATACTTACCGGTCGTGAACGGGCGACGCATTCGGATGCTGGGATCGAACCTGATTCCGCCCGATCTGTTGTTCGCGCGCATTCCCGAGCGGGCGCCGCACCTGCTGCGCTTGGCAAAGGCCTCCGGCTTTACCGCGCTCCGCGTCTGGGGCGGCGGGGTCATTTTCCCCGAGGAGGTTTACGACCTCGCCGACGAGCTTGGGATCATGCTCATGGTTGAAATTCCCATTGCGAACACCGATCCGAAAGCGGATCCCGAATTCGTGGGGAATGTGGATGCGACGGTCCGCAACATCATCCGCCAGGTGTGGAACCATCCTTCGATCATCGAATACACCGGCGGCAATGAAATGGGTTACGGCGGCGCGGGCGACTACACGGTCATCAATCGTCTGCGCCAGGTGTTTGCCGGGGAGGATCCGACCCGGGTGTTCCGCAATACCGATCCAGCCGCTGGCGGAGCGCACAGTCCGTGGAATTTCTCGATTGATCCCAACAACGTCCCGGAGATTCTGCCCATTTACCAAATGTGGAATGGGGTGTTGCCGTGGGTGTTGGATTCAACCGGAGCGCCGCCAAAACAACAGTCCGGAGCCATGCGCCACGGGGAATTCGGCTATCAGACGCCGGCCCATCTGGAAGTCTGGCATCGCGAAATCCCCCCCTCGGCACAGTGGCCGATCGACCGGGAGAATCCCATCCTGATTCGAAAAAACGCAACGTATGCTGTCTTCGGTCCCGATGCCTGGCTGGAAAAACCAACCATTGAAGGCCTCTTCGGTGAGGCGGAGGATCTGGATTTCCTTCTGAAAGCGGGACAATTGATCGGAGCCGAGGGCTTGCGTTATGCGGTGGATGCGCTGCGCCGCCGGGGGCCGGCAACCGGGGGCCTGATGACCTGGGATTTCAACGAACCCTGGCCGAATGGCGCGGGAAGTTTTCAAGTGGATTACGATGGCCGGCCGCTCATGAACAACGCGTTCATGCGGCAGGCGGTCGCGCCGCTGGCACTTTCGCTGCGATACGTTTCGTCGCTCTACAATCTGAGCCAGGGGATCAAGGCGGAACTCTTTCTCACCAGCGATGCCGACGCCCCGGTGCGCGACTTGCGCTGGACCTGGACGGCGCGTGACCGCCGGGGAACGGTGATCGGCAGCGGCCAGGGCGTGGCAAATGCCGACCCGCTGCAGGTGCAGAAGCTGGGCGACATTGCCATCCAACCGCCGGACGTGACGGCATTCGGTCCGGTATTGGTGGAGCTGCAACTAACTGATGCCAGCGGCAAGACGCTCAACGAGAGGGTTCACGTCTTTGGACTGGCTGGCGTGAAGGCTCCGTGGCGGGGCCTGCTCGACAATCGCGGCCGCGATGCGGACGATGACGCCAAGCTGCTGGCAACGATTGCAGACACGGCCGGCGATCCAGAAAACTTGGCCTTCGTGGGGAATGGTGCAGCACCGGCCAATGCTGACTCCGAGCGGCCGGAGCCGAATCACAAGGCGGCCGGCCTCAACGATGGCAAATACGGCAACGCGAGCTCATGGATTCCAGCCGGGCCGAACGCGTCTTTTGAAATTGACCTGGGTCGGGTGGCGGAGGTGGGCCGATTCAAACTGGGGCGGGACCGCACCGGAGAGTTTCGAGACCGGCCATTTGATGGGCTGAAGATCGAGGTCTCGACCAACGCGGCAGACTGGCAAACCGTCTTTGCTCAGGACGGCATCGCGAAGCTTAAGGATTTCCGGGCCGGAGCGGTGGCGGAGATCGCTGTCCCGGCGGTGCCGGCGCGCTTCCTGCGGGTGACGGTGAATCCGGCAGATCCTGCGTCCGGGATTTTTGCCGGCATTGATGAATTTGAAGTCTATCCCCCGGCAAAAACCAATCGCGCTGCGACCGGACAAATCTCCTTTCAAGGCGGGCAGCCCGAACTCTTTCGTCCCATCACGCGGACGAGCCTGCAGGCTACCCATGGAAAACTTCGCATCGAGGGGGAAGAAGAAGTGCTCGAACTCAAAGTCACCAACACCGGCAAGATGACCGCGCTTTTCTGCGAGCCCAAGCCGATTTTGGATTACCGGACGGATTTGTTGGTCAACAACCTCTATGTGAGCATTCCTCCCGGTGAGTCGCGGGTAGTGACGATCCGTGGCCCACAAGCTGCGGCCGGGCGACTGACCCTTGCGCAGACCGGTTGGCGGGTGGCAAGTTGGAATGCGGACGATGTGGTCATCGAACCAGATCAGAGTGTCTTGCTGGCGGTGGGGCGGCGCGATCGCATGCGCCGGGAGTTTGGCGGTTATGAAAAAGCCGCCGCGGAGAGCAAAGCCGAAGAAATCAAACTCAATGGTTGCTGGCCGGAGGCAGCGCAGCTCCCCGGCTTATTCGAATCCGCTGATCGATTGCTTTGGAATTTCGAGCTTCCGGAAGCAGGCGGGGCATCGTCGCTGCGCCTTCATACAAGCGACCAGTCGGCTGATGGTGCCACGTTCGAAGTGCTGGTGAACGGCAAGAGCTTCACGGCCGCCTTCCCGCCGGGATACGGACTGCAAAAGGACGATCCTGCCCATCTGGCGCGCCCACATTCCGTCATCATCCCGCTTCCCACCGGCACCCTCAAAGCCGGAGCCAACTCGATTCGCATCACCAACTCCGGCAAGGGCTGGATCACTTGGGATGCCATTCACCTTCTCACCAATCCCTGAACTTCTGATGAAAAAGACAACCATTGCCCTCACTCTCCTTTCCGCCCTGATGCTCACCTCCAACCCGCTGCTTGCGCAAAATGAACCGGACCGAGAGATTCTGCTCAGCGGCAGAGATTGGCAATTCCGCGAAGGCCCGGTGCCGGTCGGAAATGCCATCCCCGCCGATTTGGCAACTGGCGAATGGATGCCTGCCGAAGTCCCAGGCAACGTGCAGGCCGACCTCGACGACCTCGAAAAGCTTGGTGCATGGACCTATGGCGCGACCGACCCGCGCGTCTATCAGCCGGAAAAACAAAACTGGTGGTATCAGAAATCCTTCACCGTCCCGAAGACGCTGCAGGACCGCCGCCTCAACTTGGTCTTCGACGGCGTGGACCATCAGTGCGACGTATGGCTTAACGGAAAATTCCTCGGCTCCCACGCCGGCATGTTCCGCAGGTTTTCCTTCGAAGTCGCCGGCAAAATCCGGTTCGATGCCCCCAACGAACTCCTCGTCTTCATCCATCGCATCCCGGAAGGAATCACCGACCGCGGGCCATGGATCACCAAGGTCTGGGCTGAATTGAAGGACCTCAAATCACTCACCAGCAATGCATGGGACTGGACTCCGAATCCACTTTGGTCGCTGGGCATTTGGAAAAACGTCCGCCTGGAAGCCACCGGACCGGCCCGCATCGAATGGGTGCAGGTGACGACTAAGCTGACCAACGAATATCGCCAGGCGAACATCACAACGCGGCTTGAACTGGATTCTCAAACCGGCGGTCCGGCGGTGGCTGAGTTTCACCTGACTGGTCATGGCGCAGATGTCCGCGCCCGCGTGCCGGCGGTGCTCCAGACGGGGAGCAATGTGGTCTCCGGGGAGTTGGAGCTAAAGAACCCTGAATTATGGTGGCCGAACGGACAGGGCAGCCAGCCGTTGTATGAACTGGAGTCGGTGATCAAGGATGGAGCGGGAACAATTCTCGACCGGCGTGTCACCCGGATCGGCATCCGCGAGATCAAGTGGGAGCAGTGCGAGGGAGCGGCGGCCGATTTTCCAAATCCGTATCGGCTGCTTGTCAACGGGCGGCCCGTGCAGATGTTCGGCCCGAACATCACGCCGACTGATATGTTTTTCGGCCGTGCGCACCGCCCGGATAACGACCGCAACCGCCGTCTGCTCCGCCTTGCCCGCGAGTCCGGCATGAACGCCCTGCGCCTGTGGGGCGGTGGCGTCATCTTCGATCAGGAGTTTTATGACATGGCCGACCGCTATGGCATCATGCTCTCGATGGAGGTGCCGCTCTCCGCTTACGCGCCCGAGCCGGACCCGGAGTTTCTGAAAAACCTGGATGCGACCGTGCGCCAGATGGTCAGGCTTTTGCGCAACCATCCCTCCATCATCGAGTGGAGCGGCGGCAACGAGGTGCCATGGGGCGGACAAAACTCGCAGCACCCGTCGCTGCAAGTCATCCGCCAGGCGGTTGCGGAATTGGATGATCGCCAGTTCCTCGCGACCTGCCCGGTCGAGGGCGGGTTCCACAGTCCGTATTTCTACCGCCCCGATGACGAGATCCGCCTCGCGGAGGTGTTCTATCGCTGGCCGCAAACCTATCAGATGTATAATACCATGAAAACGATCGCCTTGCCGGGCACAGGATTCGTTGGTGATCAGAACATCCAGCGCTACGGCGAGTTTGGTGCACCCTCGCCATCCAATCTTGAAGTCTGGCATCGTGAAGTGGCGCCTGCCACCGCTTTCCCTGCGACCAATGTCGAGGACCCGGCCTTCCGCATCCACCGCGCGGCGCACGCCTTCCTCGATGAAAGCATCTGGCTTTCACGCTCGGTAATCACTTATCTCTTCGGTGAGCCCCGCAACCTCGCTGACCTCGTGCGCGGCGGTCAGTTTCTCGGCGCGGAAGGCATCCGTTATGCCTACGATGCCGGACGCCGCATGGGCCCGGCCATCGGCGGGCTGTTCTCATGGCATTACACCGAACCATGGAACAACGTGGCGGGAAATTACATGGTCGATTTCGACGGGCGACCCTTGATGAACTACGACCTCCTGCGGTCCGCGTTTGCACCCATCACCATCGGCATCCGACAAGACGCGATATTGTATGATCCCACCAAACCCGTGGAAGTTTCGCTCCGCGTGCAGAATGATTCCGGTTCCGAGCAAAAGGACCTGCGCTGGAGTTGGGTGGCACGAGACCGCCGCGGCAATGTCTTCGCCCAGAACAAGGGCACGGTCGCAGCCGCGCACCAGGTGTCCGCCGTCGCCGAGGAAATCAAACTCACCCCGCCGCGCGAAACCGCACTCGGGCCGATCTTTCTCGAACTCGCGCTCGCTGATGCCACCGGAAAAACGCTCACCGAACGCATCCATGTGCTTTCCTCTAACTGGACGGAAGCCCCGCTGCGCGGATTGTTAGATGGCACGCTTGGCGACCCTGATGATCTCGCCGCGTTTGAGAACCCGCCCGAAAAGGAAAACCCGAACACCCCGGAAAACCTCGCGTTGAGTTCACGCGGGAACATCCACATCACCGCCACCAGCATTCTTGCCGGATATGAGCCCGTTGCGCAAACCAGTGGAGCCGTCGGACTCATGCCCGGCGAAGGCAGCCCGGTCATCAAGCTCCACCACGGCCCTACATATCTCATCGACGGCCTTTACGGCAACGACTCCGCCTGGATCCCCAACGAAAACACGGCATCCTTTCTGCTAGATCTCGGGGCCGACCAAACATTCGGTCGCTTCCGTCTCGGACGCGACCGCCTCGGCACCTTCGCGGACCGCAGCCTTGGCGCGCTGACCATCGAAGTTTCCCCCGACGCCACCACTTGGCAGAAAGTCTATGACACGCCGTCGGCAGCTGCCCTGCCCGGCTATCGGCCGACCGCCACCATGGAAGTCCAGGTCCAGCCGGTCAAAGCACGCTTTGTCCGCGTGACGGTCAGTTCGGCCGTTCCCGGTCTTACTCCGGCGATTGATGAGTTCGAAGTCCTGCCCGCCAGAGTAGGAAAAGATGCGCCGTCGGTGTTGCCCGCCGTCGCATTCGGTCCCTTCACCAACAAGCAGCCCGCGCGTTCGGTGAAGCGGACTACGCTCGATGCCGAAGTTCTCGGCAGCAAAATCGAAGGAGAAGATGAAATCCTCACCCTCCGCCTCAAGAACACCGGAGCCATGACCGCGCTGTTCAGTTCCGTGCATCCGCTGCTCGATTATCGGAACGATTTCTACTTGAGCGACAACCACCTCAGCATTCCGCCCGGCGAAACGCGCGATGTCACCCTGCGCGCTTCTAACAATCCGAAGGGCGGGCTCACGCTCGGCCAGACCGGTTGGCGCATCGGGACATGGAACGCCCCGGATGTCGTCATCGAACCCACTGCCGACGTTCTGTTAGCCATCGGCCGCAAGGATCGCATGACGCGCGAGTTTGCCGGAGGAGCCGGTGGTGCTCCCGCCATCAACAGCGCCAAGGTCCGTCTCGCCGGCCGCCTTCCCGCCGCCTCATCCTTGCCGCTGCTCATGAAAGCAGGACGCTTGGTTGAGTTCGCATTTCCCATCAGCGATGCACCCAGAGCAACCGTCCTCCGCATCCACACCGCCGATCAATCACCCGCCGGAGCCAGCCTCCGGGCCACCCTGAACGGCCGCGCTTTCACAGCGGAAATCCCCGCCGGGCTCGGCCTGCAAAAAGCCGACCCGCATCACCTTGCCAAGGCAAAATCCGTGGAAATCACGCTGCCCGCCGATGCCCTGCGCCAAGGAGAAAACACCCTGACTCTGGAATTGGCCAACGATGGCTGGTTCACATGGGACTCTATCGACCTGCGTTGACTTCGCTCCTCGTAGCGCTAAATCGGTCTTACAAACTTGGATCTGCCATGCGCCTTCGTCACCCTACTCCGTGGGGGCTGCGGCTGGGTGAAAAATTCAAGGCACGCGTCGCCCATGCCCCCGTTTAGATGCGAGTGTGGTTCCTGCAGGGACGCCGCCGTATTTGATCTGACGGGCGGAAATTTGCTCACCCATGGCGTCCCAGCCGCCGTCGAACTTGCATTTCCACTCGTTAGGTTAGCCGGAAAATGATCCGCCTTGCTCTTGCAATATTGCTGCTGCGCACTCCTCGAGCGAGTTGAACACCCTTCCCGCCGGCGAAAAATTAAGGCCTTCCGTCACGCGGTTGGGCACTGCCCAGACACGCATGCCGGCGGCCTTGGCCGCGAGCACGCCGTTGAGCGAATCCTCAATCACCAGGCACTCGTGCGGTCGAATGGCGAGACGTTTCGCGGCCTCGATATATAAATCCGGAGCCGGCTTGATGCGTGGGGCGTCGCCACGGCAAACGGTGGTGGCGAAGTGCCCGGTAAGCCGGAGTTTCTCCAGCCAGCCATCCACCCAATGGTGCGACGAACTCGAAACCACCGCAGTCGATAGGCCGAGGGCGGTCACGCTCGCGAGCGCTTCCACAGCACCCTTCATCGGCCCCGCACCATTCAGCTCCGCCATGATTTCCTCCTGCCGCCGGGCATCCAGATCATGCCAGTCAAAAGCCAGTCCGGTGAGATCCTCCAGATGCGTCTTGGGTGACCATGTCGCAAAATCCGAGCCGATGCAGCGGGTGTAAACCTCCAGCGGCAATTCGTGGTCGTGAGCCTCGAAGGTGCGCCGCCATGCCTGATAGATCGCCCACTCGGTGTCCACCAGCACGCCGTCGAAATCAAACAACACCGCTCGAAATTCCATGCGCCTGCAATGCCCCGTCATGTCTCCCGGATCAAGCCCGATCCGCTCCGCGCAATGAAGAGGCGAGCAAGTTGAGTTCCTTGAAATTCTTGAATACTGATATCAAGGAGCTCGCGGGTTGCCCGTTGATATGGGGTGACTTCTGCTACCGTGCCGCTTCCACTTCTTCCTCCACCTTGGCCGCGCGGCGCAGCCCTTGGGCGCTGGAGTGCCCGGTGACTTTGCGCGCCATCCAATCGAAGATCAGATAAAACACCGGCACCACAAACAGGGTGAGAAACGTGGCGATGGTCATGCCGCCGACGACCACCAAGCCGAGCGGGTTGCGGGTTTCGGAACCGGCACCGGAAGCGATGGCCAGCGGCAGCGTGCCGCCGATGGTCGAGATCGATGTCATCAGGATCGGGCGGAAACGCAGGGTGGTCGATTCCCATACGGCTTCCAGCGCGTCCCTGCCTTCAAGCTGAAGCTGGTTGGCGAACTCGACGATGAGAATGCCGTTCTTGGCGATCAAGCCGATGAGCAGGATCAGTCCGAACTGCGCGAAGAGGTTGTTGGTCATCGGCGCGCCGAAGAAGCGGGTGGAATAAAGCGTGAGGATGCCACCTGTTAGAGCGAGAGCCACACCGGTGAAAATGGTCACCGGGTGAATCCAGCTCTCGAACTGCGCGGCAAGAATCAGGAAGGTGAACAACAAGCCTAACAGGAAAAGTTTCCAAGTGTCGCTGGCACTGTCCACAAACTCGCGTGTCTCCCCGTCCCACGCGTGGCTGAAGCCCTCGGGCAGGATGTCGGGAATGATGCCTTCGATGAAATCCACACCATCGCCGATGGTGGAGCCGGGCGCGAGACGCGCCTTGATCGAGATCGACCGCAGCCGGTTGAAGTGCGGGTATTCCTCCGGGGTGATGGTTTCCCGGTAGGTGACCACGTTGGAGAGTTGCACCAGCCCGCCTTTATCGGAGCGCACATAGACCTTGCCAAGGTCGGCGGGCCCGAGCCGCGCGGAGTCCTCGATTTGCAGGATGACATCATATTGCCGGCCGCCTTGTTTGTATTGGGTGACCTGGCGTCCGCCGAAGAGTGACTCGAGCGTGGTGGCGATGCGCGAGACCGGCACGCCGAGGTCGGCGGCGCGCGCGCGGTCGATGGTCACATCGAGCTGCGGCTTGTCGGTTTTCGGCTCGGCGCGAGCACCGATAAAGATCCCGCTCTCGCGCATTTTCCCGAGCACCGCATCGCCGTAGCCGAGCAAACGTTCGAAGTCGTTGCCTTGCAGCACGAGTTCGAAGCTTTCACTCAAGCGCCGCCCGCCAAGCGGGTTGGGAATGATGGCAAACGAAAGCCCGCCGGTGACTTCATCTCCATAGGCCGCGTTGATCTCGTTGACGATTTCCTGGGTCGATCGCTCTCGTTCCTCCCATGGCTTGAGGGTCGAGAAAACCAGGCCTGTGTTGCCCGAGCCCGGGCCGCCGCGGCCGAAGGCGGTGGCCGAGAAGTAGCGTTCCAATTCCGGATTGCGACTGATGATTTCCGTCATCATGCGCACATATTGGAACGAGTAATCCGGATGCGAGCCGAGCGGGCCGTTGAAGATGGAGATGAAACTTCCACGGTCTTCCAGCGGCGTCAGCTCACGTTGCAAGCCTTTGAAGGCCATTGGCGCGAGCGCCACAAATCCGACTGATAGCAGAATGATGAGCGGCCAGGCTTTAAGTGATAGATGCAACGCGCGCCCGAACACCTTGTTGACAAATTCAAAACCCGGTTCGGTGACGCGGTAGATCCAGCCGTGCGGAGAGTGACCTGTTTTCGGATCATTACCCTTGAGCAGCAGCGAGCATAGCATGGGCGTCACTGTTAGAGAGACCACCGCTGAAACGAGCACTGATACCGAGAGAGATATCCCGAACTCATAAAACAGCCGTCCGGTGGAGCCCGATTGGAAAGCCACCGGCAGGAACACGGCGGCGAGTGTGAGCGTGGAGGCGATGATCGCAAAGGCCACCTGCCGCGAGCCAAGCACCGCCGCCTGGATACGGGTTTCACCGCCTTCGATGCGGCGGTAGATGTTTTCCAACATCACGATCGCGTCATCCACCACCAGGCCGATGGCCAGCACGAAGGCGAGCAGCGTGAGGATGTTGATTGAGAACCCGAGCGCCGCGATCACTGCGAAAGAGCCGACGATGGAAATCGGGATGGCGGTGATGGGGATGACCACCGCGCGCCAGTCGCGCAGGAAGAAGAAAATCACCGCGATGACGATGCCGAAGGCGATGAAGAAGGTTTCAAAGACCTCGTCCACCGAGCGCTGCACAAACACCGAACTGTCGTAGCCGACACGCACTTCGGTGCCTTCCGGAAGCTCGGCCTTGATCACTGGGATCAGGGCTTTCACACTGTTGGCGACATCTAACAGGTTTGATTTCGACTGGCGCACCACGCCAAGGCCTACGGTGGGTTTGCCGTTGAAAAACGTGCGGGTTCGGTAGTCCTCGGAGCCGAGTTCGGCGCGGCCGATGTCCCTGAGTTTGATCTGGCTGTTGCCGCGGGTGGCGATGATGAGTTGCTCGAAGGCCTCGGCATCGGCAAGCTCGCCCTGGGTGCGCACGGTGAACTCGCGGGCGAAAGACTCGATGCGGCCGCCGGGCACGTCCACGTTTTGCTCGCGCAGCGCGTTCTCCACATCGGCGGCGGTGAGTTCATAAGAGGCGAGTTTGTCGGGATCGAGCCACAGGCGCATCGCAAATCTCCGCTCGCCGCCGATGAAAATGGTGCCCACGCCCGGCACCGTCTGGATGCGCTGCTTGGCGATGCGGTCCACCAGGTCGGTGAGCTCGGTGCGGGAAAAACGATCGGAAGTGAAGGTCATCCACAGCACCGGCTGGGCGTCCGCCTCCTCCTTGGCGACGATTGGCTCATCCACCTCGTCCGGCAGCCGGTCGCGCGCGCGGCTCACGCGGTCGCGCACGTCGTTGGCTGCCTCGTCGGGGTTGCGGTCGAGCACGAATTCGATGGTGATGCGCGAGACCTGTTCCTGCGATGAGGAGCGCATCACGCGGATGCCGTCGATGGCGGAAAGCTGTTCCTCCAATGGCTCGGTGATGCGGCTTTCCACCACTTCCGCCGAGGCTCCGCGGTAAACCGTGGTCACTGAAACCGTCGGCAGGTCGGTATCCGGATATTCGCGCACCGGCAGCCGCTCGAAGGACAGCAGGCCTAACAGAATCACGATCAGCGCGCCGACGATGGTCAGCACCGGGCGCTTGATGGATGTGTCGGAAATGATCATGGAGAATCTGGGATTTGAAATTTCAAATTTGAGATTATTTCAAATCCCGGTCCGTTTCCTCCGGTCTGCCGGGCGTGACGACGGGTTCCACAGGCTTGAGTTTCATGCCGGGAAAAAGAATCAGCCCGCCTACGCCGGCGGAAACAATCTTGTCGCCTGGCTTGACAGGCGGGCCGACCGGAGTGACTTGCACATAACCGGGGGTTCGGATGCCGGTTTTCACGGGCACGAATTCGGCGACGGTGGCGCCGTCTTTTTCCTTTGGCATGACGAGCACGGTGCCGCGAGGCGTGCTGAGGATTGCCGTTTCGGGCACCACGAGCGCGTCCTCCACAATGCGCAGAACCAGCGTGATGTTGGCGAACATGCCGGGCTTGAGATAGGTCGGCGGATCAGTGACATATCCCTTCACCAAGGTGGAGCGCGTGTTTTCATCGATGCGCGGCGAGACGAAATACACCTCGCCGGTGACAGCCTCATCCGGGCCGGATGTGGCGGCGCGCAGCGTGAAGGTGCCGCCCGCTTTCAAATTCGGCAAATATCGTTCCGGCACTTGCATCTCCACTTTCAGGCGGCTCAGATCATCGACGGTGGTGATGATGGATTGCGAAGTGACATAATCGCCCACCGAGAGCGAACGGCCGCCCGCTGTGCCATCGAAGGGCGCGGTGACGGATGACTTTGCCAGCCGCACTTCGAGCAAGTCGATCGCGGCGCGCAGCCGCGCGTGATCTGCGATGGCTGCATCCACTTCGAGTTTGGAGACGGCGTCATCTTCTAACAAAAGTTGGTTGCGCTGCAAATTCTGTTCGGCGAGTTGGAAGCTCGCGCGGGTTTCGGCGAGTTGGGCTTCGAGTTCA
Source organism: Akkermansiaceae bacterium (assembly GCA_947491475.1). GTDB lineage: Bacteria > Verrucomicrobiota > Verrucomicrobiia > Verrucomicrobiales > Akkermansiaceae > Luteolibacter. Next base: position 8,995 of record CANLKN010000047.1, on the reverse strand, counting down.
CGGGTGTCGAGCTTGACGAGCGTGTCGCCCTTGCGCAGCACGCTGCCTTCCTCGAACAAAACTGCGGTAATGGTGCCGGGGATTTCCGGCCGCAGCTCGGCGCTTTCGTTGGCCGCAATGCTGCCGACCAAGCCCACGGATTCCTTGAGTTTCATCACAGTGATTTCCATCACCTCGACGGGTTGCACGCGGTTCATCATGTCCGGCGGACCACCAGCGCCGACAACGTCCTTTTTGCCGCAGGATGAGAGACACAAGACGCAAGACGGCAAGACCCAAGAATAAAGAGTGCGTAGCGCATGAACCATGCTCCGCTTGCTCATCAACCAACATATCATGAAACTCTTCATCTTGCGTCTTGTGTCTTGTAGTCTTGAGTCTTCTACCATTCCCCCCCCACCGCCTTGGCGAGGGCTACAGCTACGGCGAGGCGCTCGGCGCGGATCGCGTTGGCACCCCGCTCGGCATCGAGGCGGGTGCGTTCGGCGTCCACCACGTCGAGGAAACTGACGAGGCCCTGGTTGAAACGTTTCACCGATAGATCGAAGGTCTTGCGCGCGGCGGCGAGCGCCTGGTCTTGTGCGGTTTGGCGGCGTTCGAGAATTGCGGCTGCCTGCAGCGCGTTTTCAGCCTCGCGCAGCGCTTCGAGAACCGTCTGGCGGTAATCCGCGCTGGCCGCCTCGTGCGCGGCGACGGTCGCACGGCGCTGGGATTGTAGGAAACGCAGGTTGGTCAGCGGTTCGAACGCGCTGATGCCCAGCGACCACACCAATGAAGATGCGTCGAAGAGTTTTCCCATGCTAGTGGCATCCAGACCGGTGGATGCGTCGATCGCGATGGTCGGGAAAAACGCGGCGGTTGCCACGCCGATCTCGGCATTGGCAGCGACCACGTTGCGCTCGGCGGCGCGGATGTCCGGACGCTGGCGCAGCAGGTCGGAAGGGATGGAAACCGGCACCGTTGGAGGTTTAGGCAGTTCGGTTTTCTCGGGCACGCTGGAACCTGACGCGGCCGCACCTGTTAGAACGGCCAGCGCGTTGACGAGTTCCGATCGCGATTGATCGAGTTGGATGCGGTCGGCTTCGGCGGTTGCCAGTTCGGTTTCGGCGCGCGCAAGATCCAGCCCGCTGATCGATCCTACGTCGCGGCGCTTGGTGAGCAGATCAAAGGCTTTGCTGCGGATTTCCAAGGTGCGTGCGAGCACCGCGCGGTCCGCATCCACGGCACGCAGCGCCCAGTAGGTTTGCGCGATCTCGGCGGCGACAGTGAGGCGCAGCGCGGCCAGCAGTTCGTTGGTGGCGGATTCCCTGGCTGTGGCGGCCTCCACCTGGCGGCGCACCTTGCCCCAGGTATCGATCTCATATCGGAGGTCCACCGGCACCGCGAAGTTGTTGATCAGGCTGGACCCGCCACCGGGGCCGCGGTAGCGGAACTTGGTGCGGTCCGCGGAGACGCCCATATCCATCGCCGGAAAGTAGCGCGAGCGGGCCATTTTGCTGAATTGGCGTGCCTCGCTCACCCGCGCCGCTGCTCCGGCGAGTTCCTGGTTTTCCGCCAGTCCGCGGTCCACCAGCGAGTTGAGCGTGGAGTCGCCGAACAAACGCCACCATGCGCGCGGCTGCGGCTGCGAATCCGGAGATCCGCTTTTCCAACTCACTCCACCTTGCGAAAAGGATGCCGGCAGTTTCATCGCCGGTGTTTCATGATCCGGTCCCACCGGCGCACAGGCGGCCAGCGCCAGAAATGGCAGGCAACAGCTGATGAAACACGGGCTCGACATGGCGGCGGATATTCAAGCGTGATTTTTCTTGCGTGCAAGTGATTACTTGCAAAATCTCGCCAGCGTGAGCACGCAAACCGCCAAAATCCCGGCAGCCGAAGGCCATGGCACCCGCCAGCGCCTGATCGAGGCCGCGCAGGCGGAGTTCGGCGAGCGCGGCATTGAGGCGGCGACCACCCGCGGCATCGCCGAGCGCGCCGGTTGCAACGAGGTCACCCTGTTCCGGCATTTCGAATCCAAGCAGAAGTTGCTGGCGGCGGTGGTGCAGGAAACCTCAGGTGCGTTTCTGGCGGAATGCGAATGCCACGGTGCGTTCAGCGGGGACCCGCGCAAGGACCTCCTGCGTTTCGCGCGGATTTACAACGACGCAATCGAACGCTGCGAGGGAATGATGCGCGCGCTGATCGGCGAGGGTCACCGCCGCCCGACGCTGGTGAAGGAACTCATCGGCGACGTGCTGGAGCCCTTCCATCGCAGCATCGCCAACTACTTGGATCGCAGCAAAAAGGAAGGCGTCGTGCGCAGGCGGTTCGATAGCATGGCCTTTGCCGAGATTTTCACTTCCTCGCTGATGGGCGGCCTTCTGCGCCGCAGTTCCGGCCTCTCGAAGCTCGATCGCGAAGCCTGGATTCGCGATACCGTTAACTTGTTGGTGCGCGGGATTTCGCCATCCTGAGGAAACCCATGTGCAGGACTTTTGCCGCCGGCATAAGGAGTTGTTAGACACGCTTGATGTGCCCGGGCTATCCAGCAGACTGGTCACGGATGCCATCCAAATCGAACGGGTGGCCCGCAAGTATCTCGCAGCCGTTCGCCAAGCGGCCGTTGTTCACCGGCACATCGAACAAGTGAAAGGCAGCGGCAATTTCATCACCGAGATTTCGATGGATGAAACGGACGCGCCACAGACTCCTCTGGAACTGCTCATCATTCTCGCCGCGATCGCCGATGAAGGCATCCCCATCCAGACGATTGCTCCAAAGTTCAGCGGCCGATTCAACAAAGGTGTGGATTACGTCGGCGAAACCGACCGCTTCGAGCGCGAGTTCAATGACGACCTGTGCGTGATCGGGTTCGCCATCCGGAATTTTGAATTGCCTGACAACCTCAAGCTCAGCGTCCACTCCGGAAGCGATAAGTTTTCCATATATCCCGCCATCCACCGTGCGATCTCTCGTCACGGCGCAGGCCTGCACCTGAAAACCGCGGGAACCACCTGGCTGGAGGAATTGATCGGCCTGGCCGAAGCCGGCGGCGGGGCGCTCGCACTGGTCAAGGATATCTATGGCGAATCACTCGATGGAATTTCTGAGCTGTGCGCCCCCTACGCATCGGTAATTGATATCGATGTCGCGTGCTTGCCGGCCACAAAAGAGGTTTCCAATTGGACATCCGAACAATTTGTCAGTGCGCTGCGTCACGATCCGTTGTGTCCCGCCTACAATCCGCATCTGCGCCAGTTGCTGCATGTTGCCTTCAAGGTCGCTGCTAAAAAAGGCGAATGTTATATGGATCAGATCCGGGCGAATCATGGTGTGGTGAGCAGAAATGTGACAGGCAATCTATTCGACCGGCACATCATGCCCGTCTTCATCGGTCTTTGAGCACACAACCATACAGTTTCACTTCATCAGCCCCATCTCACGGAAAAAGCCGGATTGATCTGCCGTGACAGCCCTTTATCATACAGCCATGAGTTCATTTGAAAGCAAAGTTCAGGAAGCCCTCGCCAATCCGAAAAACCAGGGGGAAATCCCCGATGCGGATGCCGTGGGCACGGTCGGTTCCCCGGAATGTGGGGACATGTTGCGGATGTGGCTCAAGTTCACCGAAAAGGACGGCAAGCGCGTGATCGACCGCGCCTCGTTCCAAGCCTTCGGCTGCCAGACGGCCATCGCCGTGGCCTCGATGGCCACCGAATTGCTCAAGGGCAAGACGGCGGAGGAGGCACAGCAACTCAGCGCCCGCGAGCTCGCCGGTGATTTGGGGGCTTTGCCGCCGATGAAAATCCACTGCGGCCAACTCGTGGAAGGTGCCTTGCGCAATGCGCTCGACAGCTCAGCACCGGTGACCGCACCCGCCGCCACCGCGCCAACTCTCGCGGCGGATCTGAACCGACAAGCCACCGGGAAAATCCGCATCGTGCCCATCGACTGAACCGGATTTCAGCCGGCAACCGCGATAGATTCCGGTCCTTCGCGGCGTTTGATAACAACACCCAAAAAACCGATCCGTGTTAGAACTCAAGGAAGTCACATTCACCGTCCGCAAGGATGGCGTGGAAATCCCGTTGGTGGACCGCGTCTCGCTGAGCGTGCCCAAAGGGCATTTCATGGCAATCGTCGGGCCTTCGGGTTGCGGCAAGACCAGCTTGCTCAAAACCATCGCCGGTCTCAATCCGGAGTCGGACGGAGCCTTGTTCTGGGACGGGCGCAATCTTGCGGAAGACGGCGATTTCTCACCCACCGAGATCGGATACGTGCCGCAGTTCTCGATCGCCTACGATCCACTCACCGTGGATGAGTCCGTGGAAGCAGCCACCCGCTTGCGAGTGCGTTCGCGCGACTCCGAAGAGCTCGACCGGCGCATCGACCGCGTGCTTGAGGAGACCGGTCTCACCACCATCAGCGATCGCCATGTGAAGGTTCTTTCCGGCGGCCAGAAACGCCGGCTCGGGCTGGCGATGGAGTTGGTTTCCGATCCTAAAATCCTGCTCTGCGACGAGGTCACCTCCGGTCTGGATCCGCGCTCGGAGCGGGAAATCGTCAATCTTCTCCATGATCTTTCCCGCAAGGACGGGCGCATCGTGCTCTCGGTGACGCATTCGCTATCACATCTTGAGTTATATGATTCGATCCTGGTGCTGCACGAAGGCAGGGTGGCATTTCACGGGCCGCCGGAACAGTTGACTCATTATTTCTCCGTGCATGATACCGAGGAAGTCTATCCGCGGCTCGCCTCCCAGGCATCCGAAAGCTGGCATTCCTCATGGGGCAAACACCGCGCTTCCTACCAGAAAATGCTCGATCAAAACCGCGCCCGGCTCATTGCCAGCGGCGCGCTGCGGGCCACCTCCCCCACTGCGGCCACCCAGCCGGCGGCGGATGCTCCGGACAAGCGGCCACGCTCCGCAACGGCTGCCGAACAGCTGAGCCTGCCGGGATTTTTCAGCCAGTTCCTCACCTTGCTCTCGCGCCGCTGGCGCATCTTCTCGCGCGACCGCGGCCAGGTGTTGCTGCAAATCGCCATCCTTCTTTGTTTCCCTATCCTGGTGACAATTTTCAGCGACAAGGCATCCGGCAACATCCGCCGCTACTCGGACACCCGGCAGACCGATGTCTTCGCGCAGATCCAGGAGCAACAAAGCGTCCGCGCGGATCAGGCCAAGGTGGGCTCCGCCGTCTCCGGCATCATCATGTTCCAGGTGGTGCTGCTCTCGCTGATGGGATCTAACAACTCGGCGCGCGAGATCGCCGGCGAACGGCCGATTTATGAGAAAGAAAAATTCGGCGGCTTGCGTCCATCAGCCTATCTGGCATCGAAAGTCGCGTTTCTCTCATGCCTGGTGATCACGCAATCGTTGTGGATGGCGTTTTTCGTGAATTTCTTCGGACCCTTCCGCGGCGACTTCGTCCAGCACGCCGGATTCCTGCTGCTGGTCAACGCGGCGATGACTTCCATCTGCCTGGCGATTTCCGCGCTGATGCGCACCGCCGAGCAGGCATCGCTGCTGTCGATCTATCTGGTCGGTTTCCAGCTGCCTCTCTCCGGCGCGGTGCTCGCACTGCCCGAAAATATCGAAGCCTTCACCCGCCCGTTCATCTCCGCCTACTGGGCGTGGTCCGGCTCCGTGGAGGCGCTGCAAACACAGGTGCACGCGGCGGTGAAATCCGTCATCGACACCGGGCTTTCCACGCAGCAGGCATGCCTTTACGCCTTGAGCGCCCACATCGTCGCCGGCCTGGTCGCAGCATGGTTTGGCAGCTCACGACCGCAGTGGGACTGAGTAAAAACATGGGATTTCACTCGGAATTCCCCTTTGGGCCATGCATCCGTCCAAACCACCATGACTTGTCCGGGCGTAGCCTTGGCCAAGACGGATCTATCTTCATGTGATGAAACGCCAGGGAGCGGGAGGACTCAGCCCCCTCGATCTCCCCTGAACCGGAAAACATCCAGCCCTCAATCAATCGCGCATTTCTTGCTTGGCCGTTCCTCCATGGCCGTCTAAAAACTCCGGCATGAACGGAATTCCCAGAGAAGTATCCTTCCGGGTTGTCTTTGCAGGGGATACACGACATGTTGCATTTGCTGAGCAAATACAACATGTCGTTCAATAACACCTGTTGGCAATGAATAACGAGAAGATGAAATACCCCAGAGAGTTCATCGGTGAAGCGTTGGGCACTTTTTTGCTCGTGTTGTTCGGATGCGGTTCGGTTGCTGTTTCCGTTCTATTCGGTGCGCATCAAGGGCTGATGCAGGTGGCCTTGGCTTGGGGAATTGGCGTGACCCTCGCGATTTATCTGACACGTCATTTGTCATGTGCGCATCTCAATCCTGCGGTGAGTTTGGCAATGGTGTTCGGCGGACGAATGGCCGTTCGGAAGTTACCAGTCTATCTTGTTGGTCAGTTCACGGGTGCCATTTTGGCCGGTCTGATACTGTATCTGCTGTTCGCTCCGTCCATTGCGGCTTACGAAAACGCCCACGGCATCATTCGAGGTTCTGCGGAATCGGTCAAAACTGCGATGATGTTCGGCGAATACTATCCGAATCCGGGAACCACAGCCGCCGTCTCCCTACCATTAGCCATGGGCGCGGAAGCTTTCGGAACATTTCTATTGGTGCTGATGATTTTCGCTTTGACTGAAGGCTGCAATGTGGGGCGACCAGATAATGCCCTCGCTCCAGTGTTCATTGGTTTGACAGTCGCCTCACTCATCTGCCTCCTCGCACCGCTTACCCAAGCCGGATTGAACCCTGCACGGGATCTTGGGCCGCGTCTGGTAGCATGGCTGATGGGGTGGGGTCATGCAGCTTTTCCCGACCGCGTGGGTGGTTTCCTTCACGTCTACGTATTTGCCCCTTTGCTCGGTGGTGTGACAGCTTCCCTATTTTTCATTCGATTGGTTGAGCCAGCCATGCGACAGCCATCCGACCAATGCGATTGTGCGCCCAATAGACCTGATTCAACTAAACCTGATTAACAATGACAACACGACTGATTACAGTAGGCGGCTTCCTCGGAGCCGGGAAAACAACCTTGCTGTGGGAGACGGCCAAGAGGCTCACGGCGCGGGGCATGCGTGTTGGACTGATCACGAATGACCAGGCTCCCGAGCTTGTAGATACTGCGCTTTTGTCCCGCAATGGTGCCAGAGTTGCGGAAGTATCCGGCAGTTGCTTCTGTTGCAACTTTGATGGATTGCTCGCCGCAGTGTCCGAGGTTCGTGCCGGGGCAGACGCCGATGTAATTTTCGCCGAGCCGGTAGGCAGTTGCACCGACCTTTCGGCAACCATCATTCAACCACTCAAGGAGCATCTTGGGCACGAACTTGTCATAGCTCCGCTTTCCGTAATGGTCGACCCCGTGCGCCTCTCTGATACTCTGGACGGCGGAGTGGCCGACATGCATCCCAGCGCCGCCTATATCTATCGAAAACAGATTGAAGAAGCGGATATTATAGTCATCAGCAAGACCGATCTACTAACCGCAGACGAAGTGGAAGTCCTGAAGACGCGGCTTTGCAAGGCGTATCCAAAGGCAGCCATATTCACGGTAAGTATGCATACCGGCGAAGGGCTTGATGCGTGGCTTGCAGGAGTGACGCAGAGTTCTGAAGCTGGTCAACACCTTGCTGAGGTGGATTACGATATCTACGCGGAGGGCGAGGCTGTCCTTGGGTGGCTGAATGCCACTATAGCACTGCGCGGGGATTCGACGGATTGGAATGCGTTTGCCGAAGACCTCTTGAAGGCATTGAGTCAGCGGCTTGACAGCATTGGAGCCTCGGTCGGCCACGTCAAACTCATACTCGAAGCCGGCGATGGGTTTCTGATGGGCAACTTGACTGGCAAGCGTGAAACCCTCAGTATCCGGGGCTCTGTTGCCTGTTTATCGAAATCCCAATTGACTCTCAACGCTCGCGTTCAAATGCAGCCGGAAGCACTCGAAGCGGTAGTCCGCGATGTAATTGACTCAAACTGCAAAGATCTCATCACAGCGACTCCGTGCGCGTGGCGTTGCTTGAGTCCGGGGCGCCCCAATCCAACCCATCGCTATGACCACGTTGTGAAGATGTAGAAGGCATGACATCAAAATGCCAACAAGCCGCACCATCCAACCGCTAGGAGCCGTTCTGTTTCGATGATTTCTGCTAACTACAACCTCAACCCCGTGAGAGACTTCCGCCCTCGCTCCTAGCGGTGGATGTGCTTTACGTTGTGCGCCGAGCTAAGCAAGGCGCTTCTTATCAGGTGAAAGACCTGTTGTTTCAAAACCTAGCCAGTAGAAACTACCGAGTGTTGCAGTTGTGTTAGCTAACCCATCAGAATCGCGGAGGACACCGCGTGACCAAACATAATCCTAGAGGCCGAAGCCTACGGGTGGGGAAACAGCATGATTGAAGCGTACACAGGGAATCACATAGGCCACAGGGCGTCTCGCAAGCGCCTGAAGGTTATTACAGCCCCGTAAGAGCGACATGTGGAAGGAGATTCAGTAACGTTATGGAGAATCCAGCACCAAAAGACGCGTCATTGGCAAGTGTCCAAGGTTCCACCGGGGTCGATCAAGACCGTGGCATGTGCGAAGAGAAGCGAAAGAATGACCGCCCTGAGGAGGGCGGCACCTTGAACTCGGGAGGCCGGATGGCCCCGGACGCTGGAGAGATATACCTTCAGCGGCCCCAAATTAAAAGAGCCAGAAATAATTAAAAAAACCTTGCGCAACCCCAGATTCGCTGATTTTCTCGGGCCGACATGAAAGCACGATGGATTGTTCCTTGGGCGGACTCGGAGGAAAAGCCTGCCATCTACCATTGCATTTCGCGGGTGGTGGACAGGCGCTTTGCTTTTGCGCCGGAGGATAAGGAGCAGTTCCGCATTTACATGCGGATGATGGAAAATTTCTCGGGTTGCCGGGTTCTTGCCTACTGCCTGATGTGCAATCATTTCCACCTCCTGCTGGAGGTGACGCCACGGCCGAAGGTG
>CANLKN010000046.1 GCA_947491475.1 Akkermansiaceae bacterium | reverse complement strand
CGGTCTCAAGGGCGTGGCGGTTGATCATTCCGCGAGGAATGAGGTTGAGAATCTGCTTGAGGACGACCACATTGGCCCGGGTTGGTGTAGTTTTGTTCATAACACCCTACCGAGTGGCAGGGATTTCAACTCAACACCAGCCCGCTTTTTTCCCTAGCTAAGCCGTCCTGTGGGACGGCTGTGAGCCACATTCTCAACATCGGATTTTGTTTTGGTTTCTTTTGCTTGGCTCTGTGTTTGAATGAAGTCCTGATCGGGAAGCGATAACTTGGCCAGCGGGTATTTGATCTCTGTTCCGTCACGCAAGAGTATCACGGTGGTGCCATCGGAAGAGACATAATCCGCTTCGATTTTCCTGCCGTCTTTGTTCACCCATTCCCGGGCGAAGCACAGTTTGGTAGAAATCAAAATCAGTACTATCATTAGGATGGAATTCATGGCGGTAATAATCCAACCACCAAACTAATTGCATCTTCCTTGATGCCAAGGATTTATTACGTTTTGACATGATTTCCTCATGCCGTCGGCCTTCTGATGATGATTTAACGGCTGTCCAATTGAAAAACCTGACCTGATGTGTGAGGGAGTTCGTGATGAAGAAAACGGATAAACGCGGCAACGCGATCTCCAGTATTGAAACGTCCCAGGGCATGGTCAGCAAGAATCTGGTTACGACGATTGTCGGTGACAGCCTCGGTCATGCGGGTTTCAAGGAAACCGGGAAGCAAACAATTGACACGGATGTTGCTGGGTCCGTGCTGTTTTGCCAGATCACGGGTAAGGCCGAGCAGTGCGGCTTTGGCAGCGGCATAAGCTGCCTGACCAACCGGCGGGTGGATGGCGGAGAAGCTTGAAATGAAAACTATGTGGCCCTCGCCTGATGAGATCATGCCGGGGAGCACGGCTAGGGCGCAACGGCGGGCACCGTGGAAATTTACGGCCCATGTTTCCTGCCAAGCGGTCGATGTGAGGCGGGCGATCGGCGCATCCCGCGTGATGCCGGCGGCACAAACGAGAAGATCCACCGCGCGGGAATTGAAAAATGACTTCAGGGCGTCAGGATCACAGACGTCGAGAGCATCACTACCGGGGGCTTCAAGCGTCCAACCGGGTTCTTGCAAGGCGTTAGCTATGGCGCGTCCTAACGTTCCCGTGCCTCCGGTAATCACCGCATGCTTTGTTTTGGACTCCATCGCTGGCGAAGCATCATCCTGAATCGTGGCTCACGACAAGAACGCTTGCGGGATTTTCCAAGAACCCGGGAAACGATTGGGGATAACCATGGAATAGACGGGCAAATCTCCCATGGCTGGCTCTTGCCATTAGCCTTGTTCGTGAACGGTGGGGTCTCTTGCCCAAGTTGTTCTTTCCGTGGAACGCCTGCCGCCAGAATGGGGAACACTCATTTGGGGCACTTGTTCACACTATGAAGAAGAAGATCTTATGAGGTCAAAAAACCACATATCCTTCATAGTGAGCAGAAAACCAACAGTCCCCATGAGCAAGAAGCGACCTATGGGACCTGATTTCAAGTGTGGGTGCCATGAATGGCTCAGAGCAGCATCAAGGCGGGCTGCTCGATGAGTTTTCGGACTTCCGAGAGGAAAGCAGCACCGACCGCGCCATCGACGACACGGTGGTCGCAGGAGAGGCCCAGGTTCATCCGCAGGCCGGGAACGACCAGGCCGTTTTTGACGACGGGTTTCTCGATGGCCGCTCCAACCGAGAGGATGGCGGCCTGCGGCGGATTGATGATTGCATCGAAGAATTCGATACCCCAAGCGCCGAGATTGGAGACCGTGATGGTGCCACCGTCGAATTCATCCGGCCGGAGTTTTTTGTCCTTGGCACGAACGGCGAAATCTTTGACCGCACGGGAAATTGCCAGCAGGGATTTCGTTTCGGCCTCCTTAATGACCGGTGTGACCAGACCATCGTCCACCGCGACAGCCACCGAGAGGCCGACATGGTTGAATTTCACGATGTGATCGCCGGCAAACGAGGCATTGACCGCCGGAACCGTCTGCGCGGCGTTGATGACGGCTTTGAGGATGAAGTCGTTGACGGAGTATTTGTTGCCGTGGGTTTTCTCGGCCTGGTCGTTGACCTGCTTGCGCAGGGCCATCAGAGGAGCGGCATCCACTTCCACATGCAGGTAGAAATGTGGGATGGTGGTCTTGGAGGTGAGCAGGCGCGAGGCAATGATCTTGCGCATGTTGCTCAGCTCGATGGTTTCATCACCAGCCTTGGCGACAGGAAGGATGGCTTGTGCGGCAGGTGCCACCGGAGCGGCGGGTGTTGGAGAGGACGCGGCGGCGGCCTTGGATTTAATCGATGCCGCGAGGGCAGCGGCTGCGCTGGCATCGGAGGAGGGCGCGGGTTTTGCCGGGCTCGATTTTGTAGCAGCCTCCACATCTTCGCGAGTGATGCGGCCTGCTGGGCCAGTGCCAGTGACAATGGAAAGATCGACGCCGAGTTCGGCAGCGACTTTTTTTGCCAGTGGTGAGGCCAGCACACGGTCGCCACTCACGGTAGGGACAACAGCCGTGGCAGGTTTCACCGGGGTGGCGGCGGCAGGACTGGCCGCCGCAATATCGGCCGGCGGCGCTTCATCAGGCACGACGGTGAGATGTGCCTCACCGGGAGCGCGGCCGGAATCACCATTCAGAACCGCCAACACCGAGCCAATCGCTGCTTTTTCTCCAGCATGAACCTTGATTTCGGTCAGCACGCCGTCATCGAAAGCTTCCATTTCCATGGTCGCCTTGTCGGTTTCCACATCGGCAATCACATCGCCGATTTCGACGGTGTCGCCGACTTGTTTGTGCCATTTGACAAGAGTTCCCTCGGTCATGGTATCCGAGAGTTTGGGCATTTCGATGTTGACGGACATGGTAGGGATGGGAAGTGGCAAGAGGATGGGAAAAAGCTAGCTGATTTCCAGTCTTTTTAAGTGAGCCAGCCAGAGACGAAAAAGCGCGGGGAGTTTGAATGCTCCTCCGCGCTTTGAAAATCAGACCCGCTGATACGTCAGGGGGCGAGCGGTTTCATGGTCGGAATCAGACCCATGTGCGGGCTGCCAGTGGCTGACTGAACCGTGGCCATCCTCCAGGTGGACTCGGATGTGGTGCCGCAGCAATCCTTTTTCGGGCAGAACAAACGCACACAGGAGCCGCAGGGAATGCGGTGTTTTTTGGTCACCGTTTTGTAGCGGGGCACCTTTTTTTCGATGGTTTGAGTCGTGCCCATACCACCTTTGGCGCTGCTGGGAGTGTAAATCTCCTCAGTGACGATGTCGTATTTGCAGGTTTTGACCTGTCTGGTTTCGGTGCGGTGACCGGCGGATTGGCTGCCGATGCCGAACATGGAACAGCAGGAGGAAAGGCCGAGTGAAAAAGCGGCCAAAGTGAGCAGAAACGCGAGGTTTTTCATGGATGTTTCAGGGGTTGGTGGACAGGAGCGTTCAGAACAAGCAGCAGCAAGAAGTCATTGCCAAGGCCAGCACAGTGGAAACGACAAGCAGCAGCAAGCGCGGAATCATGCCCTGATGCTAGAAACACCCGTCGGCTTGGCAATGAAAAAGACGGCACTCTTTGATTAGGGCGCAGGGCATCAGAACCAAGCGGTCTTTTTATGCGTTTTTTCCGTTTCGTTGAACGTTGCGCGCTCGCGGCAGTGGAAAAGCGCCTCTTCGTGGGTGATCTCGCCGCGTTCGAGCAATTGGGCGATCGATTGATCGATGGTGCGGTTGCCCTCGCGGTGACCGATTTCCATCAGGCCGACGATCTGCTCCAGCTTGCGGTCGCGGATGCAGTTGCGCATGGCGTGGCTGGGCACCAGCACTTCGGAGGCGAGCACCAGGCCTTTGCCGCCGGTTCTTGGTATCAGGCGCTGGCTGATGATGGCCTCCAGCACGCTGGCCACCTGGGTGACAATCTGCGGCTGCTGATCTGCGGGGAAAACATCCACCAAACGGTCGATGGTTTGCGGAGCGTCCGAGGTGTGCAGCGTGGCAAGCACGAGGTGTCCGGTTTCCGCTGCAGTAAGGGCGATGCGGATGGTCTCCAAATCGCGCAGTTCGGAAACCACAATCACATCCGGATCCTGCCGCAGCGTCTGGCGCAAGGCGCGGGGGAAACCGCGCGAGTCGGAGCCGATCTCGCGCTGCTTCACCAGGCACGAGCTGTGCTGGAAGACAAATTCGATGGGGTCTTCCAGCGTGATGACCACCCCGCAGCGGGTGTCCGAGATGCGTTTGACCATCGAGGCGAGGGTGGTCGATTTCCCTGAGCCGGTGATTCCGGTGACAAGGATCAGCCCACCGCGCAATTTGCAGAAATTTTTAACAACATCATGATGGCCGAGGGTTTCCAACTCGGGGATTTGCTGGGAGACGAAACGAAATGCGGCCTCGATGTTGCCGCGCACAATGTGGGCATTGCCGCGGAAGCGTCCCACGCCCTCGACTTGCAGCGCGTAGTCGAGCTCCCATTCCTGCTCAAGGGTGGCGCGCTGCGCTTCGGTGAGCGTGTCGAGTATCATCTCGCGCACGGTTTCCGGGTCCAGCGCGCCTTCGTCGATCGGGATGATCGTGCCGTGGATGCGTGCGCAGGGTGGCGACCAAGCGCTGAGGTGAAGGTCCGATCCGCCGCGTGCCACGGTGGTCTTGAGGTATTCGGTGATGTCCCGGCTCATGTTAGAGGATACGATCAGGAAATGCCGCGCATCGCACGATCAAAATCCTGCGGCCGTGGGCAGGCGGAGCGGGCGGTTTCCGGATTGATGAATCCTTGTTGCACGGCTGCCACCAGATAATTGAGCAGCGAGCAATTCACCCCACCGGTCGATTTCTGCAGGTGATCCTGCAGTTCGGGCAGCTTGTGATCGAGGATCCAGCGTCGGGTGGCCGCCTCGTTTTGCAGGTATTCGAGGGCGGGGATCAAACCGCCGCCGATGCGTGGCAGCAGTTGTTGGGAGAGGATGCCCACAAGCTGCGCCGCCAGCAGGCTGAGCGCCCCGGAGCTTTCGGATTTCAACAAGTGTGTGAAGCGATCAAGCGTTTCCACCACATTACTGCTGTGAAGCGTGGAAATAACGAGGTGGCCGGTCTCAGCGGCATGGAGCGCGGTGAGTGCGGTCTCCGGATCGCGGATCTCGCCGAGAAAGATCACATCCGGGCTTTGGCGCAGGGCGGCGCGCAGGCCGGTGGCGAATGATTCCGAATCCTGGCGGATTTCCCGTTGTGAGAAAAACGCCACTTTATTTTCAAATAGATACTCGATGGGATCTTCGAGCGTGACCACATGGCGCGCGAGGTCGTGGTTGATCCAATCGAGGCATGATGCGACGGAGGTGGACTTGCCGGAGCCGGTGGGGCCGGTGACGAGGATCAATCCGTTGCGCCGGCGCATCCATGATTGAAGCATTTCTGCCGGTAGCCCAAGCATCTCGAGCGTGGGGATTTCATTGCGGATCGGCCGCATGGCCGCCGCCAGCCGGCCGAGCGTGTGATAGAGATTCACCCGCAGGCGCCCGCCGTGGGGAATGCGCCATGAGACATCCGCCTCGGGATGCATGTCGGGATCGATGCCGCAGGATTGCCAGAACTGCTCCAATGCATCCCGCGTCACTGCGCCCGGATGCAGGGTGATCACCTCGCCCTCGCGGCGGATGCGCGGCGGCTCGCCCTCAGTGATGAAAACATCGGTGGCCGCACCTTCGAAAGCGTCCCGTATGAGCTGGGTGAGTGCGGAGTTCATAAGTTCATTTCAAGCCGGCAAGCGCTTCATTCACCGCAGCCAGAAACTGAAGTAAAGATACATGCCGCCGACGAGCAGCAGAATGAGTCCGGCCATCAGCTTGTTGCCCCAGTCCCAACTGCCCTTGATCTCATCCTCGGCGAGGTGGTGGATCGAGCCATAGGTGAGGCCGCGGATTTGCTCTTCCGAGGGTGCGGGCGTCGCCAGCGATACCGAAATCATGACGATGACGCTGATGAGCATCAGCACGCCGGTGGCGTAGAGGAAATTGAAGTCGCCGATGGCAGCGAGAATCGCGGGATCGCTCATTTTGCCTTCGGCCGCGCCGAAGAACGATTGGAGCGAAAGCTTGATCATGCCGAGGATAAAGCCAACGACCAGGGCGCTTGTCGCACCGGCGGAGTTCATGCGCTTCCAGAACAAACCTAACAGGAATACGGCGGTGATCGGTGGGGCGAGGTATCCCTGCACACTCTGAAGATACTGATAGAGTCCGCCGTCCGAAATTTTGGCCATCACGGGAATCCAGATCATGCCAACGCCGACCACCACGGTGGTGGCGATCCGTCCGACGGCGAGCAGGTGTTTCTGCGACATGCCGGGGCGGAGTTTTTCATAGACGTCCACGGTGAAGAGCGCGGCACTGGAATTGAACAACGAGGCCAGCGAGCTCATCAGCGCGGCCAGCAGGCAGGCGACGATCAGTCCGCGGATGCCGGTGGGCAGCAGCGAGGTGACCAGCGTGGGGAAGACCTGGTCGCCCTTGATAACAAAGGCCATCACGGATTTCTTGTCGCCGTTTTCGCTAACCACTTCGGTTTGCTTCAACTCGCGCTGGATGAAGAAGCCCTTGTTGCCATCGGCATCCTTGGGAGAGTTGAGTTCGCGCAGGCGGGCATTGGCAGCGTTCACGGTGGCGATCCGGTCTTGGCTGGACATGTCCGGGCTATACTCCGCGACGAGAAGTGGATCCTCGGCACCGCGGTTGAATTTCTGATCGAGCGTCCAGCCGATCATGCCGGGAATCAGGAAGATGAGCACCGGCCAAACCTTGAGCAAACCACCGAAGAGTGCGCCACGGCGGGCGGTGGCGAGGTCCTTGGCGGCGAGCGTGCGTTGCACGATGTATTGGTCGGTACACCAATACCAGATGCCGATGATCGGTGAGGCGATGAGCACGCCAAGCCATGGGAAATCTGGATCGGACAACGGCCGCCACAGGGCGAAGTTGTCGGCATTGGTCTTGCTGGTGGCAATCAACTCGCCCCAACCGGCGACCATCCCCTCTCCCCCACCAAGACGCGCGAGGCCGATGCCGGTGATGACGAACGAACCGAAAAGAATGATGATCGCCTGCGGGGTGGCGGTGGCCATGATCGCGCGCATGCCGCCGAATACGGTGTAGAGCCCGGTGATGATGACGGTGGTGAACGCGCCGATCCAGAAGGCGTCCAGATAGATGTTGCCGAGGGTCATGTTGATTTCGGGCAACAGCGCCTGGAACACGATGGCGCCCGCATACACGGTGACGCTGACCTTGGTGAAAATGTAGGCCACCAGTGAAACCACTGAGAGTATCCAGCGGGTGCGCGAACTGAAACGTTTTTCAAGAAACTGCGGGATCGTCTCAACGCCGGACTTGTAATAGAACGGCACGAACAATCCGGCGAGCATGATGAGCACCCATGCGTGGAGTTCCCAGTGGGCCATCGCCATGCCGGTGGCGGCTCCCTGGCCGGCGAGGCCGACGATGTGCTCGGAGCCGATGTTCGAGGTGAAAATCGATGCCCCGATGGTGATCCATCCGGCATTGCGGCCTGCGAGGAAGAAGTCGGTCGTATCCTTCTGCTTGCGGCCATACCAAAAGGCGACGAAGCCAATGATTCCAAAATAACAGGCGATAACGATCCAGTCGGCGGTTTGCATGGGTTTTTTCTGTGTGGGTTTTAGAGTTGGCCGTAGTAGGCGGCGGGGCCGTGCTTGCGGAAAAAGTGTTTATCTAACAAATGTGACGGAGCGGGGATGGCGGATGGTTTGAGAGCAAGGGTTTTCAATGCCATGTCGGCGATGATTTCAAGCGCTTGCGCGGTTTCGACTGCCTTGGCTCCGGATGGTCCCCAAACGAATGGCCCGTGGTTTCTAACAAGCACGGCCGGGACATGGGAGGGATCGGCACCAGCGAAGCGCTCGACAATGACCTTGCCGGTTTCCCATTCGTAATCACCGCCGACTTCCGCTGGCGTCATGACACGGGTGACCGGGACCGGTCCGTGAAAGTAATCGCAGTGAGTGGTGCCGAGGCAGGGGAGATCGATGCCCGCCTGCGCGAAGGCCACCGCGTTTCGCGAATGCGTGTGGACCACCGAGCGGATGCCTGGAAAGTTCAGGAACAGGCAGCGGTGGGTGGCGGTGTCGGAGGATGGACGCAGACTGCCTTCGATGAGGTTTCCTTCGTAATCGAGCACCACCATGTCGTCGGCGCGGAGTTCATCATAATCGACTCCACTCGGCTTGATGGCGAAGACCCGCCGCTGCGGATCGGCGACGGAAACATTGCCGAATGTGAGATCGACGAGTCCTGTCCTCGGCAACGCGAGGTTCGCGGCCAGGCATTCGTCCTTGAGGGATTGATAGCTCATCAGCCTTGGATTCCTTGGGCGAGGTGGAAATAGAGATCCGATTGGCGAAGCTCGTTCCGATAGGATCGAAGATTCGTGGCTTTGTCGATGACGCTGAGTTCGATCTTCGCCATTTCCGAGAAATCCTCAAGGTGTTCGCTGGTAAGTGCGTAGGACAACACCGTGTGGTGAGCGCCTCCGGCATGAATCCACGCGGCGGTGGCAGTCTTCAGGTCGGGCAGCGGTTTCCACAAAACGCGGGCGACGGGAAGCTTGGGAAGATTGTTCTTCGGAGCGACGCATTCGACTTCGTTGACGAGAAAACGATGGCGGCTGCCGAGATCGATGATCGAACCGTTGACGGCCTTGCCCGCGCCGCAATCGAAGACCATGCGGCAGGGATCCTCCTTGCCGCCGATGCCGAGCGGATGGATTTCAATCTTGGGAACCTCCGAGGCGATCGACGGGCAGATTTCCAGCATGTGCGCGCCGAGAACGAGCGGGTTCTTGGGATCGAGATGATAAGTATAATCCTCCATGAACGAGGTGCCGCCCTTGAGGCCGTGGGCCATGACTTTCATGATGCGGGTGAGAGACGCGGTTTTCCAATCGCCCTCTCCGGCGAATCCATAGCCGTCTTCCATGAGGCGCTGCACGGCGAGGCCGGGCAGTTGTTTCATGCCGTGCAGATCCTCAAAGGTGGTGGTGAACGCGGTGAAGCCGCCTTCCTCTAACAAAGCGCGCAGGCCGAGCTCGATGGCGGCGGAATCGCGCAGAGACTGATGGCGTGCTCCGCCAAGGCATAACTCGGGCGCGACGCGGTATTTCTCCTGATAGAGCGCGCAGAGTTTGGTGATACGCGCTTCGGAAACGGCGGCAATCTTGGCAACCAGGTCACCGATGCCGTGGGTGTTCACTTCCCAGCCGAAACGAATTTGCGCGGAAACCTTGTCGCCTTCCGTGACGGCCACGTGGCGCATGTTGTCGCCGATGCGCAGCACCTTGAGATTGCGTGAGGCATGCCAACCACGCGCGGCGCGCGCCCAGGCGGCGAGGCGCTCATGGACTTCCGGGTCCTGCCAGTGGCCGACGACGACTTTGCGCGGCAGCCGGAGTCGGGCTCCGATGTGACCGAACTCGCGCCCGCCGTGGGCGGTTTGGTTCAGGTTCATGAAGTCCATGTCGATGGACTCCCATGGAATGTCGCGGCTGAACTGGGTGTGCAGGTCGGCGAGCGGCTTGCGCAGGATCCGCAAGCCTTCGATCCACATTTTCGCGGGGGAAAACGTGTGCATCCAGGCGATGATGCCGATGCAGTTTTTCTCCGAGTTCGCATCGATGGCGAGCTGGGTGATTTCCGCGGACGACTTGAGAACCGGTTTGAAAACGATCTTGTGGGGCAGCGCGCCGCTGGCGTTGAGCGCCTTGACGACGGCATTCGAGTTTTCATCGACCTGCTTGAGGGCCTCGGGCCCGTAGAGGTGTTGGGAGCCGGTGACGAACCAGATTTCGAGGGACTTGAACTTGTTGATGTCGGACATGGGTTTGTTAGATGAATTGTAGCGGCGGTCTATGACAGTCGAAGCCAATGAAATGTCATGCGCGTTGGCGTTCCTTGATGGCGAGCAGGTCTTTCATGACATGGCCGAGATCGGCGGCGGGGTTGATGCCGCCGAAGACGTCGTGAAGGGTGCGGTAAAGGGTGAAGAGTTCCTGATAGACCGCCTGGTTGACGGGAATCGGACGATAAACGATGTCCTTGAGTCCGGTCATCGCGGCCTGCGCGGTGGCAAAATCCGGATGGGCTCCGGCGCAGACCGCCGCGCCGATGGCGGCACCGAGCGCGCACGATTGGTCGGAGCGCGAGACTCTCATTTCACAACCGGTGACGTCGGCATAGATTTGCATGAGCAGCGGGTTCTTGGCGGCGATGCCGCCGGAGCAGACGATGCGGTTGACTGGCACGCCGTATTCGACGATGCGCTCGACGATCGCGCGGGCACCGAATGCGGTGGCCTCGATGAGGGCGCGATAGATTTCCCCACGCGATGTGTGCAAGGTCTGTCCTAACAACAAGCCCGTGAGTCGCTGGTCCACGAGGATCGTGCGGTTGCCATTGTTCCAATCGAGCGCGAGCAGTCCGGATTGGCCGGGCTTCAACGAAGCGGCTTGATGGGTGAGTTCGGCATGCAGCGCGGAGTCGCCCTGGCAGATGCCTTCGACAAACCATTTGAAGATGTCACCCACCGCCGATTGGCCGGCTTCGACGCCATAGTAGCCGGGAAGGATGGCCCCTTTGACGATGCCGCAAATGCCGGGGATGTCCGCGACTTCCTTGTCGGCGGAAACCACGGCGCAGTCACAGGTCGAGGTGCCGATCACCTTGACCAGAGTGCCCTCATCCACGCCGCAGCCGATAGCGCCGTAGTGGACATCCATTTCACCGACGGCGATGGCAATGCCGGATGGCAGGCCGAGTTTTTCCGCCCACTCGGGACAGAGCGATCCGGCGCGGGCGGAGGCATCGACCGCTTTCTGATAGAGCCGAGGGCGCAGTGCGGAGAGCTTGGGATCGAGGGCTGTTAGAAAATCCTCATCGGGCAGGCCGCCCCAGTCATCCGCATACATCGCTTTGTGGCCAGCCATGCAGACGCCGCGGACGATGTCCTCGGGACGGCGGACACCGGCGAGCACCGCGGGGATGAAATCGGAAAGCTCGACCCAGGAATGGGCGGCATCGAATACTGCGGGATCGGCGTTGAGGCAGTGCCAGAGTTTCGCCCAGAACCACTCCGAGGAATAGGTGCCGCCGATTTTCGCGAGGTATTGCGGGCGCAGGCGGCCAGCGGTTTCGGTGATCCGTGCGGCCTCATCGATCGAGGTGTGATCTTTCCACAGCCAGCAGAGGGCGTTCGGATTGCCGGCGAAGCGAGGGTCTATGGCGAGCGGCACATTTTGCGCATCCACCGGCAGCGGGGATGAACCGGTGCCGTCCACACCGATGCCGACGATCTTTTCCGTCGAGAAATCAGGATCGGCCGCTGCTTGGGCGAGTGCTTCCCGAATCGCGGTTTGCGCGCCCAGCAACCAATCGGCCGGATGCTGCTTGGCGAGATTGTGATCGGACGGATCCAGAAAAATGCCCTCGTGACCGGAAGGGTAGGGGAACACCGAAGTGCCGAGTTCCGCGCCGTCGGCGCAGCGCACCACCAGTGCGCGGACGGAATTGGTTCCATAATCGAGACCTATCGTGAACATCGGCGGCATTACCCATAAAGCATTCGCGCTTGTAAATCAGCCAGCAACTTGACAGTCAAGTTCCGCATGAAACGCATCAGCATGAGCGATGTGGCACGGCGCGCCGGTGTCTCCAAGAATGCGGTGTCGCTGGCCATGCGCAACGATCCGCAGATTTCGGAGGCCACGAGGCAGCGGGTGCGGCAAGCGGCCGCAGAGCTCGGCTACACGGCCAATCCGGTGGTTTCCGAATTGATGGCCGAGCTACGCCGCGGGGCGGATGCGGGCTACAAGCACAACTTCGCATTGATCAACGCGAATCAGGATCGCCATGCCTTCCATCAGCACCCTACGATCCCCGACTACGTGGCCGGCTGCGGTCGGCGGGCCGCGCAACTCGGCTACGGACTGGACGAGTTCTGGCTGCACGATCCCGATCTGCGCGGCGGCCGTCTCGAATCGATCCTGCGGGCCAGGGGAATCCGCGGCGCGCTGGTGATCGGCATGATGAAGGGAAACCGCCTGCCTGCGGGTTTCGAAAGCCTGTGGAATCATTTCGCGGCGGTGGTCACCGGTGTCCGCACGCAGGATCCGACACTCAGTTTCGCCTGCGTGGACCACCACGTGCTGGTCATTGAGGCGGTGGAGCGGATTCGTGAGCGTGGCATCCGCAGGCCGGCGCTGGTCATCGAGGGGGTGATCGACCGCTTGGTGGGCGGCCGTTTCACAGCGGCCTTCGAGCACGCCGTGAAAATCTTGGCTCCCGCGGACCGCCTGGCGCCATTTCTCAAAGTGGATGCCAGCCGCGAGCACCCTGAAGTTTTTTGCGACTGGCTGTTGAAGCGTCGTCCAGATGCCATCCTGACCTTGCATACGGTGGTCGAGGAGTGGGTGAAAATGGCCGGTCTGCGTGTGCCGCAGGACATCGGACTGGTGCAACTCGAATGCCGCCGCGGCTGCGAAGATTGGGCTGGCATGGAGCAACACAACGACCTCACCGGCGAGGCCGCGGTGGACCTGCTGGTATCACTCACCACCGCCGGCAAGCAGCCGCTCTCCCTCAGCCCGCGCGGCATCCTGATCACGCCCACGTGGAAGGACGGCAGCACCCTTGCGCGGATTTTATGATAGCATTTTATCAAGATAACATAACACCCGCGTTGGTGCGGGTGAGCGCCGCCATTTCGTCCGCCTCCATCCCCAGCTCCGCCGCCAGCGCATGGCCGATCGCGGGGAGGTTCGCCGGATGATTGTGTGGATCTGGCAGCGGATGGCTGATGATTTCCTCCGGCGGCCGCATGTCCGGCGCGTCGGTTTCTAACAAAATTCGATCACGCGGGAGTTGGCGGAAAACATCAAGCACCGCCGCCTTGCGCGGGTGTAGGAAATAACCGGAAAACGAAAAGAGCGCGCCGAGCGGCAAAAGTCGGCGCGCGGTCTCGATCGATCCACCGAACGAGTGCATCAGGAAGCGCGACGGAGGCGGACAGCCGGCGAAAGTATCAAACAAAATATCCCATGCCTTGAGACAATGGATGGTGACCGGCCGCCGCATCTCGCGGGCGAGTTCCAGTTGACCGATGAATACGGATAACTGGATTCCCAGTGGCGGCGAGGACACCCAGCGATCGAGACCACACTCGCCTACCGTGGCATGCGGATGTTTTTCTAACAAACTGGCCAACCGCTCCCGCCAGCCGTCCGCCGCGGTGTGGGCTTTCCACGGATGGATGCCGAAGGCCGGTGTGATGAAATCCGGATGTTCGAGTGCCAGCGCCTCGACCGTGGGCCAGTCCGCCTCACAGGTCGCATTGACCACACAGCGGCCCACTCCAGCCGCGCGCATCGCGGCGATGACCGGCGCGGGATTTCCAAGGCGGGGGTCGTGCAGGTGATTGTGGCTGTCGGTCCAGATTTCCATGAATCATGGCTTCAACGCAGCCCGCGCGGACCGGTTTTTTTCGGGCTGTCGAATGTCACATCAGTGATGGAAACCCGCCGCCCGGTGGCTGGGTCGTGAGTGGCCACTTGCATCTTGCGCAGCGTCCAAGTGTCATTGGAGACCTGCATCACGTCCTCAACCTGGAATTCTTTTACCAGGCCGCCGCTTTTATCGTGACCACGGATTTTCATAAAGGCTCCGAACTTGCGGTGCACCCACACATAGACCACTTCGTAACGGCCGGCTGCGCCGCGCGGTTTTTCAATGCGGATCTTATAACATGGCTGGCCGCCGACGTTTTCCTCGCCTTCGAATTTTGGATTCGGCCAGTAAAAGAAACGCAAGGCCAGATCCTCATAGGTCAGGTCTGTGCCGGCGATCGGCATCACCAGTTTTTCCGTAGCGAAGGCGCGGGTCTTGCCGTCCACCATTTCGAACAGATTGAACTCCGCATCACCCATGCGCATGTGGAAAACCTGCCACGGTCCCTTGTTTTCGGAGAACTGGAACTGGATGTCCTCGCCCTTGAGAAACAGCATGACTGGAGTCCGGCTGCTGCCCTTGCGCAAATTGCCGCTGAGACCTTCGTCGAGCCGTGTCAGGGAGGCGGACATCCGCGCGCCTTCGAGTATCACCTTGGCATCCGGCTGTCCGGCAGTGGCGGGCAACAGGGTGGTGGTCAGAAAAATAGCGACTGCGAATGGTTTGAAATTCATGGCTTGAGAATGGGGAAATCGCCGTCTTCGACAAGCCCGGCGGTGGTTTCCTTCAAAAAACCGTCGGTAAACCCACAATGTTTTTTAAAATTAGCGCTTTTTGGAGCTTGATGATCCGGCGCTGGCTGAATTGGATTCACAGCAGACACGGTTCCTTGTCATTCCCTCCATGAGTCTCCGCAAGCAACTCTCCGATATCCTCCCCCCATTGCTTCCGGCCAATCCCGTGGATGCCATCAAAGGCACCGAGTTGATCCGTCTGACGCGCTTCCAGCTTACGGGAAACTATTCCGACGCTTCATTGAGATATCATTTCTCCATCATGTCCTGCGATCCGGCCTCGCCGATCGCCAAGGTGGAAAAGGGTCAGGGCTACTATCGTCGCAGCGCATT
The DNA here is from genome assembly GCA_947491475.1 of Akkermansiaceae bacterium. Taxonomy (GTDB): domain Bacteria; phylum Verrucomicrobiota; class Verrucomicrobiia; order Verrucomicrobiales; family Akkermansiaceae; genus Luteolibacter. The sequence goes on along the minus strand of CANLKN010000046.1, from coordinate 16,085 downwards.
GTTACCCGCTCTTTCCGGGGCACAGGAACTGCTTGCCCTTACCCAAGGACGATTGGAGGACCTCACCACGGTCGATCAGGATCTGGTGGACAATGCGATGCTGCGCATCCGCAAATTCCGCGCGGTGGTCACCCGTTATTATGAAATCAACGGCCGTTTTCCCTTCGCCTTCCGCCATGCCTTCACCAAGGACTCGCCCATCAGCAACCTATGGAAATATCCCGAGCTGGTGCTCGTCGATTGGGAAACCGGCGGCTCGCCCGACGAGGAAATGTCGCTCGATGAAACGATGCTCGCGCTCAAGCAGCGCCTGGGCATCGCTCCATTCCGCCTGCACGCCGCGCGCCTGCGCATCCAGCCGTCGCTGCAAACCTACCGCGAGGATTTCTATCAAACACTGGCCGTTTCGAGGTGGGCCCAGGGCGGCGAGTTGATCTACGCCGCGCCCATCCAGGACGAGGCCCTTGCCGACAGTCTGCGCCGTCTCAGCGCATCCTTCGGCGTGGGCGTCACCTCTTTCGGACTCACTGCCGAGGCTCTCGACGAACTGCCGCGTCCGGCCAACATTCTCAATGCGCAACCGCGCGAAACCGAGGCCATCATGGCCAAGCTCGACATCAACCGCATCGCCGCGCCGCGATCACGCTCGCATCTTGACTGGACCGAGCTCGGCTCGCTGCGCAACGAGTCCGAGGAAGCCGAGAAACTCGTCCAGTGGCTCACCCGCTGCATCGACGAGCGCCGCGCCGAGGCATTCAAGGACGAATAGTTCAAAAAATGGATCTCGCAGAATTCCGCAAAGAATATTCCAGCCGCGGGTTGCGCCGCGAGGAGCTGAGCCCCGATCCCGTGGCGCAGTTTTCCGAGTGGTTCATCCAGGCCACCGGGCTTGATGTCCACGAGCCCAATGCGATGACGCTGGCCACCGTGGACGAGCATGGCATGCCGTATCAGCGCACGGTGCTGCTCAAATATTATGACAAGGACGGCTTCGTATTCTTCACCAACTACGGCAGCCGCAAGGCCGCGCAGATTGCCGCCAATCCAAAGGTCTCGCTACTTTTCCCATGGATCACACTCGAGCGCCAGGTCATCATCCAGGGCCGCGCGGAGAAAATCAGCACCGCCGAATCGCTGCGCTACTTCGCTTCACGGCCACGCGAATCCCAGATCGGCGCATGGGTTTCCAACCAGAGCGAAGTGATCACCTCGCGGAAATTCCTGATGCAGAAACTTTCCGAAATCCGCGACAAATTCCAGCATGGCGAAATCCCTCTGCCGTCATTCTGGGGCGGCTACCGCGTGGTGCCGCAAGCCATCGAATTCTGGCAAGGCGGCCCGGCGCGCCTGCACGACCGTTTTCTCTATCGGAAAAACCATGATGTCTGGCAGATCGAACGGCTTTCGCCGTGAGCTCCAAGATGCGCCCTGCGCCAGAAGCTTGTGGGTAAGACATTCCGCTCATGCTCGGCAAGCTTCTTGCACTCGCCGGCATCAAGCCTGAAATCTGGAGAAAAAACCCTGATTTTATAAAAAATCACTTTTTTCAGCCTACCCCCACATTTGTCCCACCCCCGCTGCCATGATGTCGGGGCTATGGACAACCACTTCACTGAAATCGCCTCCATCCTCGAGACGAGGATGGAATCAGCGCGCCGGATGAAACAAGGGCTGTCGGATGGTGCCAGCGGGTGCAATTCCGGGGCCCTCATGGAATTCCTGCACGAAGTAGAGGAACCCTGGCTGCACTGAGACTTTTCCCCGGAAACAACTTTCCCCGCACCGCGAGCCCCCCCACCGGGAGTGAAAACTTCCGGCCAGCGCTCATGACAACGCGGTGCGGGGAACCATTTGTTGATCCTTTGCCGCAACGGCAAGGTCATGCGCCGACCAACCAGCGCATGCAGGTGCGCATCATCGCTCCCTCACCGCTGACCCATCGCGGATGATATCCGGCGGATGCAAAAGCACTTGATCGCCGGGCTTCAATCCGGAGAGCACCTCGGTGAGACGGCCGTCAGACTGGCCCGCTTCCACAGTCGTGAGCCGTGCGCGACCATTCTGATAGAGATAGGTTTTCCAGGCATTCCCTTCTCTGAATAATGCTCCCGCCGGCACCACCAGCGTGTCGTCCGAGTGCCAGACGGCCACGCGGACCTCGACGCGGAAGCGGTCGCCCAGAGCGGCGGCGGCTTCCGGCGGATCCACCAGGTCGCTGAGCACAATCACGCGTTGTTCCTCCACGCCCAGCGCGGAGATTTTGGTAAAGGCGGCGGGTTCCACGCGGCGCACCCGGCCCATGAGCGCCACATCACCGCCCCATTGATCGATTTCCACCGGATCGCCGGGCCGAATGGTAACCGCGTCGCGCGAGAGGATTTCCGCTTCGATTTCTATGTCCGCCGGATCGCCGATTTCGAGAATCGCCATGCCCGGAGTGATGACGGTCTCGCTTTCCTGCATCACGTGCAAAACGCGGCCTGAGACCGGGGATCTTACCTCTTCGAGCCCGGTGGAGGCGCCTACCTCCGGGCGCTCCAACACGGCGCGGGCCTGGGCGAGTTCGTAATCGATTACTTGCAGTGAAAACTCTGCCGCGCGGACTTCGGCGGCTTTGATCGCCGCTTCGCCTTCGGCGCGATCGCGGTCGGAATCCGATAAGGTGCCATCGTGCTTCACTGAGAGCACGCGATTGTATTCGGCAGATGCGAGTTTGAGAGCGGCGCGCAGGGCTTCGAGAGATTCGGCAGCCTGCTTGCCAGCCGCCTCGCGCATGGAAACGACGGCCTCCGCTTGCAAACGCGCGCGAGGATCGAGCAGCGGCGCGACCACCGGCTGTATGGCCGTAAGCACGGTCTTGCCAGCTTCCACTGAATCGCCTGGCTTGAGCAGCACACGCCGCATGTTTCCCGCCACCGGCGCGGCGACGATGTAGCGGTTGCGCACGCGGGTTTTTCCTTCTTCGGAAACGCGAACGGTGAGCGGCGAGCGGACGACGAGGCCGGTTTCAATGACGACAGGTTTGGGCCACAAGCCCCAGGCGATGAGGGTGAGCAGCAGCAGCCCACCGAGCCACGGCAGCGATTGGCGGAGCAAATGTCGGCCGGAGGGATCGGGCTTGGTTTCCCATGGCGCAGTTTCGCCGGACTTGTTTGAATTGGAGATGGCCATCGGCTGATGGATTGATTCATAAACCCGCCAGCCGCCGCATTCAAGGACCGGTCTCGTCGATGAAATTTGATCCCCTACAACCAATAAATCACGCGAGATACCTGGTCATCGCCATCGCACTGCCTTGGTCGCTGTCTGCCGAAGCCTCCGAATCTCCTCAGCCCGCTGAGACTAATCCCGCATCACCACTCCACTCGAAGCTCGATGCTTCCCGCCGGGACGAGATCTTCAGTAGCGACGTCACGGCAGATGGTAAACCCGATATCATCGAGCGCTGGTGGGGCGGGCGAAGAGTGAGGTTTTTCGATGAAGGGGGCACTTTTAAGCCGGACGACGCCTTTGGAGATACCGTCAACGGCGCAATGCAGGTGGATGTCGATGGCGACGGCTATTACGACGGACCGAGTGACTACAACATCAAGTGGGCGGACCGCGATGGCGACGGAATCGCGGATATCGAACTCTACAACAGCAATCCCAAGACCGGCCACCCGGGAGTTTTCGGCCCGAGCGGTGCGGTTTTCTACATGAGCATCGATCCCGACAACACCGGCATGCTTGCCGATCTCGATTGGAATGACATGACCGTGGATTGGACCCGCTGGGACACGCCGACCAACTGGCGGCCGAACTACCACGGCAACGCCACCTTCATCAAGGAACATGCTCCGATCTGGTCTATCGAAAATCCCGAGTATTCATGGGAAAATCCTTTTATGTTTTTCGATCCCGACGGTGACGGGTTATCCGAAGTCTCGGTGCGCGTGGCGGACAACCGTAAATTCATAGGTCCCGGCCAAAGGCGTCTGACCTTCGATGGCATCGTGGATGAGGCCTGGGTCAGCTATGATCTCGACAACAACACAGGCTGGGGCACCACGGTGAGCTATGATCTCACCCTCCACGTCGGCGGCAAGCCGGGCTTGGACTACAGTGGCGACGTCCATGAGTTTCCTCAAATCAAAGCCCCGGACTGGGCGGCTCCCTTCTACAGGCATTTTGAGTGGCGCCAGCAAACCCGCTTCCGCTTCGTGCCCCGGGATGCCGCCATCAAAAGACTCTTTGGAGCCGATTGGGAGAGGGCTTATATCACCTTCGATGAGGATGGCGACTGTTTCCGCTGGGAGCGCGTGGAACTTTACTACCCGGGGGACCCCTATCTGCTCCAACGCAACCCGCCGCACTCGGGCACCCGCTCGGTCATTCGCAACACCCAGGCCGATAGTCTCGGTGATCGCGGCGAATGGGACGAGGATTTCAGCGGCAAAGGGAAATTATACCGCGCCGCATGGGATGGAAAAATCCATCTACGCGGGGCGGAAACCGGTGCTTGGCTGGTGGATATGGATGCCGCCTACAACGGCAGCGCCCACCTCAACGGCCGCTCATCGAAGGTTGCGGCACCGAAAGTCGCCGAGGTGATTCAATACTTCGATACCACCGGTGATGGCTGGATCAACCGCATCTCCTATGACTACGACGGAGACGGCACCGCCGATCGCACCGACAATCTTGAGCAACTCGGCATCGACACCCGGGGCCCGATTCTCGATGTGACCGTGATGGACTGGGATGCCTTGCGCCGGGAGAATGCCGACTCCGTCAACCGCTCATGGCGCGAGGCCCAGCGGATGTTCCATGCGGCCCTCCGCCACGGTTTTGTGGATCCATCCATTGTCAATCTCACCAAGGCGCCATCGATCGGCGAGAAATACCGCAACGCCTACTGGCTCAAAGAGAAAATCCTGCGCCAAATCCTGATCAAAGCCACTCCGGAGCAGCACCCGGCGATTCTCACCGCCTACTACAAAAACGACACTTCCTCACTCGCTGCGATCATGGAGGTGATTGCAAAGAATCCTTAACCCCCTGCTGCCATGCGGGAAAAAGCTGGCTACATTCCGGCCCGGATTCTATCACTGTCGCTGTAATGCCACCAAAACTCAAAGATGTCGCCAAGCTCGCCGGGGTGGCGGTCAACACGGCATCAAGCATTTTGAACGGCCGCAAGGACTCGTGGGCGTCGGTGGCCACCAAGGACAAGGTCTTTGCCGCCGCTAAAAAACTCGGCTACACGCCGGACCGCCTCGCCCGCAGCCTGAGCACCGGTAAAACACGGGTCGTCGGGCTCATTGTGCCGAATCTATCCGATCCCTTCTTCTCCGCGCTGGCCACCGAGATCGGCAACGAATTGATCCGCCGTGATTACGATCTGGTCATTGAAGACACGCGTCTCGACTACCAACGGGAAATCCTCTGCCTCGATCAAATCAACCACTGGCGCTTCGACGGCTTGATCGTGGTTCCCATCAGTCTCGATATCCTCAATAGCCATCTGGTGCCGCTCGCCAAGAGAGGCACTGCCGTATCCGTGCTGGGTAATCATCCCAAAGTGGCCTCGCTAGGCCGCATCGGTGTAGATCTGGACCAAGCGATTGATGAGGCCTTCGCCCGCCTCGCCGTCCTCGGGCACCGCCGTGTAGGTCTGCTTCTCCACGGGCAGGCCCGGCAGCAGAGCAAAATTTCGCGCGTCACAAAATTCGAACAGGCGCTGTATAAACACCACTTCGACGCAACGAAGCCATGCGTGGTGAATTGCGAGTCAACACTGGAATCCGCGCATGCCGCTTTCCGGAATTTGTTAGAACATACGGCGGCACCTGATTTGCCGACGGCCTTCGTCTGCATGAACGACCTGCTGGCCATCGGGGCGATGCGCGCGGCGGCGGAAGCCGGTCTCGCCGTGCCACGGGACCTGTCGTTCATCGGCGTCGGGAATGTGCCCTTGTCACGCTTTTTGCCTGTCTCCCTAAGCAGCATTGCTGAACCTCTTGAGAAAATGGCTCGCGCCACCGTCGCGCAAATCCTCGATGAATCACCGGTGGAGGATGTCGAATTTTCAGCAACCTTCGTCGAGCGCGAGAGCATCGGCGCCATTAATGGGTAAAAGTAAAGAACCTCGGGGCAGGCCCCGAGGCATTTCGGAAGACGAATTCAGAGGATTACAGAAAAAGCCAAAGCAAGCTTAGGAGTATCCGACCCAAAGGAAAAACATGTTTTTCATGATATGGTTTGAAGAGCGTGCCGCTCCACGACGTCCTCCATCGCCGCCATCTCGCGCTCCAGCGCCTTGACGAAGGCGAACTGATTGCGGCAGCGGTCCAGATTGTGCGCGCGGCGCTTGATTTTGAAATACTCGTCGCCGTTGAGATAGTCGGTCAGAAAACGAATGCCCACTTCCAGCGTGATCAGCTTGCCGGAGAAAGCGAGATGAGCCAGTTCACATTCTGTTAGAAAAGTGGCGCTGGAGAGATAGCCCTTCACCAAAGCCTCAAAGCGGTCGAGCCGCACGCGGATGCCGGCGGGATCCGGATCGTCCTCGCGCGAGGTGGGCGCGGCCGTGCGTATCATGTCACCGAAGTCATAGAGCACCGAGCCGGGCATGGTGGTGTCCAGGTCGATCACGCAGACACCCTCGGCGGTGGCATCATCTAACAAAACATTATTGAGCTTGGTGTCGTTATGGACCACGCGCTCGGGAATGGCGCCGGCGGCGATCAGATCGGTCACGCGCGAGCAATCCGCCGTGCGGGCGAAAGCGAATTCAATCTCGGCGGCGCACCCGGCGGCGCGGCCGGCGCTGTCCTGTGAAATGGCGGCTTTGAGCGCCTGCAGCCGCTTGGGTGTGTGATGGAAATCAGAAATCGTTTCATGCAACCGTCCGCCTTGCAGGGTGGCGGCGAGTTTCTGGAACTCACCGAAGGCGCGCGCCGCCTGATAGGCCTGTTCGTTGGTTTCCAATTCATCATAGCCTCGGGCACCTTCAATAAACGGATAGACCCGCCAGTAGTTGCCATCCGCATCCACGGCACAGGCATTGCCCTCATGCGAGGGAATGCAGGTCAGTGTGCGGCGGTGGGCTTCCGGGTGGCCGTCCGCTTCAAGCGTGGCAAGCGCGTGCCGCGTCACGCGACTGATGTTTTCCATCAATAATTCCGGTTGCTTGAACACATGATGATTGATCCGCTGGACCACATAACGCACGCGCTGTCCGGCCTGATCGAAGGTGGCGCAGTAGGTGTCATTGATATGGCCGGATCCATGGCTGTGCGCGTGGATAAAGTCCGCCCGCATGTCGAACAACGTGGCGATCGCGCGGATGTCGTGAAGAACGGTGGTAGCTGGCACTCGGGGTAATGATGAAAGTTGAGACAACGGAGGAGAAACTCAAACGAGCTTTTCGGGATATGCACCGGCCACGATGAGCTTGCGGATCGATTCCACCACGAATGGCTTGTCTGCCGGATAGGTGACGCCAAACCATTGGCTGGTCGTGCGCAGCACCTTGCACTGCGCATGGCCGCTATGTATCAACTGGTCCACCACTGTCGGGATATAACATTCGGATTTCAACTGTCCGCCGGATTCGTGCAAAAATCGCGTGAACCCCTCTTCAAGCTGCTTGAAAAAAGCCGGACCGAAAGCCCAGAAGTTCATCGATACCAAGGTGCCCTCCGGCACGATGTGGCGCTTGCCGTCCAAGGCGTTGCCGCGCACCACCCCATCCGCCTCGCGCTCGATGTCGAGGTATTCCTCAACATTGCTGAGAAACCCGCCTTCATCGATCCGGCAAACCCCGCGGTTGACGTGGCCGTGATCCGAAAGCGTGTTTTCCAGCGGGTATCCCACCATCGCCATCGCGCCGGTCGCGCCCTCCGGAAGGCTGTCGAAAAACACCGCCGCCCGCTGATAGGCATCGCGGCCATAGAAATCATCCGCATTGATCACCGCAAAGTGGCCATTCACTGCGTGCCGCGCCGCTCGCACTGCATGGGCCGTCCCCCAAGGTTTTCCGCGACCATCCGGCACGCTGAATCCTTCGGGTAGATCGTCGATCCGCTGGAATACGTAATCCACCTCGATCCGGTCCGCAAAACGCGCTCCGATCCCCTCGCGAAAGGCCTCCGCGAAGTCCTCGCGGATGATGAATACCACTTTGCCGAAACCAGCGCGGATGGCGTCATACACCGAGTAATCCAGCACGGTTTCACCGTTAGGTCCCATGGGATCGATCTGTTTGAGGCCGCCGTAACGGCTACCCATTCCGGCTGCGAGGACAAGAAGCGTGGGTTTCATGAATCATGACGCGGAAACTCCGCAGCCGCTGGATGCCAATTCTCGCGCCATCTGACAATCCCGGAGATTTCCGTAGCCTCGAAATAACTCCGCCTTGCAAGCTCGTTGCTTCAAAGCCAGCCCAACATGATCAACACCTTGGAAACCGTCCACACGAAGGTGACGATCAGGGCGACGATGAAAACCCAGATGCAGCGTTCAATGGCGGGACGTGTCATGGCGGCGGGTTCTAGCCGCCTATCCCGCCGCCGCCAAGGGAAATGCTTGGACGGGTTTCAGAAAATTTCAAACTGTTCATTTGACCTAATTTGTGGATTGCGATAGCGAATTTCCACCTCATCCGCGCCCGTTATGAATTCCAACTCCCCTGCTCCAGCCGCCGATCGCCTCCCCGCCCTGCTCAAACAGATTTTCGGCTACGATAGCTTCCGCCCGCTCCAGCAGGAAATCATGGTGGCCAGCCTCGCCGGGCGGGATGTGGTTTCCATCCTGCCCACCGGTGCGGGCAAAAGCCTTTGTTATCAGCTTCCGGCGCTCGTGCGCGACGGACTCACGGTGGTCGTTTCGCCATTGATCGCGCTGATGAAGGACCAGGTGGACCAACTCCAAGCGGCGGGTGTCGCCGCCACGTTTTTGAACTCCGCGCTCGATGCCAGCGAAATCCGCGCCCGCCAGGCGGAGCTCGATGCGGGAAAATACCAACTCCTCTACGTGGCTCCGGAACGCCTCTTGGCTGGAGATTTTCCAAAAAGACAAACCGGTTGGAATGTTTGTGCCATCGCGGTGGATGAGGCGCACTGCATCAGCGAATGGGGCCACGATTTCCGCCCTGAATACCGCCAGCTTGCCACATTGCGCGATCGTTTTCCCGGCACGCCCTTTCTCGCGCTCACCGCCACCGCCACGCCACGGGTGCGCGAGGACATCGTTTCCCAACTCCGGTTGGCGGACCCCGAGGTGTTTATCTCGAGTTTCAACCGGCCGAATCTGAGCTACCGGGTGATTCCCAAGGAAAAACCCGTGCGCCAGGTCTGGGAATTCGCCGCCGCCCGGCCGCAGGATTCCGGCATTGTCTATTGCCAGTCGCGCAAATCCACCGAGGCCCTCGCCGCCGCCCTGCGCGCCGAGGGAATCACCGCCCTCGCCTACCACGCCGGACTGGATGCAGCCCTGCGCACACAAAATCAGGAGGCCTTTCTGCGCGATGAGGCACGAGTCGTCTGCGCCACCGTCGCATTCGGCATGGGCATCAACAAACCGAACGTCCGCTGGGTCATCCACGCGGATCTGCCGAAAAACGTCGAAGGCTACTATCAGGAAACCGGGCGCGCCGGGCGCGATGGCCTGCCCGCCGATTGCCTGCTGCTCTATTCCCGCGGCGATGTGATGAAACAACTGAAGTTTCTCGATGAAATCAGCGATGAGCAAGCCCGCGGCATCGCCCGTGCCCAACTCGACCAAATGACCGGATACGCCGAGGACGATAGCTGCCGGCGCGCGCATTTGCTCGATTATTTCGGCGAGGAATGGCCGCACGGGAATTGCGGCAGCTGCGATTCGTGCCTGTCACCGCGCGAGAGCTACGATGCCACGGTCGATTGCCGGAAGCTCCTGAGCTGCGTTTTCCGCATCCGCCAGCTCAGCGGATTCACCACCGGTCTTCAACACGTCGCCGACGTGCTGGCCGGCGGCAACACCGAGAAAATCCGCCGCTGGAAACACGAAACACTCAGCACCTACGGAATCGGCCGCGAAACTCCACGCGCCGAATGGGTCGCGCTTGGCCGCCAATTGCTCAAAATCGGCCTGCTCTGCCAATCGCAGGACGGGTTTTCCACAATCTCGCTCACCAATGAGGGCCTCGCCGCGCTCAAGGACGGGCGCTCTTTTCCCCTCACCCGGCCTCCCGCTGCCGCCCGCTCAAACCCGGCCAGCGCCACCGCCGTGGCGAAAGCCGGCGACATCCCCTGCGACGAAGGCTTGTTTGCCGACCTCCGCACACTCCGCAAGGAGCTCGCCGATGCCCGCAATGTCCCTTCCTACGTGGTGTTTTCCGATGTTTCACTCCGCCACATGGCCCGTGACTACCCGACAAATGCCGCCGCCATGCTTGATGTCCCCGGCGTGGGCGAAAAGAAGCTCGCCGACTTCGGCGGGCCGTTCATGGTGGCCATCGCCGCCTGGCTGCTTGAGAATCCTCGACAAAGTTTCGCCGCCCTGCGCCCGGCTGCAGCACCAGTCCGAAAAATGAAGGCCGAGGGCGCACTCAACGGCACCACATTGGCCACTCTCGAGCTCTTCCACGCCGGGGTTTCCCTAGCAGACATCGCCAAGGAACGCGGTCTCTCGATCACCACCATCGAAGGCCATCTCGCGCGCGCCGTGGAAAATGGCGGTAAATTCGACCCACGTGCCTTCTATAGCCAGGCTGAGGAAGATGCCATGCGCGAGGCCTTGCTCGGCCATGAAGGTCCCGCTCTCTCCCCTATCTACGAAAAACTCTGCGGCCGCATCAGCTACGGCAAACTCCGGCTTTTCCTGGCCTTCCAGACCACCACCGCGCCCTGTAGCGGTGGTCTATGACCGTCGCTAACTGCCCCCTAGGGCGAAATGAGAAAGAATTAGCCCATGCACAAGCTTCGCACAAATTCCACGCATGGAAACTCATCGAACTACGCTACAGCGCCCCCCTTGAGCCGACCCCTTGGGCCTCGCGTTCCAGTTTTTCCAACCACACCGCAAGCATCGCGACGTCCGCTGGAGTGATGCCCGGAATGCGCCCGGCCTGACCAAGGGTGGCTGGCCGGATTTCTGAAAACCGGTGCTGAGCCTCCTTTTTTAGGCCGTGGATCGTGGCGTAATCGAGATTTGCCGGAATCCGCCGGTTTTCCTGACGGCTCATGCGCTCGATCTGCGTGCGCTGACGTCCAAGGTGCCCTTCGTATTTGAAATCGGTCTCGATCAGCTGCCAAAGTTCCACGTGGAACTCGGATTGGATCACTTCGGGCAGCATTTGCCAGGAATTCTCACTGCGCCGAAACCATTGGTCGAGTTTCAAGCCCTCGTGCACGGTCTGGCGCACCCAGAGGTCGGCTTTTTCCAGTGCTGCCTGTTTCTCAACAACCCGCCGGACCCGCTCGCCGCTCGCCAGTCCAATCTGCGCCGCCCGCGGCGTGAGCCGGAGATCCGCATTGTCCTGACGCAGCAACAGACGGTATTCCGCCCGACTGGTGAACATCCGGTAGGGTTCGGTGCAACCGCGGGTGACCAAGTCGTCGATCATCACACCGAGGTAAGCCTCGTCGCGGCCAAGGATGAATTCGGGTTTTCCAAGAACTTTAAGCGCGGCATTCGCACCGGCTATCAGCCCCTGCCCTGCCGCTTCTTCGTAGCCTGAAGTGCCATTGATCTGCCCGGCGAAATACAAACCCTCGATCTGCTTAGTCTCCAAGGTCGGCCGCAGCTGCGTGGGCGGGCAGTAATCATATTCCACGGCGTATCCCGGCCGCAGGATCTCACATTTCTCCAGACCCACAATCGAACGCAGGAAATCGAGCTGCACCTCGTAAGGCAGCGAAGTGGAAACGCCGTTGACGTAATATTCGTGCGTGTGACGCCCCTCCGGCTCCAGAAACACCTGATGCCGCTCCTTTTCCGCGAAACGAACCACCTTGTCCTCGATCGACGGGCAATATCGCGGCCCCACCCCCTCGATGACGCCACAATACATCGGCGATTGATCCAGATTTCCGCGGATGATCTCGTGCGTCCGGGGATTGGTGTAGGTGATCCAACAAGGCAATTGTTCCACGTGGAACGCTAGATCGCCCCACGGATTCAGCGTGAAGATGTCATCTGGACCCTTGGTCAGGGTGTCCGCCATGAAACTGAATTTCGGCACCGGAACATCGCCATCCTGGCGCTCGCATTTCAAAAAATCGATGGACCGACCGTTCAAGCGGCAGGGCGTGCCGGTCTTGAAGCGCTCGACCACAAAACCCAGGCGCTTCAAGGCCTCTGAAACATTCGAAGTCGCATCCCCCATCCGACCGCCCTTTTCATTGCGCAATCCCACATACATCAGTCCACCCATGAAGGTTCCCGCACTCAAAATCACCGCTTTGCCGGGAATTTCCATGCCCAGCGAAGTCGCCACGCCGGAGATCCGGTCGCCATTCACCAAAAGATCCGCCACGTTTCCCTGATGAATCTCCACACCCGGCATCGCTTCCAGTTCGCGCTTCATCCGGAATTGGTAGGCCTTCTTGTCGCACTGCGCCCTCGGAGCTCGCACCGAGGGTCCCTTGGAGGCATTCAACATCCGCCACTGGATGCCGGTGGCATCGGTGTTGAGCCCCATGATTCCGCCGAGCGCGTCAATTTCCCGAACCATGTGGCCCTTGGCCAGCCCGCCGATGGCCGGGTTGCAGGACATCTGGCCGATCGTGTCGAGATTCTGCGTCAACACCGCCACCTCACAACCCAGCCGGGCTGCAGCCATCGCCGCCTCGACCCCGGCATGGCCAGCACCAATCACAATCACATCGTAACTTTTCGGATAGCGGAACATCGCGGGACGCGGAACATAGCCAGAGAGTGTCCGGGCTCAAGCCCGGAAACTGGCGCGAAGCGTGGCACACGTTCCACGTGGAACAATTCACTCATCACGATCCAAGATCCCCGCCGATGACCGCGGCAAAAGTTCCTCCAGAGAAAACTCAAGCCGCGAAGCCCGGTTCGCCAGGATCACCCGCGGCACGCCAAACTCCGCCATCACTTGTCGGCACGCCCCACAGGGTGAGATCGGCACCGCCGTGTCGGCCACCACTGCCAACATGACAAAATCACGAACCCCCGCAGCCACTGCCGCACAGATGGCCGTTCGCTCCGCGCACTGGGTCAATCCATAGGAAAGATTCTCCACGTTACAACCGCGGAAAATCCGGCCGTCGGCCGACAACAAAGCTGCGCCCACCGCAAACTTGGAGTAGGGGGCATAAGCCATCTCGCGTGCCTCCCAAGCCACCGCCACCAATTCATCGAATTCCATACCAGTAAACTAGAGGAAAATCTCACGACGCAAAAGCTCAAATCTACAAACATCCGAACGGAAATCCATCTAACTATGCCCTTGATCTTCCGCGGCAAGTCAGAGGACTCTACGCTCGCTGATGGGAATTTTAGAAAGAGGACCCAGAGGATATCGGCGGCAGCTAAATTGATTCCACCATCCGTGCCCATGTTTCTGAAAATTCTCAGACGTTCCGTTAGATCGCTGATAGTGGCTCATGCGGTTTTTGGTTTTCTGTCAGCCCAGGCCGCGCCAGTGATCACGACGGAGAGTGCCACCCAGGTTGGAGATCTTACCGCCACACTGAATGGCACGCTAAATGCCAATTCACTCTTCACGGAGCGCAGGATTCATCCGGCCCGCCACAAGTGCCTCCTAATCAGTCAGGTCTGAGGGGCGAAAAATCAAATTTTTTCTTTGATATCCTTGCAAATCCAGATGTAGACCAGCCGCTTCAATCCTGAATAGAAAACTGAACTCCTCTAACACAATGAAAAAATTAATCCTGTCACTCGCTCTGCCGTTAATGGCATCCAATGCTCAAGCGGCCATCATCTACCTCAATCTCATCGGCACTGCCGGTGCAGGACTCTTGCCTGGTAACGAACCCGGCTCCATTATCGGCGGTAGCGGTGGCGAGATTGCCATCACCACAGGTATCACTTACGATACCGACACCAGAATCCTCGATCTGACTAACATCGGCTGGGGTAGTTCCCAAGGATTCACCGATATGTCGAGCCTGGTCACCAATCAGCACATTCACGCCACTGCTGGTGCGAACGGCAACGACGGACTAGGTAACTTCACAGGAACCGGCGGTGTGTTTTTTCAACTGAACCGTTCGACAAACGCCGTTACTGGTGGTGTCTTCACCAACCCTGTCATTGATTTCGATACGGCTACATTCGGTGGTACCGCAGCGGGAACGGCGGCACTCAGGGAAGCGCAGCTCTTTGATGGAAAGTTGTATATCAACGTCCACACCTCAACCAACGGTGGAGGAGAGATCCGCGGATTCCTCGTTGTGCCTGAGCCATCCACTTCAATTCTTGGAGCCGTAGCCGTGGGTGCCCTAGCCATCCGCCGTCGTCGCGCTTAATCACTTGCGGAAACAAATCGTTCACTCAACCCGGCATTTCACAAGAAATGCCGGGTTTTGTGTTTCCAGGGCCAGCCCCGTTCGGGGTGGATTCGGAAGTTTGGCAGGTGGAATGACCCTAAATTCCAGAATAGAAACCACGAAAGGCATCAAAGATTACTAAAAACAAGAGAGCTGGAGTAGACCTTTTGCCAAAAGTCATTGCCGAAACCTCCTGCCACTTGTGCCACCGGAAAATTGTCCGGAGTTCGCGCTTCAGCGTGCACTTCCCGAAGACAAGCTGAAGCTTGAACCCCGGACCGTCGCCGAACAAACAACGCGCGATTCCATATCTTCACTTCGACGTTGATGTTGGACGTTCAAAGGGCTTGATCGACTTTGATCACCCCCCTTTTCCCCGCCCTCCGGTCTTCGCCGAGGCTACGACAGGCAGGCCGGTCCGACCCAATGGCTCTTTCAGGGGTCTCCCGCAGAAAGCAAATTCCTTGCAGCCTTATGTTACCAAGAAATTCATTGAAGCAAAGGAACTTTTTGTTATTTTTGCGGGAGTTTGTATGTCAGACGACTGGTGCCAATGCCGCAATTCCGAACCTCGCTTTGATCCCTAATACACACCTGCCGTGAAAAGTAATTTCCTCGCAATCCTCCATTCTGTTTTCAGCCTCCGAACCTTAATTCCCGCCATAGTGGGTCTTATCTGCCCAACGGTCCAGGCCCAAACAAGCTACAACGCGGCGTCCGATTTCGCGCTCACCCAAGGCGGCACCAATGGAACCTGGTTCTATGGCCAAACGGCATCAGATACCGACAATACCTTTATCCAATACACCCTGAATGACTCCACACCTTCGCCGTGCGCGGAAGGGACCTACCAAAGGTGGTTTGATAACGCCCCTGAAGATCCCTACCCGCAAATCGCCCGGAACAACACCGCTGTATCCTGTCTCGAAATTCCGCCAGGGGCGCTCTTCCTTCATCCCGGTCCTGCGGGTCAACGCAGCGTCTTGCGATGGATCGCCCCAACTGCGGGCACGTTCCAAGTCACCGGTGTCGCAGGAAGGCAAAATGCCGGCACGACGACCGACATAAGAATTTTGAAAAACGCCACCGGAACCCCACTCTTGAGCGGAAACATCGACGCGACATCCGAACAGCCGTTCAATTTTACGGTCACCGTGGCTGCGGGTGATTCGCTTGATTTCTCCCTGGGCTGGGGAGATGGCACTTACCAAAACGACGGCTCCATCCTTGCGGTCGATATTGGCCCTCCGGTCGTAGCTTGTCAGCCGCCACCGGCCAACCAGCAGGTCTGGCTGCCGGGTGAAAACTCCACGGTGGACGTGCAGAGCGGTGACACGCGGGGAACTCTGGCGGGTGATGCCACCTACAGCCCGGGGAGAGTCGGGAGAGCTTTCAAATTCAGACATCCTGATCCGGCTGCGCCGGATCTTTGATTTCTGTCGGCGATCACCCAAAGTGCACCACCTGATAATCACTTGTTAGAATTCAAAGTGCACCACTTGCGGATGTAAAACCGCTTCCCTCAGGGCGCTGCCAAAGTGCTTGGATCGGGGAGCATGTCCAACATCCTCGAAGTGCCCCAAC
>CANLKN010000045.1:0-30833 GCA_947491475.1 Akkermansiaceae bacterium | reverse complement strand
GAGACCGGAGATGACGACGAGTTGATCGCGCGGGATGTCGAGGGAGATGTTTTTCAGGTTGTGGTGGCGGGCGCCGCGAAGGGAAATTTGAGATTTGAGATTTGAGATTGGGGATTTGGTGCGTGGCTGGCGGACTGATGTCAGTGGTCCTTTTAGTGCTTCGCGGAGATAGGTGCCGGTGGGGGTGTCTTGTTTGGCGATGTGTTCGGGCGGGCCTTGGGCGACGAGTTGGCCACCGTGTTTGCCGGCTTCGGGGCCGAGATCGAGGATCCAGTCTGCTGATTTGATGATTTCAAAATTGTGCTCGATAACGAGCAGGGTGTGACCGGAATCTACGAGTTTTTGGAAGACTGTTAATAGGTTTTCAATGTCGGAGAAATGGAGGCCGGTGGTGGGCTCGTCCAAGATCAAGAGTTTTGAAGGGACAGGTTGTCCCTTCGACGGGCTGGGACTGATAGTCCCAACCACAGGACTGATAGTCCCAGCCACAGTTAACAGTTGGCAGAGTTTGAGGCGCTGGGATTCGCCGCCGGAGAGGGTGTTGAGCGGTTGGCCGAGCTTGAGGTAGCCGAGGCCGACTTCTGTTAGAGGCTGTAGGAGTTGGATGATTTGCTTGCGGCGCTTCGCACTCGTTGGCGGGACGCCAACGTCCTTTGAGAAGAAGGTGATGGCTTCGTCGGTGGTGAGATCGAGGATGTCGGCGATGGATTTTCCTTCGAGGGTGTATCCGAGGGTGGAGGATTTGTAGCGGCGGCCGTTGCAGTCCGGGCAGGTGACGTAGAGATCGGAGAGGAACTGCATTTCCACTTTTTCGAAACCGTTTCCGGCGCAGCGGTCGCAGCGTCCATCGCCGGAGTTGAAGGAGAAGAAGCCGGGTTTGAGGCCGGCGGATTTTGCGGATTCGGTCTCGCAGAAGAGTTGGCGGATGGGATCGAAGGCACCGAGGAAGACCGCAGGCGTGGAGCGCGGGGTGCGGGCGACGGCGGATTGATCGACGAGCTCGACACCTGATAGATGTTGGGAGCCCTTGAGCTCGCGGATGGTCGCGGGATCGCCATCGGTTTCCTGGCCGAGTTT
Organism: Akkermansiaceae bacterium; assembly: GCA_947491475.1. Classification (GTDB taxonomy): domain Bacteria; phylum Verrucomicrobiota; class Verrucomicrobiia; order Verrucomicrobiales; family Akkermansiaceae; genus Luteolibacter. Next base: position 29,756 of record CANLKN010000045.1, on the reverse strand, counting down.
GCGGGCGAGATTGAGGTAGAGGACGTCGTGGGCAAAGGTGGACTTGCCGGAACCGGAGACGCCGGTGAGGCAGAGGAAGAGGCCGAGCGGGATGTCGGCATCGAGTTTCTTCAGGTTGTGGCGGGTGGCTCCTTTGATGGAGAGAACTTGTTTGGTGGGCTTGCGGCGGGTGGTGGGGACGGGGATGGAGCGTTGGCCGGTGAGCCAGGGCAAAGTGCCGGGGGAAATTTGAGATTTGAGATTTGAGATTTGAAATTTTGCTGTGGGCGAGGTGCCTTGGTAGATGATGTTGCCGCCGTGGCTTCCGGCACCGGGGCCGAGGTCGATGAGGTGGTCGGCAGCTTGCATCACGGCTTGTTCGTGCTCGACGACGACAAGGGTGTTTCCCTTGTCGCGGAGGCTGTGCATGATGCCGACGAGGCGCTGGATGTCGCGGGCGTGGAGGCCGACGGTGGGCTCGTCGAGAACGAACAACGTGCCTGTTAGAGAGGCGCCGAGACAGGTGGTGAGGTTGACGCGCTCGACCTCGCCGCCGGAGAGGGTGCGGGTGGGGCGGTCGAGTGTCAGGTAGCCGAGTCCGACTTGATCCAGGTAGGAGAGACGGGAGGAGATTTCAGTGAGAACGAGGTTGAGGGTGGGGTCGGTGGATTTGAGATTTGAAATTTGAGATGTGAGATTTGAGAACCAGGGTAGAAGGTCGGAGATGGGGAGTGACCAGAGGTCGGGGAGGGTGAGGCCGTTGATTTTGAAGCAGAGGGCCTCGGGTTGGAGACGTTTGCCACGGCAGGCGGCGCAGGTGGTGTAGGACCGGTAGCGGGAGAGGAAGACCCGGACGTGCATTTTGTAGGCCTTGGTTTCGAGCCAGTCGAAGAAACCCTTGACGCCATACCAAGCGCCGGATTGCCAGAGGGCTTCGAGCTCGTCCGGAGTGATTTCGTTGGTTTTACGATCGCCGTAGTAGATCCATTCTTGTTCGTTTTCGGAGAGGTCTTCCCATGGGGTTCGGGTGTCGAGTCCGCGTTCCTTGCAGCAGCGGAGCAGGTCGCGCTGGCATTCATCGCCGCGCTCGCCCTGGAAGGGCTTGATGGCTCCCTGGGCGATGGAGAGGGTGGGATCGGGAACGGCCTTTTCGAGGTCGAGCCCGATGATGCGGCCGAAGCCGCGGCACTTGGGGCAGGCACCGAGCGGGGAGTTGAAGGAAAAGAGCGCGGGTGTGGGGGCGCGCAGGGTGAAGCCGGTGGCGGGATTGTGCCAGGTGGTGGAGAATGCTTTCGAAGGGACAGGTTGTCCCTTCGACGGGCTGGGACTACTAGTCCCAGCCACGTTGATGGTGGCGTGACCCTTGCCGAGGTGGAAGGCGGCTTCGAGGGCTTCGAGCAGGCGGGAGCGGTTGGGTGTTGTAAGAGTGAGGCGGTCTTGGAGAATGGAGATTTGAGATTTGAGATTTGAGATTTGAAATTTGGATGGCTCGTCGGTGCGGATGATTTTTCCGTCTAACAGGACGCGGAGGTAGCCTTGCGAGTTAAGGAAGGGGAAGAGTTCATCGGCCTTGGTGCCGGGCGGGATGGGAATCGGGAAGGTGACGAGAACGGGCTCACCTGTTAGATTTTCAAAGGCCCATGCGGCGGCGGATTCCGGTGAGTCCGGCTGGATGGTCTCGCCGGTGTGGGGATCGAAGGCGGTGGCAAGGCGCGGGAAGAGGAGCTTGAGGTAATCATTGATTTCCGTGAGTGTGCCGACGGTCGAACGGGTGGTGCGGACATGGTTTTTCTGCTCAATGGCGATGGCGGGAGGGATGCCTTCGATGGAATCGACGTCGGGTTTGTCCATGCGATCGAAGAACTGCCGGACGTAGGGCGAGAAGGTCTCGACGTAGCGGCGCTGGCCCTCGGCGTAGAGGGTGTGGAAGGCGAGCGAGGATTTGCCGGAGCCGGATGGGCCGGTGACGACGGTGAGCTTGCCGAGGGGAATCTCCAGATCGAGATTCCGGAGGTTGTGCTGGCGGCAACCGTGGAGGCAGATCGTGGATGTGTGACTGGCGTGGTTGGGCACGCGGGAACTCTAGGTGGGAATGCTCGGGCCGCCAGTGGAACCTCAATGAGCAATCACTGATCGGCGGGGTCGAGCATGAGCTCGGGAAAATATTCCGGATCCTCGCGGACGAGTTCGATTTCCTTTTCGAGCAGCGCGACGGCCCCGGGGTCGTTCTCCGCATTCAGGCGCTCGATTTGTTTTTCGATGCCGAGGATGTAGGTGGCGGAAAGCGTGGAGAGTTCGTTGACGACGGCGCGTTCGAGCTCTTTTTGTTTTTCGATGAACTCTTCGTGAGTTTCCACGAGAGCCGGCAAGGTGGAGAGATAGGGGTTGAGCGCTGGCAGCCGGTTGCCTTCGTTTTCGTGCAGGTCGAGGAATTCCTTGAGCGCCACATCGGCGTTTCCACGAACACCGGGATGATCAATTTTGCGGATGGCACGCCTGAGAGCGCGCGACCAGGAATCAGTGTTTTTTTGCAGGTTGAGATCGTGGGAGTTGATCAAGGGTTCGGCGCGTTTCCGCATGATTCCGCGGGCACGGGCGAGGAAAGCGGGAACATCGGACTTGGGCTCGATGACTTGGGGTTCGGGCTCAGGCTCGGGCTGTTCTGGTTCAGGATCGGGTAAAACGACCGGCTCCGGTGGAGTGGATGGTTCGGTGGGAATTTCGACGGCGGGCTCTGGTTGCGGCGGAGTGGGCACCTCCGGTGCGACGGGCGCAGGCAATACCACTTCTTCAATGGTGATTTCAGGAGCTTTTGCGCGATCGGAATGACGCTTGAGCGCGACCGCGGCGATGGCGGCGATGATCAGGATGATGACCACCACTGGAGCAGTGGAGGTTTTCCTGGCGCTGGCGGCGGTTTTCCCTTTGCGGGGGCTCGCCTGGGGCTGACCGCCAGCGGCAGCGGTTCTCAGGACTTTGGGGCCAGCACTGGTGGCGATGTGATGCAAGTCTGCGGCGATTTCCAAGGCGCTCCCATAACGGCGATCCGGCATGAGGTCGGTGGCCCGGCGGATGATTGCGTCGAAGCGCGGATCGCACATCGAAATTGCCGATGCCGTGCGCTGGTCGTCGGCGGGCAGGCGGCCGGTGAGCAACTCGTGCAGCAACACGCCGACGGAAAAGATATCGGCTCGGTGATCGACCGCAGATGGAGCGGCGACCACCTCGGGAGCTGTGTAGTGCGGGGTGCCGAAAATTTCCTCGCCAGCTTGGATCTGGCGTTCGGCCGGGCGGGCCAAGCCGAAATCGCCGATCTTGGGATTGGCGTTGAGATCGAGCAGGATATTGGATGGCTTGATATCGCGGTGGATGATGCCGTTTTCGTGGGCGTGGGCGAGGCCGTGGCAAATGCCGGAAACCAAGCGATTGACCTCGGAGGGGTCGATGGCGATGCCGTGTGCCGAGTGATAGAGCGATTGGCCCGGCACATACTCCATGATGATGTAAAGCATGCCTGCTACCTCGCCGAAGTCATAGACGCCGATGAGATTCGGGTGATTGAGGCGGGCCATGGCCTTTGCCTCGGATTCGAAGCCGGAGCGGAAAGCCGCGTCTCCGGTGAATTCCTGGGGCAGGATTTTAATGGCAACGGCGCGCTCGAGGGATTTTTGGATAGCTCCGTAAACCGCGCCCATGCCACCGGTGGCGATGAGTCCTTCGATTTCGTATCCGGGAAAAAGCGGGGCGAGATCGGCGGCTTCGGGAGCGACAAAAGCGGCAGGCATCTGGTCTTCGCTCATGGCTTGGCAGGAACTTAGGGTTTTGGAAATCGCAGCGGCAAGATCAATGAGGAAACACGGATTTTATTCCGTAAGCGGAGATTCGGAGGCAGCTTGAAAATCCACGCCAAGCGAGTGGAGCCAGGGTTCAAGATTTGCGGCGGAATCAATAGCCCGGTTGAGTGCGGCTGCGATTTGCGGCTGGCTGGCGCTCTCGGCTTGGGTGATGGCGTTCTGAATTTTCGTTAGATAGGCGCGGTGGATTTTTCCGGTTTCATTGAGGAAAGCGAGGTCGATCTGGTTTTGTTTGGCGGCAGCGTCGGTGGTCAGTTCCGCCATTTTGCTCGATAGTTGGATGCCGCTGGACTCGGGAATGGATGCGGGCACCAGGCCGCTGCCGGAGGCGGCCTTGATTTTGGCGATGTGCGGTTGCCAGGCAGCCTGCTCGTTTTTCGGCAGGCTGCGCAGCCAGACATCGAGGTTCCAGGTGAGAGTGCGGGTGTTTTCGGCGAGTTTTTCGCTGCGTTTGCGCTCGGCGGCGATGACAAGTTCGCGGGCACGCGCGGTGAGAGCGGCGAACTCGGGACCAAGGTCGATTTTTTCGGCAGGTGCGGCCGGAGGAGGCACGCTGGTGTCGGATGCCTGCGGGGGCTCGACCGGTGCCGGTGTCTCTTCAGCGGAAATTTCTGGCAACGTCGTGATTGTGGGAGTGTTGCGCGCTTCGGCCTGCTTGCGCGCCTCGGCGATCGCATCTTGGTGGGCTTGTGCTTTTTTTGCGGCGGCCTGCCGGTTCTCGGCCTCGCGTTTGGCCTTGGTCTCACCGAGGTTTTGCCAAGCGATGAAAATGGCATAGGTAAGGCCAGCGATGATGCATAGATGGGCTAGGAATTTCCAGTTCGGCCCGACGTGCGTCTTGACTGCGGTTTTGCGGGCCGGGGCATCTGGTGGCGGGCGCTTCATGCGGAGAATTTTGAAAAAAGGGAATTTTCAACCGAGCGGGGCGTGGCAGATCCACCGCTCAGGCAACTTGATGGCGAGTGATGCAATACGTGCAATGCGATGCAGGCTGTCAGCGACACTGCATGGCAGTGCATAAACCAACGCGGAGTCTCGAAATACCAGCGGGATATGCAAGCGTGGCTTTAAATTCATGACATCTGAAAACCCCGCCCGATCCCGCCGTGCATTTTTCGATTGGCGCGTGCGGCTGGGACGTCACACCTTGCGCGGAGGAAATTTTCCACGATGCCCGATCCCACTGAACTGGTTCTCACTGGAGCGTTCGCCACAGCGCTCGTCGTTTTCGGGGTGGCGTCCGGCCTGCGCGCATGGTCCGGGCGCGGCCTCGACGGTGCCAGCGGCAATTTCGAAACGGCCGTGATTCCGCCCTCCCCTGTGCCCGGCCGGGTGGCGGTGCGTTCCTACCAAGTTCCCGATCTGCTGGGCGCGGCGCTTGTTTTCCTGGTCTTCGCCGGAATGGTGCTCGCTTCGTTCCAGATGCCGGAAAAACCCGCCGGAGCTCCCGACAAGGAAACCTTGCTTATCAGCATCGGCTTCCTTTTTCTGATGGCGGGGTTTGTCACAGCCATGGCAAGCCGGCGCATTGAAATCAGCTCATGGCTCGGCCTGCGCTGGCCCGCATGGCCGTGGGTATTCCTGCTCGCACCCGCCTCCCTGCTTTTCATGTGGCTCATTCTGGTTGGCTTGAAAGTCACTGGTTACATCGAGTGGATGGAATCGCTCGGTGTGGAAACCACGCAGGAAACCGTAAAACTTTTGCAGCAATCCGACGATCCGCGGTTGTTGGGACTGATGGCCATCGCCGCATTGATCGCCGCGCCACTGTGCGAGGAAATCATTTTCCGCGGCTATCTCTACCCGGTCATGAAAAAATTCGGTGGCATGTTCCCGGCCGCCATTTGCTCGGCGCTGGTTTTCGCTGCTGCCCACGGCAATCTCACCGCCCTGTTGCCTTTGTTCATTTTTGGTGGCGTGCTGGTTTTTCTCTACGAAAAAACCGGCTCCATCTGGGCTCCCATCGCCGCGCATTTCTGCTTCAACGGCTGCACCGTGGCACTGCAAATGGCCGCTCGCTATTACCAAATCCCGCTCGGCTCCCTCTGGTGAAAACCCTTCGCGACATTGGCGAGGACGCTCTCATCGCCCGTCTCATCCGCCTCGCTCCCTGCGATGCTGCACCCGCCGCTGGCCCCGGCGACGACTGCGCAGTCGTCGATCCCGGGCCGGCCTCCGGGATTCTCGAACTCCTCAAAACCGACGCGCTGGTCGCCGGCGTGCATTTCCTGCCAGACTCACCCGCCCGCGAGGTCGGCTGGAAAGCCGCCGCCCGCGTGGTCTCTGACTTTGCCGCCATGGGTGGGAGGCCGGAACGCTTCCTCGTCACCCTCGCTCTGCCGCCGGATACCCCCATCTCATGGGCCGAAGACCTTTATCGTGGCATCGGCGATTGCCTTAAAACCCACCACGCAGTGCTCGCCGGCGGCGAAACTTCGGGCGTCCCGCAAGGTTCTTCCGCAGTCGTCTCCATTGCCGCCACAGGCAGTGTCCGCCGTGAGCACCTCATCCTGCGCTCCACCGCCAAGCCCGGCCACGCCTTGCTCGTCACCGGAACCCTCGGCGGATCTCTCGCCGGAAAACACCTGAATTTCAACCCACGCATCAAAGAAGCAAACTGGTTGGTATCCAAATTCAAGCCGACCGCGATGATGGATTTATCCGATGGATTGGCCAAAGATCTGCCGCGCCTGGCGGAAGCCAGTGGCTGTGGATTTGTGCTGGATCGCGCGGCGCTGCCGCTCACCGCCGGATGTTCCATCGAGCAAGCCCTGGGCGATGGCGAGGATTTCGAGTTATTGTTTGCCATCGAGCCCGCGCGGGTGACGGCCCTACTCGCTGCATGGAGTGGGGAATTTCCAAATCTGGCGCTGAGCGAAATCGGCCGACTGGTGGAAACCGGCCAAGGCGAAACCCTGCATGGCGGCTGGGACCACTTCGGCTGATCCGCCCACCCCCCCCTGCCATGCACCCGGGGCCATGCGGGGCGGTCGCTGATTTCTGATGGCAAATCGGATGACGACGCGACCTTCGGCGTGAGCATGGCGCATAGTTCTTCCATTCTGACATCCCATTCGCCCGACGCTACAAAACCCCACATGCGCCGACAAAATTAGAAGAGACAGCATTGACGCGGGCAAGGCCGGTGCTTCAGCATCGCGCCACTCATGCATGTATGGTCAAAACTCTCAGCTGTGCAGTGGATCGATGCCTGGGAGGAACGCTTTGCCGGGAATCCGAACCTGGTCATCGAGTATCTCAAAGGGGGCAAGTCAGTCCGCGTGCGGGTGTTTTGCCAATCGGAGAACGAGGCAAAGGAGATTGTCGCGCGCTTTGGCGGCACTTTTCGCAAGGTGGCGGGTGAAGAGTGGAACCAACCGGTCGCACCGCCGCGCATGCTGAAAGTGCGGGATGTTTTCCTGCTCACTGCGGAGGCGCGGCCGATGGAACTGGCGGCGCTGCGCAAGGAGCATCCGAAGCGCGACATCATCGTGATCCCGCCGGAGATGGCATTTGGGACGGGCGATCACGCCACCACCTCGACGTGCCTGCGGCTGTTGGTGGATGTGGCGCGAGAGCGCAAGGGGCATGGGGCCGGTTGGAGTGTGGCGGATCTGGGAACGGGCACTGGTGTCTTGGCCATCGCTGCGCACAAACTCGGGGCGGGGGAGGTTTTCGCCTGCGATTTTGATCCTTTTGCAGTCGCCGCCGCCGCACGCAATGCGGCGCGCAATGAGACACCGGAAATTTTGACCAAAGAGCAGGATGTCCTGAAATGGAAACCGCGCAAAAAAGGCTATGATGTGGTGCTGGCAAACTTGTTTTCCACCGTGCTGATCGAGGCTTGGCCGGTGGTCGGAAAATCGCTCGCTGCCGGCGGCGACCTGATTGTTTCCGGCATTCTGGCGAGCCAGGCATGGGATGTTTTCACTGCGGCTGCTGCGCATGGAATTGGTTTCAGCAAGGTGATCCGCAAAGGCAAGTGGGTCACCGCTCGCGGCGGCCACATGGCGGACTTGATCGCGCGGGCTTGATGAAGAGCAAAATGATGGCTATCACCGCGGCGTGTTGATTTGCCACCGGCTTGAGGAATTGTCCGCGCTCGGACAAGAGTTGCATTTGGCGCTCGGCGTGTTCGACGGCGTGCATCTCGGGCATCAGGCAGTGATTGGCGCTGCGGTGGAGGCGGCGCGGCGCAATGGCGGCCTGGCGGGAGTGCTCACCTTTGATCCGCATCCGATCCAGGTGATCGCTCCGGACAAGGCACCGGCAGCACTTTTGGAAACGCGCGACCACAAGGCCCGCGTGGTCGGCGGGCTGGGAGTGGAACTTTTGATTCCGCTGCATTTCGATCCAGCGATGGCAGCGATGGAGGCCACGGAATTTATCGCTCGGCTGACCGCCGCGCCGGTGCGCACGATTGCGGTGGGAGAGGATTGGCGCTTCGGCCATCAGCGGGCGGGCGATGTGAACTTGCTGCGCGATGAGGCAGAAACGCGGGGCTTCCGGCTGGATGCGTTGCCGCCGGTCATGTTTGAGGGTGACCGCATCAGCAGCACGCGGATTCGCCAGGCGATCCACGATGGCAATCTCGACGAGGCGGCCAGCATGCTTGGCCGCCGTTATTCGGTGGCGGGGATCGTGGAAAAAGGCCAGCAACTCGGCCGCCAGCTCGGGTTCCCCACCGCGAATGTGAACACTGGCAAGCTGCAACTCCCACCGGACGGCGTGTGGGCGGTGCGCGTGCTCGATGCCCGCGGCCGCCGCTGGAACGGCGTGGCAAACCTCGGCGCACGTCCGACCGTGGACGGCGCGAAACGCTTGCTGGAGGCGCATCTTTTCGGGTTTTGCAGCGAAATTTATGGTGAAAAACTCGAAGTGTGTTTTGAAAACCACCTGCGTTCGGAGATCAAATTCCCTTCGCTGGAGGCGCTCCGCCTGCAAATATCCAAGGACGCACAGGCTGCCCTCAAAAGCCTTGCTTGACTCTGACAATTGTTCATGCAAACACTCAACGCGTGAACATCATCAAGCCTTGGTTCGAAAAGATTTTCCCATTGTTGGAGCAACGGTTGCCAAGCTGTTTCCGGCGACGGCCGGGGCGGCCGCGCAGGATGGAAATCCAGCTCGAATTTCCCTGGCACGGGAAAAGATGAAATTTCCCGATTTTCGGCTTACGCTCGCGGCCTGAGCTCACTATACGTAGCGGCAAGCATCCGCATGGAGAACTACAGACCCATTTTCACAATCCGCAGCCGGGCGATTGCCATGGCCCTTTTTTGGCTGGCTGGGGGCACCGCATCCATGGCCGCGCCGGATGGCTCCATCGAGGAAGCCCGGGAATTGTTGCGCATGGGCGATGAGGCTTACGAGGCCGGCCGCTATGCCGATGCCGTGCAAGCCTTTGCCGGAGCGCGCGAAATGATCCCGGATGCCCCGGTTTCCGCAGAACTCCGCCGCGCCGCCACCGAGCGTTATGCCCAGGCATCCGTGGAGCGCGCCAAGGAACTTTCCCGCAAGGGCGATGTGCCCGCAGCCAAGGCCGCGGTGGACAAAGTGCTCGCAGACGGCGTAGCACCCAACGATCCCGGGGCACGTGATTTCCGCGCGCAACTCGACGACCCGATCCGCACCAACCCCGCGCTCACCGCCGGGCACGGCCAGGATGTCGATTCCGTCCGCCGCCTGCTTTACACCGCAGAAGGTTCCTTCAATCTCGGTAAATTCGATGATGCCATGGAGCAATACGAGAAGGTCCTGCGCATCGATCCCCACAACAGCGCCGCCCGCCGCGGCATGGAACGCGTGGCCGCGGCCAAGAGCAATTATCAACAAGCCGCCTATGATCACACCCGCGCTGAAATGCTATCCCAAGTGGATGCGACGTGGGAAACGGTGGTCCCCCGCACTGACGCCGAACTGGGGCTTGCGGATTCCAGTTTGCAGAACGGGATCATCGACGACATCCGCATTGATGCCAAACTCAAGCGCATCATCATCCCACAGATCGCTCTTGATCAGGTATCCTTGAGTGAGGCGATTGAATTCATCCGGCTGAAAGCCGCGGAAAACGATACCACCGAGATCGATCCCGCTCGCAGGGGAGTGAACATCACCATCAATCTTGGCCCGCCTGAATCCGAGACCGCCAAGCGTGTCGAGGCACTGCGTTTCGACCTGCGCCTATCCAATGTGCCGCTGGCCAGCGTGTTGAAATACATCACCGAAATCACCCAGACGAACTTCATCACGGATGATTACTCAGTGATCATCCAGCCCGCCGGTTTTTCCTCCGACGAGTTGATGACCCGCAGCTTCAGTGTGCCGCCTGATTTTCTAACCAATCTGAGTGCCGGTGCTGAATCCAGCGCCGAGGGGGATCCTTTTGCCAAGACTGCTTCCGGCGGCCTGCTCACCACCCGCCTCAGCGCTCAGGAAGCGCTGGCCAAACAAGGCATTTCATTTCCCGAGGGAGCTTCCGCAAACTACACCCCCGCCACCAATACCCTTCGCGTCGTCAATACCGCCGCCAATCTGGATTTCATCTCACAGATTGTGGAAAGCGTCAACCAGACCGAACCGGTGCTGGTTTCAGTGCGGGTGACCATGATCCGCACGGATCAAACCAATCTCGAAGAGCTCGGCTTCGATTGGCTGATTAATCCGTTCGCCCTGAACTCCGAGGGCTCGGTCTTCGGCTCCGGCGGCACCGTTGGGAACGCCCCGGGACGCACCAGCGGAGATTTCAGCGGCCCGATGCCCGGCCTTCCCGCAAACCCTTCCGCGCTGGTCAATCCCGGCGTGGTCACCAACGGCCTGCGCTCCGGTGACCAGGCCATCAGCGGCAATAGCATCGACGCCCTGATCCGCAACCCGGACCGCGCGGCACAGTCCTCGTCTGTGGCTCCCGGCATCATGTCCCTAACCGGTCTCTTCACCGATGGCGAGGTATCGATGGTCATGCGCGGTCTCGACCAGAAAAAGGGCGTGGACATCATGGCCCAGCCCTCGACGGTGACCCGCAGCGGGCAGGCTTCGAACATCGCCATCGTCCGCGAGTTCATCTATCCCACCGAATATGAACCGCCGGAATTACCGACCCAGGTAGGCAGCGGTGGCGGCACCCCGGTGACTCCTGCCACTCCCACTGCTTTCGAAAAAAAGGACGTGGGCATCACACTCGAAGTCCTACCGGTGGTCGGGCCCGAAAGGCGATTCATCGACATCAGCATCAATCCTTCGTTCATCGAGTTTGATGGCTTCGTCAATTACGGCAGCCCGATCAACACGGCAGTCGACGGCTTGCTGGGTGCCGGCGGCACCGTGGAGCTGACCAAAAACTCGATCCTGATGCCGATTTTCAGCACCCAGAAAACTTCCACCCAACTCACCGTGGCCGATGGCTCCACCGTCGCGTTCGGCGGGTTGACCAGCCAGCGCGTTCAAATGGTGGAAGACAAGGTGCCAGTGCTCGGTAGTTTGCCTTGGGTGGGGCGCTTGTTTAGCTCCACTTCCAGACAACCTTCCTCCACCGCCATCATTTTCCTCGTCCAGGTGGAACTTCTCGATCCCACAGGGCAGCCCTACAGGAATCGCTGAAGCGGTGCCCCTCCGCCATATCCATCTGCCCAATCATGCCCGCCCCCAGCGAACCGGAAAAATTCTCCATTGATGAGATGATGGAGCGTCTCAGGTACCCGCCGGCCGAGGCCCCTGTCGATGATGGAGAGCTCGTCACCCGCGCGGATGGCACCCAAGCAATCCGTGTCCGCAAACGCAAGCGCCGTTCCCAACAACCGCGCAAGGATGAACTGCGCCAACAGCGGCGCACCCGTGTGCTCCAGGTCTCCAGCGCCGTGATTCTGGTCCTGCTGCTGGCCTTCACCGTGGGCATCTCCATCATTTACGCAAACAGCGCGCCGTTCAGGAAAAACGTCGTCCGCATGGCATCGCAAAGCAGCGGTGCCGAAGTGGAAATCGAACAATTCCGCGTCAATCCCTCCAGTGCCAACGCCATCCAGGTCACCCTCACCTGGCCCGCGGGCAATGCCCTGCATTCGCTTTCGTCACGCATGGTCTCCGCCGCCATCGCTCCCGCGTTCTTTTTGGGGAAATCACTCATGGGGGAGGAAATCACCGCTCAGGATGGCATCCTGATTCTTGCAGCCCCTCAAGCCGGCGAGCCGCTGCGCGCCGTGCCACCTGCCGAGGGCTCGATGCCGGTGCACTTCCAGCGCTACGGCGTCTCACGCCTGCAAGTGCGGGTGGGTGATCCGGCCCAGCCTGTCATTCGCCTGCTTGATACCGAGGCCTCGTTCCGTGCTCTCGTTGACAACAACCGCCCGCAGTTGCTTCTCAACCGCGGCGATATCGCCATCCGTGGCTGGCACAACCTCAAGCACGACCGCTCCCACATTGAGTTCCGCGGTCGCGAAATGGACATCGTCGGCATGCGCCTGCTGCATGAGAGCGATAACCGCGGCTTCCTCGATCTCAGTGGCACCGTTACCCTCTACCAGCCGGACCTGCCATCGCGTATCGCCATGCGGGTGGAAAACTTCCTGCTTACCGGTATCGCCGGGCCCGAGATGGGCGGATTGATCAGCGGCAGAATCCACAGCGTCACCGCGCTGGACTCAAATCAACTCACCTTCACGCCCGGCCCGGAAAGCGCCAGCTCGCTGGCCGTCTCATTCCGCAACTCTCCTACCCACACCATCAGTCTGTCTGGTTTTCCTTTTCTCGCCAGCCTCGCCCGCCTGCTCGAGGACAACTGGTTCGAACGCCCGGTTTTTGAAGGTGAAGCCACCGGCACCCTGCGTCGCGTCGGCCCGGTGGTGTCCTTCGAGGATCTCAATTTCGAGCAAAAAGGCCGCATGATACTTCGAGGAAATCTCTCGATGGGAGCGGACCGCAGACTCAGCGGCCAGCTCGAAATCGGCATCGCCGAGGCCATGGTCCGCGCCGCCTCAAACCGCCGCATTGATGCCATGGCCGGGCCAGCCAAGGACGGCTACCGTTGGATCAACCTCACCGTCAGCGGCAATGTCAGGAATCCCATCGATAATTTTCTCGAATTGCTCGATACCTCCAAGACCAGTTCCGGTTCCACGGCCATCCCCGACGCCGGAGTGCCGTCCTTCGAGGATCTCACCACCCCCGAGTGACGTGGCGGGCCACCGCAAGAGATGCGGAAATATTTTAGAAGAACATGATGGCGCTCCTGCCGAAATTCATGCAGAGTGTCTGATGGATAAGGCAAATGAAATTGCCGTCCATTCACCCAAACCAAAGAACAAAACCATGCAAACTGCCAACGTCAATCTGCCGATCACTGTCACAGTGAGGCACGAACAAGTGACCGATGCACTCCGTGAGCACGCACGCCGGAAAATCGAGAGTCTTCATCTCGATTATCCGCGGATCATCGAAGCCAAAGCGATTCTCGATGTTCAGAAAAACCGCCACGTCGCGGAAATTATCCTATTTTGTGCCAACCATATCACCATCGAGGCCCACACCGAGGGCAAGGACATGTATGCAGCGCTGGATGAGACGATCGAAAAAATCGCCCGCCGCATGCGCAAGCACAAGACGCGCCTGCTCAAGAAAAACCGGCCGCATCGCAACGAGTCCATCCGCCATCTCGAAGAACGGTTCTTCACCGAGGAAGCCATCGATCACCCTGCGGAATCCGAGGATGATCCCATCCCTTACATCATCCACCCGGATAACTACGGCATCCGCACGATGTATAAGGAGGACGCCATCATGCAGCTTGAACTCTCGGACCGTCCATTTGTGCTCTACAAGAGTGCCCGCCGCGGCTGCCTGACCATTGTTTACCGCCGCAAGGATGGTGACTACGCCGCCATTGACATCAAGGAGGGAGACCTCTGATCGGCAGTTCTCCTCACTCCAGGCCGGGCGGGTATCAACCGCCCGGCCTATTTTCGTCAAAATCACGCCCAACCGCGCAATGGATATGCATCCGGCACACTTCCCGCCCGGCTGAATGAAACTTATTTAAGATAGCCTTAGAATATCCGCTTGCAGCGGTCCGGTTTTGCGCTATCTAAGTCTCGTAATGAAAATCGTTTTGTTGATCGCCCTGACCGCCGCCGCAGTGCTTTCCAGCTCCTGCAATACTTTTATTGGACTAGGCCGTGACATGCGGATTGCTGGCGAGGGCATGGAAAAAACCGCCAACAAGGCAAGCGGTGGCGGCGAAGGAGGCGGTGGTGAAGACACCTCCGGCGCGCCCATCTACTGATCGCCCGGCAAGCCCTTTGGCTCAGCGTCGGCATTAACGAGAGGCTGCGTTCAGTAGCCGCGCCAGAAGGCGATGGCGCAAACGAGAGTGACCACGCCATAGCCCAATCCGGCCAGCGAGGCCAGCCGCCAGCGTTCTGGCTTGGCACTCACCCACTCCACCGCGTCCCGGAACAAGTAGGGCATGCCTACAAAAAACATCGAGGCGGTAAGCAGCGCATACGCATATGCCGGAACCAACAAACGCGATGTGGGGTCCTTCAAAAATGCCCCCTCCAACAGCGGCGAGGCAACCATCAGCCCGACCACCCCGAGCGCCCGCACCGCCAGAAAATCCCGCACGCTGGTAGCCACCAGAAACATCGCCACCGGAACCAGGATGCGCAACATCGGCTTGGCCCCGTTGAATTCCCCGAGGTCCATCGCCAGCGCGCTGATCGTTCCCAGATTGTCCGGCGCGATCAGCAGCCAGAACCATGCCAGCCCGATGCACAGCAGGATTTGCCCGAGCATTTGGTTGCGGGAAAATCTTTTCAGAAACCCCTGCACTGGTCCGGGTAGGGCGAGCATCAGCGCATGGCTGCCGATCAGCCAAGTGGCCAGGATAAGGCCAACCGAGAAAAGCGACAACTGTTCGTAAGGGTGCATCGGATCCATGCGGCCCCCGCACTAGGGCCGGAACCGGCAACATTCAAGCGCCAACTCTACCGTAAAAAAACGCGGGCTACCCGGTGGTTTCATCGGTGGTGCTGGATTCCGAATCCGAACCCACGGTGGATTCGCTTGTCGAATCCTCTCCATCCGGAATCACCAGCGAGATGTCCTGCAGTTTCTCACCTTCCTTGAGCGCGAGCAGTTTCACTCCCTGGGCGTTGCGGCCGATTTCGCGGATCTCATTGACGCGGATGCGGATGCTCTGGCCGGTGGAGGTCATGAGCATCAACTCGTCCTGGTCGGTGACGGTGACGGCTCCGACGACGGGGCCGGTCTTGTCGGTGACCTTCATGGTGATGATGCCTTTGCCGCCGCGGGCTTGCTTGCGGTAGTCATCGAAGGTGGTGCGTTTGCCTAGACCGTTTTCGGAAGCGACGAGCAGAGTGCTGCCTTCGGTGACTTTTGCGAGGCCGACGACGAAGTCCTCGTCGCGCGGGCGGATGCCCATCACGCCCATCGAGGCGCGGCCTTGCGAGCGGGTGTCGTCCTCATGGAAACGCAGGCTGAGGCCTTCGTGGGTGACGAGAATCACCTCGTCCGAACCGGAGGTGAGGCAGACGCCGATGAGCTCGTTGTTCTCCTCCAGAATGATGGCGATGGTGCCGTCCTTGCGATAGTTGCGGAAGTCGTTGAGCGCGGTTTTCTTCACCTTGCCCGTGCGGGTGGCAAAGAAGACAAAACCGGCTTCCTCGCGGAAAGTGACATCATTTCCTGAGTCGTCGGTCACTCGTTCGAGGCGCAACATCGCGGCGATTTTTTCCTCGGGCTTGAGGTTGAGCACATTCTTGATCGAACGACCGGGAGAGGTGCGCGAGCCTTCGGGGAGTTGGAACACACGCTCGACGTAAAGCCGGCCGGTATTGGTGAAGAACAGCAGGTAATCGTGAGCCTGCACCGAGAACAGGTGCTCGACAAAATCATCGGGCTCATCCTTGCCGGTGGCCTTCCTCTCCATGCCCTTGAGTCCTTTGCCGCCGCGTCCTTGCAGGCGGTATTCGCTCGCAGGGGTGCGTTTCACATAACCGCGGTGCGAAAGGGTGACGATCATCGCATCGTTGGCAATGAGGTCTTCCATCGCGACTTCACCGGCCTCCGCAAGAATCGGGCACTTGCGCGGAGTGGCGTGTTTCTCGCGGATGGCGCGAAGCTCGTCCTTGATGATGGTGAGCACGCGCTCCTCGCGGGCGAGTATGTCGAGCAAATCCTTGATTTCGATGAGGATGCCGTCGTATTCGCCCTTCACCTTGTCCTGCTCCATGCCGGTGAGCTGATAGAGCCGGAGTTCGAGGATGGCGTTGACCTGGCGCTCACTGAAAACGTAGCGGTCGCCCTGCACCGCGGCTTGTGAGCGGATGAGGATGCCAAGGCGCTCTGCGGTGGCGGTGGAGAATTGATAGGCGGCGAGGCGTTCGCGCGCTTCGTCGCGGTTCTTCGAATCACGAATGATCTTGATGAAGTCGTCGAGGTGGCCGAGCGCGAGCAGGAAGGCTTCTAACAATTCGGCGCGTTCCTCGGCCTTGCCCAACAGATAACGGGTGCGGCGGATGATGACTTCGCGGCGGTGTTCGATGTAGGCGTCGATGGCCTCTTTGAGCGAGAACTGCTTCGGGCGGTTCTCGTGAATAGCGAGCATGTTCACGCTGAACGAGGTTTCCAGCGAGGTAAGCTTGAAGAGTTGGGCGACAACCACCTGCGGCCGGGCGTCGCGTTTCAACTCGATCTCGATGCGCGTCTCCTCGTCGGAGAGGTCGCGCATGCCGGAGATGCCGAGAAGGGTCTTTTCGTTGACGAGTTCAGCGATGCGCTCCTGCAGCACGGCGCGGTTGACGCCATATGGGACCTCGCGGATGACAATGAGCGATTTGCCGTTTTCGTTTTCCTCGATCTCCACCTTGCCGCGCAGGCGCATCGAGCCACGGCCGGTGGCGAAGTAGCTTTCAATGCCACGAATGCCGCGGATTTCGCAGGCAACGGGGAAATCCGGCCCCTTGATGTGATGCATCAACTCGGGCAGGGTGATGGCCGGATTGTCGATCTGCGCACAGATGCCGTCGATGACTTCGCCGAGATTGTGCGGGGCGAGGTTGGTGGCCATGCCGACCGCAATGCCGGTGCCGCCGTTGACGAGGAAGTTGGGAAACGCGGAGGGCAGGACGCAAGGCTCGGTCTGCGAGCCGTCGTAGTTCGGTTGGAAATCAACGGTGTCCTTGTCGAGGTCCTCCATCATCGCCATGCCGAGCTGGTGAAGACGGGCCTCGGTGTATCGCATTGAGGCCGCAGCGTCACCTTCCACCGAACCGAAGTTTCCCTGGCCATCCACCAGCATTTCGCGCATCGACCACGGTTGGCCCATGTTGACGAGGGTGGTGTAGATCGATTGGTCGCCGTGCGGGTGGTAGTTACCCATCGTTTCACCCACGATTTTGGCGCACTTGACGTGTGCCTTGCCGGGCGTGACTCCGAGCTGGCGCATGGCGTAAAGCACGCGGCGCTGCGAGGGCTTCAATCCGTCGCGCACATCGGGCAGCGCGCGGGAAATGATTACCGACATTGAGTATTCCAGGAACGATTGGGAAAGTTCCTCGGCGACGTTGATTGGGCGGATGGAGTCGTTGGACATGGGCTGGCCGGATGGGCTCGGCAGGGTCAACCTGCAAGAGCGGTAATTCTCCTCAATCGCGCCACATCCGGCAAGCCCTTAGAGAGGCCAAAAGAACCTCCCGCTGGCTCTGAGATCAGAGTGCCCACAACACGTTGATTCTGAATCCCGCATCGAACCTGCAAAACCGCTGCGGCTTTCGCACGTCACTCCACTGCCCTGGCTGCACTTAGGGGATGGAACTCATGTTTCAATGGTTCAGCCGTATTTAGCGGCAAGTGCGCGACCGTTGCGAGCGCTTTGCGCGGCGAGATCGATGATATGGATCGGCCTGCGAGACCACTCGGCGGTGATGACCAGCGGCCTGCCTTTCACGAGATGGTCGCGCACGTTTTCATAATATCGGAAACCTTCGTCGGCCGGATTCGGCAGGCGGGTGGTGATTTGTTTGCCGTGCTGATGCTGATAGAGTGTCGAATGCCTTTCATCCAGCACCAGTGTGCCGCGCGTGCCGGTGATTTCGAGCCAGCCATCCTTGCCCTTCGAGTCGATTTGAGTGATGGAAAGCGTGAGCCACTGACCGCTTTTGAAGCGCACGGTGGCGAACCCCTCGTCATCGATGGTATCGGTTTTCCAAGTGGTTTTGGGCGCCCAGAACCCACGGTGGGCGAAGCCGCTGACCTCGGTGACCGGTGAGTCGATGAGCTGCATTGAATATTCTAACAGATGGACGCCCCAGTCGTATAAGATGCCGCCGGAAATGGTGTTGCTCGAGCGCCACCAGTTGCCTGGTTGGCTGTAGCCGCCATTGAGCGATGGATCATCCATAGCGCTTGAAGGCTGGCGGTTTCAAGCATGGTGACCGGTCAATGCGGTGAGCTCGTAGAGGGGAGATATTTCCTCCTGCCATCTCCGCCGTTCATTGGGGTTTTTGTTCCGCACCCGCCACAGCTCCACGCAGGATGTCTGCGGCGCGGGTGAAGGTTGCTTGGTCGAATCCGAGCTTTTGTTTGAGAAACGCATCGCGCTCGAGCGGGTTGGCGATTTGCCGGCTGGCGAGGTAATCGGGGGTGGCAAGCATCCGCCCGATCCATGGCATCAAGCCGCAGGGTGGCACCGGCAGATCGCTTCCGTGAAGGATCCGCCCGGCGATCGGTTCGCGGGTCAGCCGCCGCAACGCCGACGGCCGCAGGCGGAAATTCAGGGCGACGAGTGCGCTGTTGTCGCCGTAAAGATTCGGATACCTGGCGAGCATTTCCGCGAAGACATCGAAGTAGTCGGGATCGAGCAGGATCATGCCGGTGCCCGCGTGGGCGGCGATGCAGGTGACACCGATTTCCAGCGGCAAGGTGAGCACCCTCGGCGAGGCGAGTTTCGCGTCGATCACCGGCATCGTGCGTTCGCTGCCTGTGTGTGCGAGAAGCGGCAGGCCGGCTTCGGCCATGCGTTCGAGAAAGCGGGTGTGGCGGCGGTCGTTCCAATCGATGCCCTGCACGTTGGGCAGGCACTTGAGCGCCGCCGCGCCACCGGCAAGGCAGGTTTCCAACTCGTCGAGCGCGTCCTTGCGCGACGGATGAATGGATACGGCGGCAAGGAATTCGGGATGCCGGCGGGCCAACTCCAGGACATAACGGTTTGGCACATAGAACGAGGAACGCTCGGGCATGGGCGTGCCGTCCTCGCGGTGGGGCAGCTCGTGGGCTAACAACAATGCGCGGTCGATCCGCGACGAGCCGCGCACGTAGCCGAGGATTTTTTCGAGATAAATGCGGTCGAAGTCCGGACCATACAAGTCGCGCCTGGTCAGGCCGACGGCCCGCACGAGCAGTGGCTCGCCGATCCGCGTGTAGCCGCAGGGACGATACCAGCAACCGGTGCCGCCGGTGCCTGTGCCGACAACGTGAACATGACAATCGATGCGCATCGTGATGAGGAGAGGACGCGCTCAATCCGCATGAAAAACCTCCTCCATGTCCGCCCACCACTCGCCTTCGGTGCGGTCCGGCAGCGGGTCCTGGCAGGGGATGCAAACCTTCCACCACTCCTGGGTTTTCGGATCGGCGGCCATTTTCGCCATGTCGGCTGCAAAGTCCTCGCCGACGTATTCGAAGTAGCTGAAAAGGTAGTGGTTTCCGTCCGGCAACTTGCGCAGGAAGATCGAGTAGTTGCGCATGTTGCAGTCCGCGATCATGGCGAGCACCTCCGGCCAGACGGCGGCGTGCAGGCGATTGTATTCGTCGAGCTGGTCGGCGCGCAGGCCGATCACGCTGCCGTAGCGTTTCATGGTTTTGGGGCGGCGGGCTCGGGTTTTTTGGCAAAGGCCATGCACCAGCCGTTGGCGGCGACGAGCTTGTTCTGGAAGGCGGTGCAGGGGATGAATTCACCTTCCGGCGAGCCCGGTGTGACGAGCGCACAACTCGAGCACTTCTGATCGGGTTTGTGCTGCGGGTATTTCGTTTGGTCCACCTTGGTGGTGTCCATCTTGTAGCCGAGAGCGATTGCCACGGGATCCGTTTCCTCAAGTTTGACCGGAGGCGGCGTGTCTTGGGCGAGAAGTCTGCCGCCAAGGGCGACGGGAGCGGTGGCGGTGGCGGCGAGCTTGAGCAGGAAATGGCGGCGTGAGTTCATGGTGATGGTTGATTTGGATGGGTTGAATGAAATCGAATCAGAGGGCTGTGATGTTCTGTAACGAACGGACGCGAGCCAATATTACCGAATGCGGACGAATTTCATGCACGGATTTGGTTTTTTGTGGAAATGACCGGCCGCCTCGGAATGACATTCCAGGAAATCTTTGCCTGCCATCTGATTTTCAAAGTTCTGCCGCTGCAAAAGCATAGAGAATGAGGGACCGACTTTGCCGAACACGGCGAACAAGGATACGAGCATTGAGGTTCAGCGCTTGAGCAAGCCTGTCCCGGCGTCCAACTGGAACGACTTGCGGCCCTGAATTTCGGCAGGCTGGGATTCTCCATCGAATCTCAGCCAGATGGAACAGGGCGCATCGATTTCATAATCGATCACTCCGTTTCCGCTGTTGTTCCAAGCCACCCGCACGGACTGGCCGTTGCGCAGTGCGACTTCACCCGATGCCTTGGTGAGGCCGCCGTGGCGAACGCGGCAATCGAAGTGGTTTTCCCCAAGGTCGTTGCGCGCGCGCAGGCCGAGCACTTGTTGGGAAAGCATCCAGGTGGGACTGCCGGACCATTGGTGGCAGTGAGACCAATGGGTGTCGAAAACCTCCGGCCAAGTGGTGAGTCCCTGCTTGAGCAGCCAGCCCCAGGCGCTGCGGTATTGATCGAGCACGAATTCCATCTCCCCATGCTCGGCCAGCACGGCGAGGCTGAAGTTCGCAAAGTAGGGAGTGTAGAAATCCCCGCTTTGATAGGGATCGAATAGGCGCGGCGCGGCGGGGTTGTTAGGAAACGCGGCGAGGATGAAGCGTTTGATTTCCGCAACCGCCTGTGCGGCCTCATCGCCTTCCAACAGCCCGGTGCGCAGGCCGAACACCGCGCGGTGATAGCCGATGCGCCGCCATGCATCACCGCCGCGGGCCAGTTCGTCAGTGAAATATTCGCGCATGTCCGCGGTGAGTTGGCGTTCTGCGGTTTGATAGCGGGAAGCGTCCTTCCCGAGCACGCCGGACCAGCGGATGATCGCGCGCAGGGCTTCGAGAAACTGCAGGTTGAACACGACTTCGTGGCCGGCTTCGCCTGGAGGATAGACCGGCAGGCGGAATGGCTTGGCCGGATTGTCGGGATCAAAATCAATCGCCTTCACGCCGGGGTTCGGCACGTAGCCCCAGTCGATGAAATTCCAACCCAATCCGTCGGCGACGCCGCCGGGGCCGAGGTTGACGAGCATGCCATCGACATTGCGGATAGCGGCGGGGAACAATTCATCGAGGATCTGCCTATCGCCGGTGAGTTCCCAGTAATCGAGCACCGCGCCCACCCACAGCGCCGAGTATCCGGGCAGGTAATCCGGCATTCCCGGTGCGAGCGCGGCAACGATGCCCCGCGCGTCGGCAGCCTGTGCACTCTGCACCATGCCGCGCTTGGCAAGGCGGAGATCGGGATAGGCGGGGGCCAGAATCCGCATCGCGACAAACAGATCGCCGATCCATTGCGCCCGCTCGCGCCGTGAATCGACGAGCGCGTCCTCGCTGGAACTGCGCACGGTTTCCAGACCAACCTTCCAGATTTCATCCAGCAGCGGATCGCCGGACTGGAAACTGCCGAGCGGCTCGCCGAAGTAGGCACGTTCGATGAAATCTTCCTTCACAAAACGGATGTCCGCCGGCGGAGCGAAGACATGGACTTCGAAAAAGCGCGCGCCCTGCGATTGCAGCGGCATGAATTCCTGCACGCCGCCGCGGGCAATATAAAAATCCAGGAAACAGGTGGGGCTGCCGCTGAGTCCCGCCCATGGTGCCACCCGGCCTTCAGTTAGATCTTCCGATCCGCCGAAGATGACCACCGCGCCCGCCGGAAGATCCAGGGTAAAACGCGGCCGGGCGATGCGGATTTTTTCCAGGTCATAACGCCTCCAGACGCCCTGGGGCGGAACATCCTTGCATTCGAGATTCGCGAGGAAAAACGACACCGGCGGATCATCCGAGACCGGCGCGAACCTGCGTGCGAGCGGACCCTCCGCGATTTTCCGGAAAGGAGCGGAGCGCGGCCGGATCCCGGCGGTGACGAGCGGTTTCATCGTGCCGATGCCCGGATCGCAGGCAGCGACTCCGGGCCAGGCGGAGGCATCGAAATCCGGCTGCTGCCAGTTGGCGGGAATCATCCCGGTGTGGATCCATTCGATCCATCCCTGGAACGGACCGCGGCGGCGGGCCGTCGAGCGCACGCCTTCAAATTGCAAGGCTTTCCATTCCATCCCCACCGGCGCACCATTTGTTAGAACCTCGCAGGCGAAGAACGGCGGCAGGTCATTCATGATGCGGGAATCCACTCCGGCATGGGTCACCTGTGCGGCCAGCACATGGCGGCCGGCCGGCAGTTTGACGCGCAGCGTGTCATATTCCGGATGTTCCTTGGGGAAACGCGCCGGCCCATCCGCCATCAGTTCGCCATCCAGCCAGAGATTGAAAAACGACGCACCGATGAAGCGGATCTCCACCTCACCCGCATCCGGCAACTCGAAGACGCCGCGGAAACCGCTGTGGGTGTCCTGCGGCTCCTCTATTGGATTCGTTCCGGAACGCCAGAATGGCTGTGGCGCGGCTACTACGGGAGATGACAGCGGGGTGATCAGCGTCATGATGGTTAGAAAGAGTTGGCTCGCGGACTTCATGGGGTGGATGGCTTTTTCCATGCTTCCTGGTCGTGATGGTGGCGGCGGAGCAATTCCGCCGGATTGTTAGGAAGCAGATAGATTTTCCCGCGCCATGTGAACGAAGCGCCCGGCGGGATTTCAGGACTGGCACCCATGCCGGTATGGAGGCAGGGATTGCTGGTGTTGCTCATCAGGCCCGCCGGCTCGCGGTCCCATGTGTAGCCGACGAGATATTTGCCGTCCCGTGTGGTGGCCGCCATCAGGTTTTCGGTGTGATGCTGGTCGATCCGCCACCACGTGGGTGAAACTTTCGGCAGAACGGTGGATTCATCGCGCACAATGAGAAACCACGGATCGCGGCCCATCTCGGAGGGCGTGGGCGTCGCATGGTCGAGCGATTGAAAACGACCGTCCAGGACGGCGTGGATCATCGCCGGATTGCGGGCGTCGTTGAGTTCGGGGCAGCCGCCAAATGTAAGGCAGCAGTTGGCCTCGACGTTGTTGAGTGGTCCGGAAGATTCGTTGATCACCGTGAACTCCATTTTTACCTCATCACCGGCCGGGATGGCGGAGGCGATGAGGCGCAAGCCGTCAGGAGTTTTGAAATCATAACTCAAGCCCCCGCTTTGTGGGTCGGAGCGCCACTGCGGGAATTGCTTCCACTCCGCCAGCGGGGTGATGGCCGACACGTAATGATCGAGAAAATGAAAACCGGCATCGGACCGCAGCACTTCCGGGAAGCGCATCTCGATGGGGCCGCTGGTCCAACCGGTTTCGATCAGGAATCCCACGCGGCTGAGATCCTGGGATTCGCGCATGCCTGGCTGGCGCAGCACCGGTTGCGTGACGGTCATGGGTGATAGACGGACGCGGGTTTCCACGACTTCGTCTTGTTTCCGCTGCTGGCAGGCGGGCGAAGCAAGCACCAGGCAGAGCATGGTTATGCTGTGCAAGCGGGTCATGGTTATCATGGGTTTGTGGCGGGCTTTGATTCGATGCCAGCCGCCCACAGGATGCCATCGGCGAAGTGGCGGATGAAGGGTTCCTTGAGGAAATGATCCTGGAAGTGGCCGAGCGTGGACCCGAAACTGCGGCCTCCGCCCTCGCGCTCGAAGGCCCAGGAGACGACCTGCTCGCCGCCTTCGAGCTTTACCTTCACCAAAGGTTGCGCCCGCGGGTGGAACCTCATGTTGAGATAATATTCATCATAAAGCTCATAAGCCTGCCAGTTCCGGCACGCGGGATGTTCCGGCAGGATCGGGGTCACCACGCTGGTGGCCATCGTCAGTCCCGAGTGCGGCGGGTTCCACCAAGCGCCACACAGGTTGAGGAAATCGGGGCCATTGGCCTCATTCGCGCCGGTCGCCCAATGAAGGATGCCGAGGCCCGCGCCCTCGCGCATCAGTTTCAAGACGGCTTCACGCCGCTCGGGAGCCATCAGAATGTCGCCGGCGGGGCGGCTGTAGTAAACAATGGCTTTCACGCCGGCAAGCCAGGCGGGGTCGGACGGCCAATCGAAATCCGGGCAGACAAGCGCCTCGACTCCCGGTGTCTGGTTGAGCGCCGCCGCGAGTTTTTCCGATGCCTGGGAATACATGTGGGTTTTCCACGGGTGATCGAGTTGGGTGGGAATCAGCAGAATGCGTGCGACTCCAGCGGCAGGCGGCGCGGGTTTTTGGCGTGGCAGAAACTCGATCCAGTGGATATCTAACAGGTCTTCTTCGGAAGGATCTTCGCTCGCTACGCGAAGCACGAGATCATGGAGCCCGCCGGGGTCGGTGATGGGAAGTGTGGTTTCGGCGAAGGCCTCGTGGCCGATGGAGCCGGGCAGGATGGGCACGCTGCCGATTAGAGGGCCATCCGGTGAATCCGCCTGAAGATGAAGCATCATCGGGACTGCTTTTTGCGGTGCGAGACGAATGCGGACCCGGTCGATTCCGGTGAGATCCACATCGCGGATCAATGCATGGCCGTGATTGCGCAAGCGGGCGACGTTGCCGATGGCCCACTCGAAAACATCGATCACGCCACCCTTGTGAATTTCATCGGCAAATGCGGCCTTCTTGCGCCGCGCGTGCAGAATGGTGGTGGTCTCGCCGGCCAGAGGGGCCACACCCTGGAAACCCAGATCGGTATAACTCGCGCGGAATTCATAAACTCCGCCATCGAGCGGATCGGGTGGAGCCACGCCGCCGGGGATGGTGCCTTGGAGGCCATCGAAGCGTGCCACACCCGCTTTTCGGGCAAGCCCTAAAATCCAATCCGTCATCATCCGCGCCTGTGCCGCGTCATGCTGCGGGTGGGGCGGCATCAGCGCTTGTCCCCAGACGCCGGAGCCTCCGCTGATGATTTTCGCGGCCAACCGCTCGCGGGCCTCGGGATCATTGGCATAGCGACGCGAAACATCCTGATAGGAAGGACCCACGGATGCGGTCTCGGTTTGATGACATGCGAAGCAGGTGGTGCTCTTCATCAGGGCAACACCGGGATCGTTGTCCTGGCCGACTCCACTGCGGCGGATTCGATATTCCGCTGTGGTGTGCACGCGCGATGAATCCACCACGCCATCTTCGGGATCGCTTGCCGAGACCTGCCATGGGATTGGTTTGCCCCAATCGAAAAACCCGCCCTTGGCTGGCTGATGGATCGCGATCTGCGGCGGCGAGTTGCCGACTGTGACTGTGGTGTCGAAGGTGTCACTTGCTCCCTGGGCATCGGTGATGGTCAGGCGGACCGGATGCACACCACGAGCGGTGAAAACATGACTGGCCGCCGCGGTGTTCACGGTAGATTGGACCGGCATGCCGAAGGTCCATTCATAGCGCAGTTCATCGCCATCCGGGTCTGAGGATCTACTGGCATCGGTCTTCACTTCGAGCGGCTCCTTGCCGGCCTTGGTGGAAATCTCAGCGACGGCGACCGGCGGCCGGTTGCCGCGGCGGTAAACCACGCGGGTCAGCATGCCGTCGGTGTTGCCGAGCCACTTGTCGCCGTATTCGATGACATATAACTCCTGGCCGGGGCCGAATTTGAGATCGATGGGCTTGCGAAAAGTCAGGTGGGGTGAGAATGGCTCGACGGCGGTCACCGTGCCGCCGGCGTCGAGGCGGATGGCGTGAATCCAATTGCGCATCCAGTCGTGGATGAAGAGCGCGCCTTCGAAATGATCCGGCAGGCCGGTGGCGCTCCCCTCGCGGAGATGAAATACAGGGCCCGCCATCGCGGAGCGTCCGCCGCTGCCGAGCACGGGGAATTTTTCCGATGGCCCGCTCGGGTAGTAAAGCGCGGCGGGCACGGCGGCGGGCAGCTCGCGGATTCCGGTGTTGCGCGGGGATTCATTGACGGGCTTGAGCGCGTCAAACGGTTCTCCAGCCTTGCGCGTGGTGAAATCAAAGTGGCGGTAGGCTTCGTTCGGCCCGGTGAACATCGGCCAGCCGAAATTGCCCGGACGGGCGGTGATGTTGACCTCGTCGTAACCATGAGGACCCACCTGGATTTCAGGCGCGATGTTCGGTCCCACGTCGCCCCAGATCACGCGCTTGGCGACGGGATCGTAAGTCATGCGGAAGCCATTGCGCACGCCCATCGCATAGATTTCCGGGCGGCCGTCCTTTCCATCCGGAAACAGATTGCCTGCCGGTATCGAGTAGCCGCCGTTTCCATCCGGGTGGATGCGCAGGATTTTTCCGCGCAGATCGCGGCTGTTGGCGCTGGAACGGAACGAGTCGCGGAAAAGCCCGTCCGCGGATAGATCCACCGGCAGTTCGGGGATCGGCGGCGAGTTGTCGCCGGTGCCGATGAGAAGATCGCCGCTGGCCTCATCGAACCACAGCCCGCCGCCCATGTGGATGGCACCCGCCAGATCGATGGGGATGTCGAGCAGCGTTTTGCCCGCGCTCAGATCGATGGCACCTTTTTCATCCATCCGGTATTCGACGAGCCGCTGGACATGATTCGCGTCCGCCTTGGGGCAGTAGAACAGATAGACCGGGCGAGAGGCGCCACTTGGAGGACCCACCGCGAGGCCCGTCATGCCGACCTCGAAATATTGGGTGACCGGCACCGTGCCGAGCGTGACCACGGTGCGGTTTGCGGCGTTGAAACGTTTCACCGCGCCGGCGAACTCGATGATGAGCACATCACCATTCTCCAACGGCACGCATTGCAGCGGATCGCTCAGGTTGGTGGCGAGAACTTCCTTTTCCAAACGTCCCGGATCGAACGTCTCAGCATATCCCGGCAGTGAAAAGGCGAAGAGACAGGCGATCAGGAGCGTGGTTGCTTTCATGGCGATGTGAATTCGTAGCTTCCGGCGGAAATTTCGAGAATGGCGCGGCCGTTCTTGTGTTCCTTGAAAGTGACACCTGCCGACTCCGCGAGCGGCTTGCCGCCTTCAAGGAGCTTTGCAGCATCCTTGCAAGGGACGTGCACGGTGGCGCTGCTGTTAGGTGGAATGGTGATGTTCCAATGAAACGCGCCGTCCTGTTTTTTCCAATCACTGCGGATGGTGCCGTAGGGCGAATGGTGGCTGGCGCGGGCAAAGCTGAAACCGGCCTCGGTTTCGGGCTTCATGATGACATGCTTGAAGCCGGGATTCAGCGGATCCGACTGGATGCCGGCGAGCGACTCGTAGAGCCAGACGATGAAGTCCCCGACGAGCATGACATGATTGCCGGAGTTCATCGCGGGATCGGCGGTGTTGCCGTTCCAAAGCTCCCATACGGTGGTGGCGCCGTTTTCAATCATGTAGCCCCAGCCCGGATAGGTGGTTTTGGTGGCGATCAGATGGATGAGATCGGGACGGCCGCCCTCGGTGAGCACGCGGTTGAAACACTGCATACCTATCAATCCGGTGCCGATGTGGCCGTCGAAATCGCCGGTAATCCTGCCGACGAGGTGCTCGAAAACGCGCGGGCGTTCCTTTTCCGGAACCAGCCCGAATGCGAGCGGCAGCACGGACGAGGTTTGCGTGCCGTTGTCATAGTGGCCATCCTTCGAGTTATAAAAACGCCGGTTGAAGGCATCGGTCATGCGTTTCGCACGGGCGGAGAACTCCTTGGCCTCTTCTTCCTTGCCCAACATCCGGGCATAGCCGCTCATCAGATTGAGATTGTGGCAGAAATACGCGGTGGCGATCAGGGTCTTGTCCGTCTTGCGGGCGGGATCGGCGGAATGGATCAACTCGGGATCTTCCGGTGGCATGCACCAGTCGCCATAGTTGTCCCGGTCGATCAGGTCGTCCTTGATGTAGCCGCTCATGTGCCCGATCCATTTAGCCATCGCCGGGTAATGGCGGGCGATCAGCGCGGCATCTGCGTATTGATCAAGCATCGCACCTGGAATGACCAGCGCGGCGGACGGCCATGAAACATTGTCGGTATAGAACAAGGGCCAGTAGCTCGGGCAGACGTCCGGGATGCTGCCGGATTCCTTCTGCGCGTCGGCCATGTCCTGGAGCCATTTGGCATAGAATGCGGCGGTATCGAAGATGAAGGTTTCGCCGCGAGAGCTGAAGGCGCGGTCGCCGAGCCAACCCTGGCGCTCGTCGCGCTGCGGGCAGTCGGTCGGGATGCTGCGGTAGTTGCCGCGCAGCCCCCAGCGGACGTTCTGGTGAAAGCGGTTGATCAATGGCTCGGAGCACTCGAAGTCACCGGCGGCGGGCAGGTCGTCATGCACCACGCGACCCTCGATGGAGGCAAGCGTGGGTTTCCCGGGAAAACCGGTGACTTCCACATAACGGAAACCATGATAGGTGAAACGCGGCTCGTAAGTCTCCGGTCCGCCGCCTTTGAGGTGATAGAGATCGGTGACCATGGCGTCGCGCATGTTGGCGAGATAGAGTTGGCCGTCATCGCGCAGGGTTTCGGCATGGCGCAGTTTCACGGCGGTGCCGCGCGGGCCCTCGACCTTGATGCGGCACCAGCCGACCATGTTCTGGCCCATGTCGAAAATGAACAAACCGGGGCTGGGTTCGGTCATGGCCACCGGTTTGAGCGTCTCGGTCACGCGGATCGGATGGATCATCTGGGCGGAGAGTCTGCCTTTGGGAGCCTCCATCACATCGGCGGCCTGCCATTTGGAATCATCGAAGCCCGGCGCGGACCAGCCCGGCATTTCCATGCGGGCGTCGTATTCCTCGCCATCGTATTCGTTGTTCGCGCGGATCGGTCCCTGGTCGGTGGCTTTCCATGATTCGTCGCTGGCGATGATCTGGCGGGAGCCGTCGGCATGTTCGAGCTCAAGCTGGAGCAACACGCGCGGCGTGCCGAAATCGCTGGTTTTTACCGGTGAATTGATGCGCGGCGCGTGGAAGCGGCCGTTGCCGAGGTGCGCCCCGATGGTGTTTTCACCCGCACGGATCATGTCTGTAACGTCATGAGTGACGAAGGCGACGCGCTTGTCGTATTCGGTTAGTGCGGGAGAAAGGACATGATCGCCGACCTTCACTCCGTTGATTTCAAACTCGGAGATTCCCTGGCCGCTGGCGTGCAGCATGGCGCGGACCGGTGGCGATGCGGCCGCGAAGTCCTTGCGCAGCATTCGCGCCGGCAATGTGCGGTCGGCGGGCAGGAAGACGCCGCCCCATGGTTCGCAGCCGGCAGGTCCGATGACCCTTGCCTGCTGCCAGGCGGATTCGTCGCCATCGGGATGAATCCAAGCGTCGGTCTCGGTGGTGGAGGTTTTCCATGCCTCGTCGGTGTTGATGACCAGCGGCTCGCCTGACTTGAAATGGATCTCGATGCGGCCTGTTAGAGCGGGTTCCGTGCTCGGGCTTTGGTTGTCGGTTTCCACCCACAATGCGACGGTGTTGCGGCCCGCCTTGAGGCGTGAGGTGATGTTGATGACATTGACTTCCCGCCAGCCGTTGCCGCCGGGCACAGGCCGGGCATCCACCGCGCAGCCGAAGTGGCCGTTCACGCCAAGAGTGAAACTGCCGTGTCGGATCGCGCGATCCGCCGGGAGATCGAAGCTGCGGCGGAAAAACCGCTTGGTGGCCTTGGGCGGGGCGTTTTCCGCATCGGCGGGATGGCCGATCCATGAGGTGCCGG
>CANLKN010000044.1 GCA_947491475.1 Akkermansiaceae bacterium | reverse complement strand
GCGGGTGCGGCGGATGAGTTGGCGGAGGGGTTTGCCGTATTCGTTGACCATCCAGACGTTGGGGGCGATGTAGCCCATGCGGCCTTCGGGTTTGAGGATGCGGATGCCCTTTTCGATGAAGGGCAGATACATGTCGAAGTTGCCACTCTGGGTGCTGGCATACACTGGGGCGCCGCCGGGGTTTTTCGCTTCGACGAGATAAGCGGCGGTGTCTGCCTGGACTCGGCTGAAGTTTTGGAGCTTGATGTAGGGCGGATTGCCGATGACGCAATCGAAACCGCCGTGGGAGAAGACCTCGGGGAAGGCGGCGTGCCAGTCGAAGGCGTTGATGCGTTCGCGCTCGTTGGGATCGGCGGCGGCGAAGAGGGTGCTGTGGCGCTGGTTGTAGAAGTCCGCGAAATCGGGGCCGACGAGGCTGTTTCCACAGCGGATGTTGTGATCGAGCGAGCAGAGCGGCTGGCCGGGGGCGGCGGTATGGAGCCAGAGGGCGAGCTTGGTGATTTCCACGGACTCCTGGTTGATGTCCACGCCGTAGATGTTGTGGGAGAGGATGGAGCGGATGATGGAATCCTGATCGAAGAGCCTGCGTTCGCCAGTGATGCGTTCTTCCTCGGCGACGACCCAGCGGTATTCCTCGACGAGGCGGTTGAGCGCCTGGATGAGGAAGGCCCCGGAGCCGCAGGCGGGATCGACGATGCGGATCTGGCCGAGGCGCAGGCGGTATTGGTCGAAGAAGGCGATCCATTTCCCGGCGTTGGGGGCGGTGCGGCGTTTGTCGTTCAGATAGGCGCGGTATTCGGCAATGGCGGCCTCGTCGAGTGGTGGCAGGGTGTCGAAACCGAGTTCGGATTTGATGTCTTCGAGGCGGGTGCCGAGGGTTTGCTCGACGATGGTGCTGACAGTCCACTCGGGCGTGTAATAGACGCCGTCGGTTTTTCGTTTGCTGAGTTTGTTGATGGAGACGCGGCCGTCGGCCTCGGCCTCCATGATTTCGAGTTCGGTGATCGATTGCTCGAAAATGCGGCCGAGGGTGTAGAGCGAGATGGCGCGTTCGCCGGCGGCGGAGCTGAGACCGAAATTGTAGGCGGCGGAGAAGTAGAGAAGGGTGCGCTTATCGCCTAACAGATTGGTGGCTTGTCCGGGTGCGCAGAAGACCTTGGCGGGGATGTGGAGGGAATCGAGTTCCGGGTCTTGCTCGAAAAGGCCGCCGTTGAATTTGTCGATGGCATGGGAGCCGAAGTTTCCGCCGTCGCGCATGGCGCGGAAGAGGGCGCGCATTTCGTCCCACGGGCCTGAGCCTTCGGGATCATAGAAACGGCTCTGGCTTTTCTCGATGAGGATGTCGCGCAGCAAGGCGGGCGGGTAGCGCAGCACGCGGCCCATGTCCTCGCAGAAGAGGATGAAGATGCAGCGGTCGAGAAAACGCTGGGTGAGGCGGACGAGCTGGCCGCGCGTGCCGGTGAAATTGGGGTTGGCCTCGACGAGGGTGCGATAGACGAACTCGCGGTAGTCGTGGTATTCGCGATAAAAGTCTTTCTCGATGGTTTTTTCCCGGGTGACTTGGTCGCGGAGGAGGCGGTCGAGCATGGGCGCGCCACGCTCGGCGAGAAGCATGTCGGGCTGGAAGAGTTTCCAGAAGACGAAGCGGCGGAAGGCGGCGGCTGGGGTATCCGCGAGCAGGGTGGGATCGGTGGCGGAGGCGGGGCCGCTGATGACGAAGCGCTGGAACTGCCCGCGCCCGAGACGGCGGGCGTAGAGGCGGAATTCGTTCATGTCAGTCACAAGCGCGAAGAACGGCTCGGTAAGGGTGTCGCGGTCGCGGCCCTGCCAGGCGGACTGGAGGTAATCGAAGCATTGCTCGACGGGCGAGCGGGTGTTGCCTTTGCGGGCTTGGCGGGTATCGAGGCCGGAGCGGATGTCCTTGAACTCGCAGAGGACCTGCGGGACGCCGTCGCCGCCGAAGTGGCCAAGGGCGAGGTCGGCGAAGCCGGTGCCGCCGGATTGGCCCGCGCCGGTCACTTCAAACTGCGGGCGGCAGGTGTAGGCTGGGGTTTCGTGGCCTTGAAGCTGGTAGCCCCAAGTTTCAACGAAAAAGCGCGAGATGAAGGCGGTTTCGGAGGCGCGTTCGTTGAGGAGATCGCGGGACGACCATGCGCGGAGGCGCGCGAGGAGCGCGGCGGATTCAGGGCTGGATTCGAAGTCGTCGAATTCGGCACTCCATTGGGCGCGGAGGAAGGTGTCTTCGAAGAGGGGCTGGGCGGGCACTTGTGGAATCGTTAGATAATTGTGACGGAGGTATCGCCCGGGTCGCCGGATGACGAGTCGAAATCGTCACGAGGTTGAATTTCGTCACTCAGCCGAAACGGAGCAGCGCGTGGCCGATATCAATGGCGCGTTCTCCGGGCACGAGGAAGCGGGGATCGATGGCGTAATGGGTGCCGTAGCTGCGGCGGACGATTCCGGAAGCGAGGAGCACTGCGATGTGCTTGGAAATTGCGGCCGGGGTGGCCCCCAGACGCTGGGCGACTTCGCACACTGGAAGAGACTCGCCCTTGGCAAACTCACGGAGGATGCACCAGCGACGCTCGCTGGCGATGGCCGGGAGGATCTTGAAAAGTGGCAGATATGGAGTCGTTCATCACGCATGGGGGAGCGTTGGCCATGCAAAGCCAAATGCGCTTTGAGAATCGCCGCAGGTGCATCACGAACCTGACAGAGCCATCCGCCATTTGGAGGTGTTGCCGCCATGCCTCAGCAGTCTTTCCGCACCGGAAAAACCGCCGGAAAATTTCCTGAATAGAGCTTGGCGAGGGGGCGTCGAAACAGGCAAATCCACCTACCCATCATGAAACCCGCCCGATTTTTGCCGCTCGCCGCAGCGGCACTCCTGCTCGCCACCAGCTGCGACAGCCCGAAACAGCAAGACACCGAACGCATCGCCGAGCTCGAGCGGCAGGCGCGCGAGGCCACCGAGCGGCAACGTGAACTTGAATTGCAACTCGAAGAACAACGCCTTGCCGTCGAGCGCGAAGCCATCGAACGCGAGCGCATGCTCATCGAGGAACAACGCGCGACGCTCGACCAAGGCCAAGCCACCGCCGAAGCGATCCTGCAGCGCGAGCAGGAATTGGCCCGACGCGAGGAGCACCTTCTGCAGGCCAGCGACCAACTCGAATCCCGGGATGCCCACATCCAGCAACGCGACGTGGAACTCAACGAGCGCGAACGTGAGCTTGCGGGGAGCGAGGCGCTTTTCACCGACAGCGAAAACATCCGGCGCGCACCGGTGGCCGATTATGGCATGTTTTATGATTCCCTTTCCACCTATGGTTCCTGGTTCGAAACGCCGGATTACGGTTATGTCTGGCAACCCGTGATCGTGCGCGATGTCTCATGGCGGCCATACACCCGCGGTCGCTGGGTCTGCACCGACTACGGCTGGACATGGATTTCGGATGAGCCCTTCGGCTGGGCCACTTATCACTATGGCCGCTGGGCCCTGCTGCGCGGCCACGGCTGGGTCTGGGTGCCGGGCTCGGAGTGGGCGCCCTCATGGGTATCGTGGCGCAGCAGCGGCAGCCACATCGGCTGGGCACCACTGCCGCCCGAAACCCTCGCCTATCGCGGCCATCACTGGGACTCCACCGTGGATGTGACATTCGGCATCGGTGCTCTGTGGTTCAGCTTTGTGGAAATCCGCCACTTTGGCGGTCCGATCCACCGCCATTGCCTGCCATACCGGCAAAATACGGTCTTCATCCGTGAAACCGTCAACATCACCAACATCCACATTCACAATCACCGGGTCGTGAGCGGAGGTCCGCGCTACCGGGATCTCAGCCGCAAGAACGGCCGTCCCCTGCCCTTCTACCGGCTTGATGTGGACCACCACAGCCGCCCGGGCCGCGACCCGCTTGCCATGCGCCCGCGCATCGACCGCGACCGACTGCGGATTTCCGCACCCGATGTCGATGCCGATTGGAACGCCGGCTTGCGCCCTGGTAAAATCAAGCGTCGCCTTGACAACGTGACCGTCGAGCGCAGCACGGAGTTGAAACCGGAAATCACCGAGCAATTCCGCCGCTCGCGTGAATCAAACCGCACGCGGGCCGCCGAATCGGTGACGCGGCTTGGTGGCAGGGAATCATTCAATCAACGCCGCCTTGAAACCCTCGCAGAAAACCGCCGCAGGACCGAACCCGCCAGAGACCGCAAGGACGAACCGCGCAAGGACGCCCCCGGCCAGACCACGCCCCCACCGGCTCAAGCTGTTGAAGAACCGCCTGCTGTTAGGGAGCAAGCGCCAAGCCGTGATCCACAACGCAGGCAACAAGCCGGTCAAAACCGCCAAGACCGGGAACAAGCACGCGAGCAGTCACCCGCACCATCACCGCCACTACAAACCGAACAAACCGACCGCGGTTCGCAACCAGCACCAAGCGCCCCATCACAAGTCGAGCCACCGCGCCGTCAACAAGCCGGGGAAAACACCCGCCGTCCTGATCAACCACGCCAGAGCGGCGATACGCGCCGTCAGCAGTTAGAGGAAACCCGCCGCCAGCAGGAGCAAGCTCGCCAGCAGCAGGTTGAGCAAGCGCGACAACAACAGCAAATCGAGGAAGCCCGCAAAGAGCAGGAGCGGCAACAGGCCGAGGAAACACGACGCCAGCAGGAACAAGCGCCCGAGCCACAAGCCGAGTCATCGCCTCGCCAGCAGGTTGAGGAAAACACCCGCCGTCCAGATCAACCACTCCGCGATCAACCCCGCCAGATCGACGATACACGCCGTCAGCAGCCTGGGGAATCCCGCCAGCAGCAGGAGCAAGCGCGCGAGCAACAGGCTGAACAGGCACGCCAACAACAGCAACTCGAGGAATCCCGCCGGCAGCAGGAGCAACAGCGCCAGCAACAAGCAGAAGAAGCACGCCAGCAGCTTGAGGAAACCCGCCGCCAGCAGGAGCAAGCACGCGAGCAACAGGCTGAACAGGCACGCCAACAACAGCAACTCGAGGAAACCCGCCGGCAGCAGGAGCAACAGCGCCAGCAACAAGCAGAAGAAGCACGCCAGCAGCTTGAGGAAACCCGCCGCCAGCAGGAGCAAGCGCGCGAGCAACAGGCTGAACAGGCACGCCAACAACAACTCGAGGAAGCCCGCAAGGAACAGGAACAACAACGCCAGCAACAAATCGAAGAAAGCCGCAGGCAGCAGCAGGAACAGCAACGCCAGCAAATGGAAGAAGCCCGCCACGAGCAGCAGCGCCAGGTGGAGGAGCAGCGTCGTCAACAAATCGAGGAAGGCCGCAGGCAGCAGCAGGAACAGCAACGCCAGCAAATGGAAGAAGCCCGCCGCGAGCAACAGCGCCAGGTGGAAGAGCAGCGTCGGCAACAAATCGAGGAAGGCCGCAGGCAGCAGGAACAACAACGCCAGCAGCAGATCGAGGAATCACGCCGTCAACAGGAACAGCAACGCCAACAGCAAATCGAACAATCACGCCGACAGCAGGATACGGAATAGCTCCGCTCCAGGCCCGAGGGTGATTCCGCCGAAGGGGGCTTCCAACGCTGCGGGCGCGAGCTCTTCCATCACGCGGAAGACCCTGTTACACACCCGAAGCATGATCTATCATTCCGCAGGTTTGCGCTTATCGGGCAGGAAGCGCACTTGCCCGGCGGGGGCATGGGTTTCGATGTCGAACGACCGGGGCGACGGCGGCGCGATGCTGCGGAAGACAGCCGTCGCGGGCTTGCTGCCGAGGGGGACATTGCACTTTTCGTTGAAGTTGCCGATGGGTTCGTAGTGCAGTCCGAGTGATTCGGCGTAGGGGCGGTTCATCCAGATGATGCCATCGCGGGTGTCCTCGCGAAAGAGCCGTGTCCAGCTCTCGCCATCCATGCCGTCGAGCGGCTTCGCGCCCGCCACATCGAGGAGGGTCGGCGCGATGTCGAGATTCAGGACCATCTGGGAGCGCTCCGAGCCGGGATCGCGTGTGCGAACTGTTCGGCAGGCAGGCAGTTTCCCTGTAGCCCGGGCTTGGGTTCCGCCCATGTTGCCGGTTTTTCGAAGACCGCATCGGTGAGCCGATCCTTCATGCGCTCCGGATAATCGAACGGGATGTGCGGCGCTTTGAGGCCGACGATGAGGCAGAATGGGCGGGTGTCGGCAGACCATTCGCGGATTTTTTCGGAAGCGATCCTTGCGATGTGGTCATCGGTGAACCCGGTGAAGGCGGTTTGTTTGCCGTTGATCCAGAGGGGTTGGTTGTGGAAGTTGCCGACGAACGGGATGCCGGCCCACTCGTCGAATCCGCGGTGGGGCAACTCGTCGCGACCGAGATGCAGCTTGCCGATGTAGCCGGTGCGGCAGCCTGCGGCGCGGAGACTCCCGGCAAACGTGACCCGGGTTTCCAAAAACGACGAGTTGCACCAGACGATCTCCGGGGTGGAGGCCCGGTGGGCGTAGCGCCCGGTGAGGATCGAGGCCCGCGACGGGGAGCAGACTCCGGAGGTGGCGAAGGCATTCGGGAATGAAATGCCTTCCGCCGCAAGCCGGTCGGAGGTGGGCAGTGACCATGTGCGGATGGCCTTTGTGGCCCATCCAGTCGGCACGATGATCGTCCGAGATGATGAGGACGATGTTCGGGCGAGAGCTGGACGTTGGTTGCGCGGGTTCCGCAGCCGTCATCGCAGCCGGCACCAGCAGGGCGAGAAGCGGGATGGCGCGGAGGTTCATGGTGCGTTGGCTTGGAAAACTGGCCGATTCGTCGGGCCGCAGGCCTACCTCTTCGGGCAGTATGTTCGGGTGCTTGGATACGTCGGGCGCGATGGTGTCGCGCACGGCGTCAAGGTTTTGCGCTTGTTGATTTGGAGGGTAGAAAGCTGCACCCCTGCGCACTATTTCACCTCGGCCTTGAGATCGCCGAGCGCCCATTGGATTCCCGCCAGGTAGTGGCGCACCACTTTCGGGTGCCAGAACATTTCATGGTTGTGGCCCAGCGAGGTGTAGAAAACCCGGCCCTTGTCCCAGTCGCGCGCCCAGGCGATGCCGAAATCGCCGTCCGTGCGCTTGATGCCGGGCAGCGTCATGTCGGTCTTTTCCGTATCCAGACGAAGCAGCATGCGCACCGCTTTCGAGTCGTAGGGATCTTTGAGCTGATAGATCTCCTCCTTGAATTCCACATTATTGCCCTCGAACATCGCCACCAGCGGATGGCTTTCCTGGCCGGGTTCCACCTTCACGCTGACCATGGTATCCGCACCCCACGGATGACCGTCAAAATAGCCGTTGATCATCTTGCCGTATTCGCGCCATTCGTAGCAGGTGTCGGTGGCCGCGTGGATGCCGACGAATCCACCGCCGGATTTCACATAACTCATCAGGTTTTCCTTCAGGCGCGCATCCCTCTCTCGCGCGGCGGCCTTCTCTTCATCGGATAGTTTTTCGAACTCCTTGGGCGGCGGCAGGAAAACGCTCTGGGTGGTGCTCAGGAAACAAACCGCGTCATAGGTGGCGAGCTTGTCCTTTTCAAAATTCTCCAAATCATCGCTGACGACCGCTTCGAACGCACCCGTCCGGCGGCCCATTTCTTCTAACAGCACCTTGCCGGTGGCGATCGATGCGTGGCGGAATCCATTGGTCATGGAAAAAACCAGCAGCCTGCGTGGTTTCTCCGGCTTGGCATAGGCCTCTGCGGGCAATGCTTCGGAGATCTTTTCCGCCGCACCGGGTGGCGGCTGCTCGGCAGATGGATTCTGGGATACCACGAAAAGCGCGGCAGCACCGGTCAACAGGCATGGGATGGTTGCTTTCATAATGATGGCTTGGACGGATGTTTCCTACTCCACGAGTCCCCCCCCGCGACAAGAAAATCGTCAGTCACCCGGTGCCCGAGCGGCGCATTCTTGGCAATCAGGTGGCTGGTGCCCATCGCTGAAGA
This sequence comes from Akkermansiaceae bacterium, assembly GCA_947491475.1. Taxonomy (GTDB): domain Bacteria; phylum Verrucomicrobiota; class Verrucomicrobiia; order Verrucomicrobiales; family Akkermansiaceae; genus Luteolibacter. The sequence continues at coordinate 23,011 of CANLKN010000044.1, read as the reverse complement.
GCTTTGCCCATGAGAAAGGCCAGCGGCGGCAAGCACAGGCAGGCGATCGCGGCGAGCGTCGGCAGGTGTTCCGCTTGCCGTGAGAAAAACCAAGGCAGCAGCAGCATCCAATCGACCAATGGAATGCCAGCGAGAAGGTTGGAAACCATACGAGGCAGAGGATGGCGGAAGCGGGTGAGACAAAGGATGATCCACAGGCTGTAAATGAGCAGGCCCGGCAGGCTGTGTGCAAGCGGCAGTCCAAGCCCGAGGTGCGCGGCCGCGAGCATGGCAAGCGCAGCCAGAGGAAACATGCTGTGGGCGAGACGCATGGCCACGATTGGTGGCTGCGACATGGTTTCAAACCTTGCTACCAGCGAAAGCCCTTGCACGTGACAGAACAAACCGATTCCTGCCAAGAGCACGGCAAGCGGGATCTCTGTCGTATCGGTTGCCACCCAGCCGAGCACGGGCAGCAGCGCGCGGCATAGCCCCATGAAAACCACGGATCCTGCGGATTTCTTGTGCAGCCAAGTATAGATGCCAATGCACAGGGCGAGCCCCGTGGCCACCACCAGCGCCCGCCAACCCGCAAACGCGGCAAGCGACATGGCCAACGCTGCCAGCACCAAGGCGATTTTCAGATAAGCCTGCGGCGTGAACAATCCGCTTGGCAAGGCGCGCTCCGGACGGCGGGCGGCATCCCAGTCACGATCTCGCCAATCATTGATAAATCCGCCGCAGAGGTAAAGGCAGAGCGCCGTCATGGTGACGAGTGCCGGGGCCATGCCACCGCCATAACCTAACAACACTCCAAGCCAAACATTGGCCGCCACGCTCGGCACATTCGGCAGACGTGCGGTGGAGGCCAGTGCAAAAAGGAGGCGGGTGTGCTGATTCAAAACGCCGCCTCTGGAAACGGGTTCAGCGCGTGCCGACGCCAGTGCCCGGCAGGAAGCGGTAATAAACTTCCAGCATCAGGGTGCAGAGCGCGGTGCGGTAATGGACGTTGCTTGTGAAAACGGGTGCCACTGCACGGATCGGAGGCTTGTCATTGGGAGCACCGGGGACCGCCCACGAACCATCGGGATTCTGATTCTTGAGCACTTCATCACGGAAGATGGCGTTGTATTTGCGCCATTGTTCGCCACCGCGGTTCATCATCACTTGGGCCTCGTAATAGTGACCATAGAGGTCCGCGAACTGGGTCTTGTAACCGAATTTCGTATTGTCCTCGATGTATTTTGCCCCCTTGCGGGCCGATGCACGGGAACCTTTGTCGAACATCTGCAAGGAAAGAACAGAGCCGCCAGTCATGGTATGATAGCCATCAGCATGAGGTTTTGCCGTCGGGCTGGAATAACCGAATCCTCCTTCAGCCGTCTGCATGGACTCGATGTAATCCATCGCACGGTTGGCTGCACGGGGGAGTCCTTTGAACTCCAAGCCGGTGTGGTGGCAGGCTTTCAATGCCTGCACCTGCCAAGCTGTGACAGAGGTGTCCACGTGGCCGGTCTTGGTCGCGTAAAGATAAGCCCAGCCACCATTTTCGTTTTGGTTGTCGATGATAAACTGTCCAGCCTTCTGAGTGACCTCAAAAAGATTGGGGACATCAATATTGCCCTGCTTGCAGAAAGTGGCGGCCTCGGCGAGTGCATAGGTAGCGATGGAGTGTTCGTAGGGCCATGAGTTAACGGTCAGGTTGCTGGCGAGTTTGCCATTGGTCTTCATGCCAAGGTTCACCAGGTAAGTGATCGCGCGCAGCACGCTGTCGCCATAATCTTTGGAAAGAGGGGTTTCGCAGCGGCCGAGGTAAGCGAGGAGCGCAAGGCCGGTCATCGCAGGCTTGTTGCTGCCAGTCCAAGAGCCATCGGCGCTCTGGGTGGCCTTGAACCAATTGAGCGCCTTGGTGACGGCCTCTTCGCATTCCTTGGTTCCGCCGGTTTCCTGCAGGCGAGCCATGCGGTCTTCAAGAGAGCAGCGTTTTTTCATGGTGGCCGGCACGTTGCCGAAGCCACTGGGTTGAGCTTCGCCCCAGTCGTTGCCAAAATCCTCAATGCTGCCGAAATCCATCGAGGGTGTGCTGACGTCCACATCCGGCACCTGTACCGAGGTGGGCGAGGCGGTGTTGGAAATGATCACCTTGGCCAGCGAGGTGGTCGGTGGGGTTGGTCGCCGGGTGACGTTGGTTTGGATTTTCTTTTCCTCAAGTTGATTCTCCTCATTGAGATTCGCCTCGTAGGTGACGATGGTCGGCGTTTCCTGGACCAGCGAGGGAAGCAGGAAAATCCCGAGAATCAGGGCGACGAGCACGACACTGAGCAAGGCGATGACGATCGAGGAAATCGTCGAATTTCTGCGCTGTGCGTGCAGTCTGGCGAGTGCTTCGGGGCTGAGTTCGGCGTGCAGGCTCATGGCTTGGGTATTTGGACTGCGGAAAAACTAGCCCGCTTCGGTGGCCTTGCCAGCCGAAAAAGTGAGCGACAGCGAAATTTGCCAGAGCATGGAAAACATCCATCTTGGCTGTTTCGGAGGCCGGGCTTCCAACCTGGCGGTTGCAGTTAAGATCGACACGGCGGGCAAGACAGCCGCCGTCCGAGACAGGCTGGATTCGTTGTCGCATGGCGGGGGCGTTCTGGTCTAGGTTGCGGGCATGACGCGGCGTGCGGTGATGATGTTGATTTTGGGACTCGGCGTGCTGGCGGCGGCACTGGGCATCACGCGGCTGAGATTTGACCCTGACATCCTCGGCATGCTTCCGCCCGAGATGCCGGAAGTGCGCGGTCTCAAGGTGTTTCATGAAGCGTTTTCCAAAAATGACGAGTTGGTGGTGCTGATCGAAGGCGGCGAGGAGGACGAGGGGGAAATGGCGGACATGGCGCAATCACTGGCACGCGAACTCATGGCTGCGGACGTCGCGAAACAGGCACGCTGGCAACCGCAGTGGATGGACGGCGGCAATGACATGGCGGAGTTGCTGGCCTATCTGTGGCTAAACGGCCCGCAGGAAAACGCACGCTCGCAAGCGGCGGCGCTCTCGCCGGAAAATGCGGCTGCCACTCTGGAAAAGGCGCTCGCGGATGTGGCCACGGCGATGGAGGGCGAGGATTTGGCAATGCGCTCGCACGATCCTTTCGGCTTTCTAGGCCATCCGGCGCTGGAGCCCTTGCTGGCCGGTGCCAGCGATGGTGCGGCCGGCTACGAGAGCCCGGACGGACGCGGACATTTATTGATGATCGACGCGCCGCGACCGGTGCCCGACTACCGCACGGCCGGCGTCTGGCTCGATGAGGTGCGGGCGGTGATCGCAAAGTGTGAAAAGGGCGCGGGTGCGGGCACCAAATCCCATCTCACAGGCGAACCGGCGTTTTCCTCGGAAATCGGCGGCGCAATGGAACGCGATATGCGCGGCACTGCGGGCATCACCGCAGGCCTCATCGCGCTGCTATTCTGGTGGATGCAGCGGCGGCTGGTCTTGTTAGGCGGTCTGGCGCTGGTGCTCTGCATGACCTTTGCAAGCGCGATCGGGTTGGCAGGCTGGATCTATGGCGACCTCAGTATCATGGCGGCGGGTTTTGCTGCGATCCTGATCGGCCTGGCAGTGGACTACGGGGTGTTGATCTGCCAGGAGGCCAAAGTGGCGGACCGCGGCCATGCCGCCTTGTGGCGGGCGACCGCAGGCTCCGTGACATGGGCCGCATTGACCACGGCGGTGGTGTTTCTCGCGCTCAACCGCAGCGGGCTGCCGGGCATCGCCCAGCTTGGCACGATGGTCGCCTGTGGGATCATCGCAGGAGCCGCGCTGATGTTGGGATTTTATCTGCCATTCGTCGCCAAGACCGGTGCCAGCCGCGAGCTCGCAGCAGGAATACCGGGAATGATTCCGCAGCGAAGAATGGCATTGTTAGTCGCTGCCGGCTTGGCGTTGTTTGCCGTCGGCAGCTTGCTGTGGCGAGGGGTGCCGGGCATCGATTTCGATGAACGGATGCTGCGTCCGCGCAACAGCCAGGCCATGGCGGGCTTCGAGCGCGTGCAGGAAATGTTCCCCCAGTGGGGCAGCGACGCGCTGCGCGTGGTGGTCGAAGCCCCGGACGCGGAGACGATGCGCAATCGTTTGGTGGAAGCCAAACAGCGGTTGGCGGCCAACTCCGGACTTGGATCGGCCGATCTGCCCGTGTTGTGGTGGCCGGATGAGGCACGCCAGCAGGCAAACCGCGAATCGTTGCGCGAAATGGCCGAAAATTCCGATACGCTTCTCACCAGTGCGGATGCAGCCGGGTTTTCCGAACAAGGCATCGCGCTCGGCCGCGCCGTGCTGGCGGAAATGAAACGCATGATCCAGAGTGATGACCTGATTTTCCCAGAATCACCCGGAGCGCGCGAAATGATGCGGATGTTTGTCTCGCGAAATGCGGACGGCGGCGGCGGCGTGGTCGGCGTGCTCCGTCCGGCTGACGGCGTGGATCCTGCCGGAGCCGACTACGAAAAATTCCGCGCGCTGAATGGTGGCGGCATCTGGCTGGCGGGATGGGACCTGCTGCGGCCGGCCGTGGCACCGCTGGTCAAAAAAGATCTAACAGACGTGTTCCTGCCGATGGCCGCGCTGATGGTGCTGATGCTGGCGGTGATCTTCCGCTCGCTGCGGTTGGTCGCGCTTTGTCTGGCGGTAATGTCGCTGAGTGGATTGATTCTGCTGGCGACGATGGCATGGCTGGGCATCGGCTGGAATTTTCTCAACATCGCCGCCACGCCGCTGCTATTGGGAACGGGGATTGATTACAGCATCCACATCGGTTTGGCGCTGAGGCGCAATGGCGGCGACATCGGTGCGATGTGGCACGGCACCGGCAAGGCGGTCCTTTTCTGCGGCGTTTCCACCGCGATCGGCTTCGGTTCGCTTTGCTTCGCATCCAATGAAGCGATGGCCAGTCTCGGCGCGGTGGCGGTGACCGGCATTCTCGCCAGCATGGCGGTGAGCGTCTTCCTGCTGCCGCATTTCATCGCACCGCTCAAACCCTCGGGAATCCCAGATAAAACGGATTGAGATTCCAAAATCCTGATTCTCGAAGCCGAGTCCCCGGCAGCGGCGATCGCCGCCCATGTGGATGCCTCCAAAATCGACCTCACCGTCACCGGCTCCGGCGAAGGCTCGTGGCTCGCGAACCTGGTGCTCGGTAGCAACACCGAGCGCTTGCTCCACGATTCCTCCTCGGTGCTGCTTGTGCGCAGTTGATATGCGCGGCCACTGCACCCATTCAGATCCAAGCAACTGAAGATTTCGTGTGTTTGGTGGTTTGAATTTCGAGTTTCGGGTTTATGAAAGCGGCATGGCCGCCACCAAGACACCCAAAGACCCGGCGATCCGGTTGATCCTGATCGAAGATCACGCGGATTTCCGCGAATCGGTGGCGATGGTGCTGGAAGAGCGCGCGCACTATCAATGCGTCGGCAGTTTCTCCACGATGGAGGATGCGCTGGAGGCGATCCGTGGCGGATTGGTGGCGGACCTTGTGCTCTCGGATCTCGGCCTGCCCGGCATGAGCGGCATCGCCGGCATACGTAAAATCCGCGAGCTGCTGCCCGAGGCGCGCGTGTTGGTGCTTACCGCCTTCACCGACAAGGCGAAAGTTTTCTCCGCGTTGGAAGCCGGCGCGCACGGTTATCTGGTCAAGGCCGGCAGCGCCTCGCGCCTGCTCGAAACCCTGGAGGAAGTTCTGGCCGGTGGCACGCCGCTTGATCCCAAGATCGCGGGCATGATCCTGCAAACCTTCCGCCAGCTCAGCCCGATCCCTGCGGCGGAGGCGCTTTCCGCCCGCGAGTGCGAGGTATTGCAACTTTCAGCCAAAGGCCTCACCCGCAAGGAAATCGCCGATGATTTGAAGCTCAGCGAGCATTCTGTGACCGAATACATCAAGCGCAGCTTCGACAAACTCCACGTCCGCAGCCTGCCGGCCGCCGTCAGCGAGGCGATCCGCCGCGGATTTCTCGATCTCTCGTGATCCCGGCCACTGTCCCATGATTTGGGGACATGACAGACTCCGGGTTTTTCCCCAAATTCGTCCGCGTCGAGGGGAGAGGTCCCCGGTTTCAAATTGTTTCATGACAAAAAAACGGGTCGCGCGGGGGCGCGGCCCTTTTTTGTTGGGCGGATGCCGGAGGGGGCGGAGCTATTCCATCTGATGGATAGCCTCGCAAACGGCTGGGAAAATCTGGCGCTTGCGGCTGACCACGCCGGGCGCGTGGAAGAGGGTGTCGTCCATGCGCTCGAAGGGCAGCTTGGCCAGTGCGCTTTCCGGACCGACGGCGAGAATCATGCTGTGATGCAGCGCAACATCGGTGACGGCCAAGACTGATAGATCGTATTTGCGGGAGCTGTGAAGCTCCATGAGCACCGCTTCCAGTTCCTCGCGGCGTGCGGCGAAGCCGTGAAGATCGCGCTCCTCGACTTGCGAAATGCTCACGTTCATGCCCTGCTCGGTGAACTCCTTGCGGTCGGCGTTGAGAATTTCATCCGGCGTGCCGTTGGCGATCAGCGAGCCCACGGCGAAAAATTCCTCGGTAAATTGTTTCGGATCCACACCCGCCACACCGGTGAGCCATGTGAGCATCTCACGGTCCAGCAGCGTGGTCGTCGGCGAAGTGAGACAGAGCGTGTCGGAAACAATGCCCGCGCACAGGCACATCGCCACGCCCGGCTGCGGCATCAGTCCGCGGTGGAAATACTTGCGGCCGACCAGCGTGCAGGTGGAGCCGACGGGCTCGTTGAGATAGCGGATCGGCTCGCGCGAGACGAGGTCCCCGGCGAGGCGGTGGTGATCAATCACCTCCACCACTTCCGCTTCCTCCACGCCATTGATGGCCTGGGCGTATTCGTTGTGATCCACTAGCGCGAGCCGGATGCGTGGCGGATCCACAAGGTCGGATTTGGAAATGACGCCGAGCATCTTTCCTGCGCCATGATCGATGACGGGAAACAAGTCCTGCTCCGATGAGGCCAGCAGTTTGCGCAGCTTCGAGACCGACTCGCTGTGGCAGACGGTTTCGAAATTGCGCTCCATCACGTGGCGCACCGTGCGCGAGCAGCGGATGAGCGTGGAAGCGCTGGCCGTGTCTTGGGCGCAGCTCAGCAGATACACGCCGCGAGCCGTGGCATAATCGCGGATTTCCTGGGAAACCTGGATGCCGCCGGTGACCAGCAGCGCGCGCGCGCCGAAGTCGATCGCCGCACGCTGGACAATCGGGCGGTCGCCGCAAATCACCAGGAATTGGCCGACGTTTCCGTCGCTCTTGGCCCGTTTGAGGCGGCCCTCCACGGTTTCCTGAGACGAGGCCCCGACCAGCAGGATCAGGTCCTCCTCGCACTCCGGCAGTGAGCCTTCGACGCTGAGGCTTTCGGCCTGCAAGGTGGCGGCAAGGTGGGACAAGGATGCGTGCACGGTCCGCACGCTCAGCCCCTCGGTATCTGCCGGCAGCAGCAGGCGGAGCAGGTCGAAATAGCGGAGAATCCCGCAAAGCTCGCCATTCTCATCCTCGACTGGCACGCAGCGGATTTCCGCGGCGAGCATGCGTCTGTAAGCGGTGAGGAATGTGTCGGACGGGGCCACCTTGATGACTTTCCTATGGCAGATCATGCCGGCATTGGTGCGGATGTCGGTGACGAGCACGGGCGGTTCCAGTCCGGCTCGCTCGAGCACCCATTTGGTGCGTTGCGAGATTTCGCCGCAACGCGCGGCCACCGCGTCGCGCTCTTCGCCGGTCAGCCGTAGCAAGGCCGCGTAGCCGATCGCCGAGCAAATGGCGTCTGTATCCGGATTTTTGTGACCAATGACGTAAAAGGGAGGCATGGACATGGATTGGGTTAGTAGAAAGCAAAAGCCTTTCAGGAGATCGGGTTTGAAGCAAGCCCGCGTTGACTTGCGCAACTGGGTCTTGCGGGCGGCTCTTATCGGCGCTAAGGGCGCACATGCCTTTGCTCCTCGGAGTCAATATCGATCACGTCGCCACCTTGCGCCAAGCCCGTTACGCGCGCACTCCGGAGTGTCCGAATGCGGAGCCCAGCCCGCTGGTGGCGGCCCATGATTCCCTGGCTGCCGGCGCGGACTCCATCACCCTGCACGTCCGCGGCGACCGCCGCCACATGCAGGATGCCGACGCCTTCGCAATCCGCTCCGGGGTGCCGATTCCGCTCAATTTGGAAATGGGCGTCACCGGGGAAATGGTCGATCTCGCTTTGAAACTCCGGCCGCAGTATTGCTGCCTGGTGCCTGAATCGCGCGAGGAGCTGACGACCGAGGGCGGGTTGGACGTGCTCGGCGGATTCGAGCGGATCCGCGCGGCAGTCGAAAGACTTCACGCTGTCGGGATCCAAGTCAGCCTGTTCATCGATCCCGAGCTTGGCCAGGTGCAGGCCGCTGCGGAGAGTGGTGCGGGGATGATAGAACTGCACACCGGATGTTTCGCCAATGCCAGCGGCGCGGAAGTGGAAACCGAGCTCAAACGCCTGATCGATGCCGCTGTTGCCGGCCATGCTGCCGGATTGCAGGTAAATGCCGGCCATGGCATCAATTATGAAAATCTCACCCGCCTGTGGGTGGTGCCACATCTGGCGGAGCTTAACATCGGCCACAGCATTGTTTCGAAGGCGATGCGCGTGGGCATGGCCGCCGCCGTGCGTGAGATGAAGGACCTCATGGCCACCTACCCGGGTTGAAATCATGCGCATCTTCGGCATCGGCATCGACGTAGTGGAAGTGGCGCGCATCGCCAGCGCCATCGAGCGCCACGGTGAGCCTTTTCTCACGAAAATCTTCACGCCGGCCGAGCGCGGGTATTGCGAATCCCGCAAAGATGCCGCCATGCACTACGCCGCGCGCTTCGCCGCCAAGGAGGCGGCATCCAAAGCGCTCGGCACCGGCATCGGCGGAAATGCCGGCCTGCACGATCTGGAGGTTGTCCACAATGACAATGGCGCGCCAAAACTCCGCCTCAGCGGCGCGGCGCAAGCCTTCGCCAATCAACAAGGCATCACCGAAATCCAGATCAGCCTCAGCCACACCCGCGAGTATGCGGCGGCCAATGCCATCGCGCTGGCGGAGTGAACCTGTTTTCCCTATGTTCGGTGTTGGAAGTTCAGCGTTCGATGTTCATGCTGCGCCCATGATTCGCCCACGCCGCAACCGCCGCACGACTGCGATCCGCTCGATGGTCCGTGAAACCACGCTCTGTGCTGCGGATTTCATCCTGCCACTGTTCCTGCATGAGGATGCGCACGACACGCCGATCAACTCGATGCCGGGCGTGACCCGTTGGTCGCTCGAAAGCCTAGTGCGCGAAGCGGGTGAAGCGCATGCGCTGGGCATTCCGGCGGTGGTGCTGTTTCCGAAGATTGAGGAAACCCTCAAGACGCAGGATGCGGCGGAGTGCCACAATGACGACGGGTTGGTGCCGCGTGCGATCCGCGCGTTGAAGGCTGCGCATCCTTCCTTGTGCGTGATCACCGATGTGGCGCTCGACCCATACAATTCAGACGGACACGACGGCTTGGTGCAACGCGACGAGCGCGGCGAACTGGTGATTCTCAACGACGAGACCGTGGAAATCCTATGCCAGCAGGCTCTCTGCCATGCCCGCGCCGGGGCCGACATCGTGGCACCTTCCGACATGATGGACGGCCGCGTGGGCGCCATCCGCGAGGCTCTGGATGCGGAAGGTTTTTCCGATGTCTCGATCCTGAGTTATACCGCGAAGTATGCTTCCGCATTTTACGGCCCCTTCCGTGGCGCGCTCGATTCCGCCCCCAAAGAAGGTGACAAGAAAACCTATCAGATGGATCCCGGAAACACCCGCGAGGCAGTGCGCGAAACTTTGTTGGACGAGGCCGAGGGCGCTGACATGCTGATGGTGAAACCCGCGGGCATCTATCTGGATGTCATCGCCAAGGTGCGCGAAACCAGCACGCTGCCAGTGGCGGCCTATCAGGTGAGCGGCGAGTATCTCATGATCAAAAGCGCGTCCGCAGCCGGGTGGCTGGATGAAAAAGCCGCCGCGCTTGAATCGCTCACCGCCATCAAACGCGCGGGCGCCTCAATGATTCTCACCTACTTCGCCAAACAAGCGGCGCAGTGGCTGGGCCAGCGGTGGTGATCCTGTCCCCGGTCACGCCCCCTGACTGGTTTCACGCAGCTTGCTCAGGCTTTTGGGCTGGACCAACCTGATTGAATGCCCCCGTCGGCTTGGTTTGAACCACTAGCCGAGAAGGCCACTACTTTAAATTACAGCAAATATTTCGACGCCTGCTCCACGTCCTTGTCACCGCGGCCTGATAGATTGGCGATGAGGATCGCGCTCTTCGGCAGGCTGCCGGCGATTTTGGAAACATAGGCCATGGCGTGGGCGCTTTCCAGCGCCGGGATGATGCCTTCGCTGTAGGCGAGTTCCTTGAAGGCGGCGAGCGCTTCGGCATCGGTGGCATAAGTGTATTCCACGCGGCCGATGTCATGGAGGTAGGCGTGCTCCGGCCCGATGGCGGCGTAGTCTAGGCCTGCAGAAACCGAGTGGGTGAGTTCGATCTGGCCGTCGTCATTCGCGAGCAACCAGGTTTTGGTGCCTTGCAGCACGCCGAGTTTTCCGCCTTGGAAACGCGCCGCATGGCGCTCGGGGATGATGCCGTCGCCGCCGGCTTCCACGCCCACCATGCGGACGTTTTCATCGGCGATGAATGGATGGAACAGGCCGATCGCGTTCGATCCACCGCCGACGCAGGCGACTAACAGATCCGGCAACCGGCCTTCTTTTTCCAAAATCTGGCGGCGCGATTCCACACCGATCACACGGTGAAAATCGCGCACGATCATCGGAAACGGATGCGAGCCGAGCGCGGAGCCGAGAATGTAATGCGTGTGATCCACGCTGGCCACCCAGTCGCGCATCGCTTCGTTCACCGCTTCCTTGAGAGTGGCTTGGCCGGCGGTGACGGCGCGCACCTCGGCACCCATCAGCCGCATGCGGGCCACGTTGAGCGCCTGCCGCTCCATGTCCACCTTGCCCATGTAAACCACGCATTCCATGCCGAAGCGCGCGCAAACGGTGGCGGTGGCCACACCGTGTTGGCCGGCACCCGTCTCGGCGATGATGCGTTTCTTGCCGAGGCGCTTGGCGAGCAGAATCTGGCCGAGCGCGTTGTTGATCTTGTGCGCGCCGGTGTGCAGCAGGTCCTCGCGCTTGAGATAGATTTTCGCGCCGCCTAACAAATCGGTCCAGCGCTCCGCGAAATAAAGCGGGGTCGGGCGGCCGCAGTAGTTGTGCAGCAAGTCGTCGAGCTCGGCATAAAACGCCGGATCGTTTTTAGCGGATTCATACGCCGCGGCGAGTTCCTGCAGCGGAGCCATCAGGGTTTCCGGCACAAACATTCCGCCGAACTGGCCGAAGTGGCCGGTGGAATCGGGAACGCTCGGAGAGGGTGAGGTTGTGGCAGGCATGCGGCCGCAGATTCGGAGCGGGGTCTCCAAGAATCAAGGGAGAATCCGCCGATCATCCCTCATTGTGTCCATCTGCAAAATCCCGCTTCGCCTTTCCTTGCGGAACTGCTTCCCTCTTGCCCGACCCATGGCCACCTTCATCGCAAACTCCGATTATGAGGAAAAAGACAGCGATCCCATCCGCTTGAGGTCCGGCGACGAGGTGCGCGTGGGCCAGGCCGACCGCGCTTGGCCAGGCTGGGTGTGGGCGACTGACGCGGCGGGCAATGACGGCTACGTGCCGGAGGAAATCCTCAAGCCGCTGGGCGCCGGCATTTTCACGGCGAACTCGGATTTCGATCCCGCAGTGTTGACGATCCGCCGCGGCGATCATCTCGAATCCGTGCGCCAGATCCACGGCTGGCATTGGTGCCGCAATGACCGCGGCGAGGAAGGCTGGGTGGCGGGATATCTGCTGCGGCCGCTTTGAGAAAAACCACAATTCACCCATTTCCATGGATCCATCTGAAATCGAACGCATCGTCCGCGATGTATTGTCACAAACCGGCCACGCAACCACGCCCCAAGCCATTCCCACCACCGGCCGCGCCGCAGTGCTCACGGCCAAGGAGCACCTCGAATTGAAGGAATTTCCGCTGCGTGGAATCCGCGAGAACGAGATCCTGGTGCGCGTGGAAGCCTGCGGCATTTGCGGCACCGACGTTCATTGTTTCAAAAACGATCCCTTCAATTTGATCCCGGTGGTGCTCGGCCACGAGGGCACCGGCGAGGTGGTGCAGGTCGGCTCAGCCATCAAGATGGACAGCGTGGGCAAGCCGGTGCGCGTGGGCGACAAGATCGTCACCAGCACGCTGGATACCAGCGACGCCTGCATGATCGCCAAATACAATCCTTCCAAAGCCAACCTCTGCGACGACCTGCGCATCTACGGCCTGCTGCCCGACGAGCCGGACAATCATTTCAACGGCTACTTCGGCGAATGGCTGATCATCCGCCCGGGTTCCTCGTTTTTCGTGGTCAACGACATGAGCCTCGACCTGCGCGTGCTCATCGAGCCGGCTGCGGTGGCGGCGCATGCGCTGGAACGCGCGAAAATGACCGGCCTCATCAACTTCCGCAACCGCGTGGTGGTGCAGGGCTGCGGCCCCATCGGCCTGATGCTGGTGGCCATCCTCCGCACCGCCGGCGTCAACAACATCATCGCCATCGATGGCAACGACGGCCGCCTCGATCTCGCCCGCGAAATGGGGGCGGACCACACCATCAACTTCCGCGGCTACCCCTCAGCTGAAAGCCTGGCTGCGGAGGTCTTGAATGTCACCAAGGGCATGGGCGCGCATTTCGCGTTTTCCGTCACCGGCGTGCCACAGGCGGCGAGCTCGATCTTCAAGCTGGTCCGGCGCGGCGGCGGCGTCTGCGAGGTGGGTTTCTTCGTGGACAACGGCCTGTGCTCGGTCAATCCACACGAGGATTTCTGCAAGAAGGAAATCATGTTGGTCGGCACCTGGGCCTACAACAGTTGGGAATACCCGAACGCCTATCACTTCCTGCAGCGCGCCGCGCGCATCGGCATCCCGGTGGAAAAACTCATCACCCACCGCTTCCCGCTCTCACAAATCAGCGAGGCATTCCAGACCAACCTCCGCCAGGAAGGCATCAAGATCGTGGTCGATGCTCCTCGTTAGCGGTGGCACGGCGTTTCGATTTCAAGCATTGGACTCACTCCCTGCAACAGTGGCTGTGAATTGGCATTGATCCGCAGCGGGGGAGAATCAAGAGTGGCCCCGGAAACCCGGCAGGTCGCCGGTTTTTCCTGATGATTTCAAACCTATAAGCGGAATTTCATTCATGGATCCCATTCAAGTCGGACTCTTGGGCATTGGCACGGTCGGCAGCGGCACCTTCCAGGTGCTCACCCGCAATCAGGAGGAAATCCGCCGGCGCGCCGGCTGCGGCATCGAGATCACCATGGTCGCCGACCTTGACGTTAAGCGGGCGAGGGAAATCGTCGGCGACGGAGTGAAGGTGGTGAATGATGCGCGCGAAGTGATCGCCAATCCGGAGATCGCCATCGTGGTGGAATTGATCGGCGGCTATGGCATCGCCCGCGAGCTGGTGCTGGAGGCGATCGCCGCCGGCAAGCACGTGGTCACGGCCAACAAGGCGCTGCTCGCCAAACACGGCACCGAGATTTTCGAAGCGGCGCGCGAGAAGGGCGTGATGGTCGCTTTCGAAGCGGCGGTGGCGGGCGGCATCCCGATCATCAAGGCGCTGCGCGAGGGGCTCACTGCCAACCGCATCGAGTGGATCGCCGGCATCATCAACGGCACCACCAATTTCATCCTCTCCGAAATGCGCGACAAGGGCCTCGATTTCGCCGCCGCGCTCAAGGACGCGCAGACGCTCGGCTACGCCGAGGCCGACCCCACCTTCGACATCGAGGGCGTGGACGCCGCACACAAAATCACGCTGATGAGCGCTATCGCCTTCGGCATCCCGGTGCAGTTCGACAAAGCGCACATCGAAGGCATCACCCAGTTGCAATCCGCCGATATTCGCTGCGCCGAACAACTCGGCTACCGCATCAAGTTGTTAGGAATCACCCGCCGCCGCGCCGCCGGCATCGAGCTGCGCGTGCACCCGGCGCTGGTGCCCGCCAAACGACTCATCGCCAATGTCGAGGGCGCGATGAACGCCGTGATGGTCCAGGCCGATGCCGTGGGCACCACACTTTACTACGGAAAAGGCGCGGGCAGCGAGCCCACCGCCTCCGCAGTGATCGCTGACTTGGTGGACATCGCGCGGCTGCACACCGCGGATCCCGGCCACCGCGTGCCGCACCTCGCCTTCCAACCTGACAAACTGCACGCCACCCCGGTGCTGCCGATTGAGGAAACGCTCACCGCATTTTACCTGCGACTGCGAGTCGCGGATCAAAAAGGCGTGCTGGCGGAAATCACCCGCATCCTCGCCGAGGGCGACGTTTCCATCGACGCAGTGCTCCAGCACGAGTCCCAGGAAGGCGAGAGCCAGACCGACCTGATCATCCTGACGCATGAGACGCAGGAAGACAGCATGCGCAAGGCACTCGCCAAAATGCAGCAACTGCCCACCGTGCTGGCTCCGATCGTGAGTCTGCGCAAGGAAGAGCTCGCGTGAGATCTCGGGAAATCCGTAATCACTCTGATCGCGGTCTCGTTGGGCCGCCCGGGTGAGTGCACACGTGCACCGTCTTGCAAGAAATCTCCCACAGGCTGGGTATCTTTCACATGATAAAGCACATCACTCTGCTCATCTGCTGCGCATCAGTCCTTGCCGCCAGCGCCCAGCCACTCGAAGTCACCGAGGGCAAGTTCCACCGCAGCGGCAAGCCCTACTGCGGCATGGGCATCAATTACTTCAACGGCTTCACCCGCTTGGTGGCCAACCCTGCGGACACCACCCACAAGCAAGGCCTGGCCACCATCCGCAGCCACGAAATCCCCTTCATCCGCACCAACTTTGGCGGCTTCTACCCCACGGATTGGAACCTCTATCTCAGCGACAAGCCACGCTACTTTGAGTTGATGGACCAGTTCGTCAACGAGTGCGGGCGGCTCGGCATCGGCATCATTCCCTCGCTTTTCTGGACCGCCTTCGCCGTGCCCGACCTGATGAAAGAGCCCGTCGCTGCCTGGGGCGACCCGCAGAGCAAGACCATCGCGTTCATGAAAACCTACACCCGCGAAGTGGTTGACCGCTACAAAGACCACCCGGCGCTTTGGGCTTGGGAATTTGGCAACGAACGCATGCTCTGTGCCGACCTGCCGGAACCTCCTTTCACCCCCATGTGGACCCAGGTGCGGCTCGGTAGTCCGGAAAAGCGTGTGCCGGAAGATGCTCCGAAATCGTCACAACTCCAAACCGCCTACCGTCTTTTCGCGGAAACCGTGCGCGAGATTGATCCAAAACGTCCGATCATCACCGGCGACGCCGTGCCCCGCTCCTCCTCGTTGGCCCTGCGCCGCCACGCCACCTGGGAGCCGTTCAACACCATCGAAGATTTCCGGCAGACCCTCATCGAGGACAACCCGCAGCCTGTGAACACCCTCACGCTGCACGTCTATGGTCCCGGCGGCGCGAAACACCCCGGCCATGGCATGCCTGGTCAGGACTTCGCCTCTTGCGTGAAAGTCACCATGCAGCTCGCCCAACAAACCGGCAAACCACTTTTCATTGGCGAATTCGGCCCCGATCCGCAGTCACCGGATTTCGCCACACGCCGCTCCGAGGTCGAAGCCATGTTCGCGGAAATCGTCGCCGCCCGGGTGCCACTTTCCGCCTATTGGAACTATGACATCGCCAACCCGAATCTCACCGACCAGGCCCCTTTCGATGTCACCCCAGACAATCAAAACCGCTACATCCTCGAATTGATCCGCGACGCCAACCAACGCCTCAACCGCTGAACGGCGGGCGGGACTATCCAGACCGCGCAGATTCGCTGAAATACCGCAAGCGCCAGCGCAGCCGCTTCGCCAGCAACTGCCACCATCCTTGTTTCGGCGACAGGTTCCTTGCCACCCCTGCGAGAGAGGATAGTGTCGTCGCATGAACCTGATTATTGATCTTCCTGATTCGTGGAAGCCTCTGCTCGGACTGGACACCGGTAATGCGGCAGTGCGGCAGTGCGGGCGCGCGAGATGTTGACCATGGAAAGCTACCGCGAAGGCAGACTCTCACGCGGACAGGCAGCGGAAATGCTGGGGCTTGGCTTTCATAAGGCGGAGATGTTCTTCAAGCGTCATGGCGCGGAACAGCAGCCAACCTGAAACGCCGCATCGCCGGCGACCTTATCGTGTTCTTCGGCGAAGATGTGATCCGGCGATTGCTGTATGGCGTCAGGCCAGGCTGGGAATCCGACCTGCGCACCGTCAAGATCCCGGATGGCTCGATGGAGGAATTGATGGAGTTCGACTCCGCCAAACAGCCGTTTCCCTGACATTGGGGGAACTCGCTGTATCTGGAATGGTATTGCCAGACCAACGGGCGCGTGGTGATTGAAGCCGCCCACTATCAGCTCGAACTCGATGAGGAACCCGCATGGATATTGAGTGAAGAAGAGGAAATCGCCCAGCAAGCGGCCAATGTGAGGCCATGGGGAAATTCATGGAGCGCATGGGCATAGCCGCAAATGATCTCCGCGCGCACGGCGAATTCCGGGTAGCCGGTGGGCTCGTTTTTTCCTGATGACTTGTTCATGGCAGCGAGGATTGGGCACAAGGCGGCAGATGTCAGCGTGAGGATTATTTAAGAAACCCAAAATAGTTGCCAAAACAGTTGCCAATTTTGCACCGTTTTTCCGGAATCCGGCGGCAACCCACGGAATGGCCGCGTTAGGCCCAGACATGAAAAAAGCCCTGTAAATCAGGACTTTTCTCGTATTTTCAAGTGGTACACCCGAAGGGACTCGAACCCCTAACCTTCTGATTCGTAGTCAGACGCTCTATCCAATTGAGCTACGGGTGCTTTGCAGCATGGCGCGGGGGGGAAGAAAGCGCGGATTTGTGGGGAGTGTCAAGGATTTCGGTGCGTTTCGCAGAAATTGTCGAAGCTTTGGGGTTTGTGAAGCCGCATCGGATTTCGGATCTGGATTGACGGCGATCAGCGCGCCGCCAAGGTTGCCGGCGATGATTGCAAGATTGCGGGGCAAGGTGATCGAGGCGTATCCGAACCGGCTGGTGGTGGATGTGCAGGGCGTGGGCTACGAGGTGATTGTGCCGATTTCGACCTTTGACCGTTTGCATGCGGCGGAGGGTTTGGAGGTGGATTTGCGGACGCATTTGCACATCCGTGAAACGGCGCACACGCTGTATGGATTCGCCACCGAAGAGGAACGCGATGTTTTCCTGATGCTCATCGACCGGGTGAGCGGAATCGGCCCGGCGATCGCGATGGCGGTGCTGAGCGGCATGCCAGTTTCGCGATTCAAGAGTTGTGTGGTGGCGGGAAATACGGCCGAACTCTCGCGCATTAAGGGGCTCGGCAAGAAAACGGCGGAGCGGATCGTGCTGGAACTCAAGGACAAGGTGGGCGTGGCCGATACGTGGCAGGACGCGGCGGCTGGGGCGGTGAGTGAGGCGGCAGCGGATGCGGAGTTGGCGCTGTTGGCGCTGGGCTACAAGCAGGTGGATGCGCGCAAGGCACTGCGCGTGGTGCTCGAAAACGAGCCCGCCGCACCGGTGGAGGCAATGGTTCGCGGCGCGCTTCGAGTGCTGCAAGGGTAAATTATGCGTGCCGTGGTAAAAGCAGAGGAGACTTTCGGAATGGAATCCTTGCTTTTGATTTGAAGCTTCCTGGAAGACCTCACCCGCGGTTGCTGCGGTCTTCAACGGTGGCGCCTTTGGCGGCGCGCTTGCGGGCGTTGGCATCGAGGACGCGCTTGCGCAGGCGGATGTTTTTCGGCGTGGCTTCGACGAGTTCGTCGATGTCGATGTATTCGATGGCGCGTTCGAGCGAGAAACGCACCGGCGGCGTGAGCTTGGAGGTCTTGTCCTTGCCGGAGGAGCGCATGTTGTCGAGGTGCTTCTCCTTCACCGGGTTCACCGGCAGATCGCCGACGCGCGGGTTTTCCCCGACGAGCATGCCGCCGTAAACCGCATCGCCTGGAGCGACGAAGAGGATGCCGCGCTCTTCGAGCATTTGCAGCGAATAGGGCGTGGCGGTGCCGGAGTCCATCGAAACGAGCGTGCCGGTGGTGCGGTTCTGGATTTCACCCGAGTGCGGACCGTATTCCTTGAACAAGTGGCTCATGATGCCATGGCCGGATGTCAGGTTGACCAGTTCCGTTTCGAAGCCGATCAAGCCGCGGGTGGGGATGGTCGCTTGAATGAAGGTCCGGCCCGAGGGTTCGGTATCCATGTGTTCCATCACTCCCTTGCGGTTCATCATGATTTTGAGAATGCCCTGCGTGTAGTCGCCGGGTGCTTCGACATAGAGGGTCTCGAACGGTTCGAGCAACTTGCCCGCATCGTCGCGACGGAAAATCACCACCGGACGGGAAACCAGCACTTCGAATCCTTCGCGGCGCATTTGTTCGACCAGCACGGCGATCTGCATGGCTCCACGGGCTGAGACGTTGAACACACCTGATAGATCCGTGTCTTCCACGGTGATGGAGATATTGGTCTTCAACTCGCGCATCAAACGATCGCGGATGGCGCGGGAGGTGACGTGCTTGCCTTCCTTGCCGGCGAGCGGACCGTCGTTGATGGAGAACTGCATCGAAACGGTCGGCGGGTCGATGGCGACGAAGGGAAGAGCCTCCATTTCGCCGTCGGCGGTGAGGGTTTCGCCGATGTCGATGTTTTCGATGCCGGCGGCGATGCCGACGATGCCCCCCGCGCCGCAGCCTTCGGAGTCGGCGGTGGCGAGGCCGGAGTAGGTGAAGGTTTTCATGACCTTCGACTGTTGTTTGGTGCCGTCCTTGCGGAGCAGCCAGATGGTGTCGCCCTTGGTGACGCTGCCGCCTAACACTTTTCCGATGGCAACGCGGCCGACGTAGTCATCCCACTCGATGTTGGAGACGAGCATGTGGAAGGGAGCCGCCGGATCGGCTTTCGGCTCGGGGATGAACTTGACGATTTTTTCGAGCAGCGGAATGCAGTCTTTCCGCTCGTCGTCCGGATGGTCCATGAAATAGCCGTCGCGGGCGGAACCATATGAGAACGGGGCATTGAACTGTTCTTCGTCGGCATCGAGATCGAGGAAGAGTTCGAGCACCTGGTCATGCACTTTGAGAGGATCGGCGAGCGGTCGGTCGATCTTGTTGATCACGACAATTGGCTTGAGGCCTTCCTGCATCGCCTTGCGCAGCACGAAGCGGGTTTGCGCCTGCGGGCCACCGGAGGCATCGACGACGAGAAGCACGCCATCGACCATTTTCATCACGCGCTCCACTTCCGCGCCGAAGTCGGCGTGGCCGGGGGTATCGACGATGTTGATGGTGTAGCCTTCCCAGTGGATGGAGGTGTTCTTGGCCTTGATGGTGATGCCTTTTTCCTTTTCGAGGTCCATCGAGTCCATCGCGCGTTCGGTATGCGCCTGGTTTTCACGATAGGTGCCGCCGGCCGACAGCAGTTGGTCCACGAGCGTGGTTTTGCCGTGGTCAACGTGGGCGATGATGGCGAGGTTGCGGATCTTCAGGGACATGGAACGATGATTTGATTTGGAGCGGTGGTTTCGGTCTGAAACCGCGGGGGGGCGGGGCTATGGCGGGTTTTTCCCCGGGTGGCAAGACGCGATTCGGCCTGATTCTGTGTCCGGGTGGACTTTTCCACGGCACGCAATTTGAAAAAATGCTCTCTGATGCACGAAACGCCGTTCCTGCGAGGCCTCTTGGGCGTTTGCAGGCACTTGCTTGCCCGGCTACTGAAACCATTGCCAAGCACGGTCAAATCCCACGTTTTTTCCGATTTTGCGCCGCATCCTGTCGCTAGGATCTATCAGGAATGTGGAGTGACGATTTCTTCATCCGGGTGATTATTTTTTAACAATCTATCGGTTGGCATGTGAGGGATCGCGGACAGTCTGCGAGCGCATCTCAAGATCGCACTCCAACACCATGAAATCCCGTTTCCACTCCACCACCTTTGGCGCACTGCTCGCCACCTGCGTCGCAACCACCCCAATCCATGCCGGTGTCACCGGGTTACGCCAACATCAGGTCATCCCGATGTCCGTTGGCTCCGGTGAAGTCGTTTCCTTCTCACCGACTCAGCACACCCTCGCCGTCACCGACAACTCCGCCGGTGGCGTGCGCCTCTACCGCCATAACGGCACCTCCTTCGCTGCCCATGCGACTGTCAATGCCGCCGCTTGGTTCGCCGCCAATCCAGTGGCAGGCTTCGTTTACAGCGACGTCACCGGCGTGGCACTTGACCGCGACGGATCGGGTATCGGCGTTGCCGCGGCGCTCAATGGCTCCACCGTCAACGTCGGCGGCACTGACTACACCACCTCCATCCCGCAACTCGGCCGACTGGTGTTCTTTAATCTCGAAACCGGCGCCGTGATCGGCTCCATCGCCGCCGGCTACCACCCGGACATGGTCACCATCAAGAACGGCAAAGTCGCTGTCGCCAACGAGGCCCAGCACGCCTGGGCCGGCTCCGGCGCGGTGAACATCGCCGCCTTCGACGGCGTCCAGCAACCTGGCTCGGTCACCGTCGCCGACCTGACCGGCCTCGATTCCAGCACCCTCGCCGCCGCCCTCGCCACGCTCCCGGTCACCACCGTCGACTTCAGCGCAGTGCCCGCATTGATCGCCGGACTGCGCGATCACACGTCCTTCGAAGCTGCGAATACCAAGACCAAACACTTCCACATCGAGCCCGAGTATCTCGCCTTCAGCCCGGACAACACCAAGCTCTTCGTCGGCCTCCAGGAAAACAATGCGATCGCCACGCTCGACCTCGCCACACTCACCTGGCTCAACGTTACCAACCTCGGCCAGCGCGCGATCACCATCGATGCCTCCGACAGCGATGACGTCTTTGATGTGACCAACGCCACGTTCGGTCTGCACATGCCGGACGGCCTCGCCACCTGGTCCGCCGCCGGCGAGACCTACGTCATCACCGCCGATGAAGGCGACGCCCGCGTCGACGACGGCGACATCCAGCGCTTCGCCTCCGCCGTGACCACCTACGGCCTCGCCGCCGGATTCACTCCGTCCACAAATAACAACGACTACGGCCGCCTGAACATCCTCAAGGACCAATCGCTCAACGGCCCGGTGGATCCCGCGTCCGATCTCGACAAGATCGTCAGCATGGGCAGCCGCGGCCTTTCGCTTTGGAAAAAGGAAGCCGACAACTCGCTCAGCTTCGTGTCCCACCTGCCGCTGGAAACCGAGCTTTTCGGCCGCGACCCGCAGCGCCACAACGCGAACGACGGAGGCCTCAAGACCGCCTTCGACGCCCGCTCCGCTGCCAAGGGCCCCGAGCCCGAAGCGGTCGCTGTCACCACTCTCGCCGGCGGCACCGTGATCGCCGTCGCCGGGATGGAACGCCAGAACGGCGTGATCGTCGTGGACATCACCAACCCCGCTTCACCGCAAGTCCTTCGCTACATCAACGACAGCGGCCAAGGTCTCATCTCGCCGGAAACCGTCACCATCATCGACGCGCCCGACAGCCCGACCGGCACCGTGCTCGCCGTGGTCGGCTATGAAGGAAACATCGACAACTCCGTCGCCGGCGGTGTCGGTGTTTACGAAATCAACCCCGCCTCCTTCCGCCTGCAAGTCCTTCACGCTTCCGACATGGAAGCCGATACCTCCTCCATCGCCGCGGCCCCACAGTTCGCGGCACTGGTGGACAAGATCGAAGACGCCGTCGGCAACAACGCCTCCATCACCATCGGTGCGGGCGATTGCTTCATCCCCGGTGCCTTCCTCTCCGCAGGCAATGACATCTCCACCCGCGCGGCATTGAAAACCGCCCTCGGCTTCGGCTTCGGCTACAATGCAAGCGGCGTCGATCTGCGCGAAAACCCCGGCCGCCCGGACATCGCGATCATGAACTCGATCGGCTTCGACGCAACCTGCATCGGCAACCACGAGTGGGACCTCGGCACCACCGAATTCGCCAACATCGTGCTGCCCGTGCCGCAGACCAGCCGGACCACCATGCGCCACTACGGCGCGGCCTTCCCATTCCTCAGCGCGAACCTCGACTTCAGCGCCGACTCGACGCTGAACACCCGCTACACCAGCGCCATCCGTAACACCGGCGCCTTCGCCCCGCACCCGAACGAGAACTACCCCGGCATCAGCGCCTCGCCCACCAATGCCAAACTCGCCAAGTCCGCCATCATCGAGCGCGGCGGCGAGAAGATCGGCGTGCTCGGCGTCACGCCGCCTGACCTCGCCAGCATCTCGTCACCCGGTTTGGTGACGGTAACCGGCCCGACCGGTGCCGTCGTCGTTTCGCCACGCACCTACGACATCGACGCCCTCGCTGCCCATCTTCAGCCGACCATCGACGCCCTCGTCGCTGCCGGTTGCAACAAGATCGTCATGGCCACCCAGCTCCAGCAGATCGACAACGAAAAGCTGCTCGCCACCAAACTCCGCCATGTCGACATCATCGTCGCCGGCGGATCTGGCACGATCTTTAGCAACTCCGGCATCCTCCAGCCTGGTGACAGTGCCGCCGGTGCCTATCCCTTCAGCACCACCGACCTCGACGGCCGCACGGTTGCCGTCGTCAGCGGAGACGGCCAGTATCAATACCTCGGCCGCCTCGTCGTGGACTTCAACGCCGCCGGCCACATCACCGCCGTGAACAGCGCCAGCGATAACATCGCCGTCACCGCCACCGCCGTCACTGCCCAGTGGGGCGCGGCCGATCCCTACGCGGTCGGCACCCGCGGTGGCACGGTGAAAGCCGTCACCGACGCTGTCGCCACAGTCATAAATACCAAGGACGGACTCATCCTCGGCAAATCTTCGGTCTATCTCGAAGGCCGCCGCACCAACGTCCGCCAGCAGGAAACCAACTTCGGCAACCTCT
>CANLKN010000043.1 GCA_947491475.1 Akkermansiaceae bacterium | reverse complement strand
AGGGATTTGGACAAAGAAAAAAGTAGGCATGAGAGCCTAAAAAGACTCCCATGCCTGAAATTCGGGCCTTATGATTTGTTTAGCAGACAAAACCATCCGCCCGAACCGTGTTTACCTTCACCTACCAACCCGCCCTTCGTCCAGCACTTCCTTGCGTTTATGGCCCCTTGGACTACCGCGAACAGCGGGCCTTTTTTGAGCGCATCGACCTGATTCTCTCCAGCTCGGGTCTGGAACAGGAATTCATCAACCTCGCGCTGGCCGACCGGCAAATCAATCCAAAGAAAGCCAGTGCCAAATTCTTGGGACGATTCGCCCGCATGAGCGTGCTCGCACTACGCTCCAATATCGCGCGCAAACTCATCGGCCTCGGGCATCGCGATTTCTGCGCCCGGCTGGCCGATAGTCCGCTGTTGCAATGGTTCCTCCACGTCGGCGAAATCGATGCGGTCACCACATTCGCCAAGAGTTCCAGTGATCGGTTTGGCAAGTGGGTCAGCGAGCAGAGCGTGCGCACCATCAACGAAAAATTCAACGCCCTGTTAGCCGTCGCCGATTCACATATCATCGGAGAGCAAACACCATCGGCCGTATTCGGACTGCCGCAATCTGTTAGCTTTGATGATGTGTATTTTGACAGCACCTGCCTGAAGGCCGACATTCATTTTCCCATCGACTGGGTCTTGTTGCGTGACGCCGCACGCACCCTGATGAAAGCCACCACACTCATCCGCAAGCACGGGTTGAAAAACCGGATGGGCCAAGAACCGTTGGAGTTCCTCAGTGACATGAACACCCTTTGCATGAAAATGACAGCGAAGGGCAAAGCATCGGATGGCCGCAAGCAACGCAAGAAAGTGCTGCGCGAAATGAAAACCCTGGAGAAACGCATCGCCAGACATGCCGCACTACATCTCGAAGCACTCAAGACACGCCGTCACGAAAGCGATCTGAGCGAAGCCCAGGCTCAACAGATCATCGACCGCATGGAAAACGTTTTACGTCAACTTCCCGCCGCGGTCAAACAAGCCCACGAGCGCATGATCGGCGGGCGTCAGGTTGCCAATGGAGAGAAGATCCTGAGCCTCTACGACGACTCAATCAACATAATCAAGCGTGGCAAGGCAGGTGCGGCTGTTGAGTTTGGCAACAAACTCTGGCTGGGGGAAAACGCCGATGGAATCATCGTTGACTACAAGATATATCAAGACAATCCAAGTGATTCCGCCCTTGCCACGCCCGCGCTCAAGCGCCTTGTGGACGATCAGAAAATGGATGTCAAAAACGTGTGGGGAGATCGCGGCCTGGCGAGCAAGCTCAATAGCGCGATGTTGGAGCGGCGCGGAATTCGGAATGGCTTTTGTCCGCGTGATGTATCCGAGTTATCAGACAAGCTTGCCACCGAGCCGGGCTTTCGCGAGGGACTCAAGAGAAGAGCCGGCACCGAGGCTCGGATTGGCATCTTCAGGAATGTATTTTGTGGGCGTCCGTTGTTAGCCAAGGGATTTGAAAATAGGGAGCTGGCGGTAGGTTGGGCGGCACTCACACATAACTTGTGGGTGGTTGCCCGGATGGCGGAAGCTGAGAAAAAGCGCAAAGAGGCTCAGGAAGAAAAGCCACGACCGCCGCAAGCGCGAGCTGCCTGAAGCACATCGCCGACGCAACCGGAAATCAAGACCCCGCCACGGCGTGATAGGGGAAACTGCGTCCCGGCCCCATGAAAAATGCGGATTTGCGAGCTGGATTCGAGGTAATTGCAGAGATCGAGCGCATCAGCGTAGAAACTAGAAGATTTTTTAATTGTCCAAATGAACAGTTTTGAGGATTCGGTCAAAAATCGCCGATTCTGGGACAGGCCCTAGATAAAACGACTCGGCCAGAGTCGGTCCAAGCCGATCCACACCGGAAAAATGTTCCTTCAAAGTCGTGAGGGCGATCGCGAGGCCCGGATTGTCCGATTTCTTTTCCGCTCCGAATGAAGCGACCACCGCTTCCGGTCAATCCACGGCCGAACGGATAAGCGAAAGGATGTCATAAGCATCCTTGGCGCGCTTTCCCGTGGAGCGCTTGGCGAAGGCATTGAGTTTCAAAACAAGCAGCGGACCGTAGTCACAAAACGGAATCGCAAAGTCCCGCAGCTCCCCATGGGGGTCGTAGCCAGTGACCTTCCGCTTGATCGGACTCAGCAGTGCCCGATTCACTCCGGGACAGATGGAAGTCTTCAGCTCACTGACGTTGCGGGTTCCGGTCGTCGCGGGCGGATGCTCGGTGAGGAAATCCACAAACAGCTTTCCGTGCCTGCTGTCCCGATACACCCGCCCCTTCTCATCCTCGGAAAATACTGCCAGCGAGAGAGCGAATGCGGCGGGAGCGGCCAGCCCCGCGTCCGCCGCCAGGGTGATGCCAAAGTCCACGTCAAGAGTGGAGGTCGGCCGGTAAAGCGGATCGACTTTGCCCCGGGTATGAAAATGAATCGCCAGCCCGCCGATAACCACCAGATCGGAATGAAAATTTTCCAATGATGACCACGCGGCCACAAGTGCCGCCTCGGCGAAAAGCACTTCTTCAGGCGGATAGTCATCAAGGTGGAACTCCAGTTCGCTCATGACCAACCTCCGTTGAAGGTTTTGGTGTTGCGCAGCACTTCGGCCTGCTCAACGCCGTTGGGTTCTCCCCCGTGGAGATCCAGAAAAAGCTGCAAGTCGGAGACGAGCGAAAGCTCAGGGAATTCGGTGGCCGCCTGCGAGTCAATGGTCAGCGACTTGTAGTCGGCAGGCACGATAATACGCAGATTTCCCGCGCCACGGGAGACAGGTCGCGCCTTGAGGAGAGACAGGAATTCCCGCTCGTCAGGGAAACTCTCCAAATACGCGGAGACGGTGGTGGGAACGTTGTGCGGCGCACGGAGCCAGGCAGCGAAATTCAGGGTGAATAGAGGACCAGCCCCGGAGAATGAACCCGCTTCCGCGCAGAAAGCGACGAGCGTCCGTGCGAGTGGGAGATCCGAAGCAAGCGTCGAATATTCCCGGATCTCCGTGCGCTTGAGAAAATCATCTTCCTGGATCCAAGCGCGCAGGACCACGTCAGGCTGCTGGATGCGGATGCCTTCTCCACTTTCTTCCGCCCACTCCCGCTCCAGCAACTTCTGCCGCACCGCGCTCACGTGACCAAGGCTCACGTCCGCCGCCGCGGCCAGGTCCTTCACCTTCCATGCCCGCAGCGGTCCTTGCAGCAGCACCCGCAGCACCCGCGTCGCCTTGGGTGAAAACACCGACTTGGCCTCCCGCTTTATACCGGGAGGTTTTTCCGCCGCCCGCGTCTCGATGAAAATCCGGTCAAACGACAGCCGCGCATTCCCGGCAAAGTCCGCGTAACCGACGCCTGCCTCCGCGCAAATCCGCGCCGAGTCCTCCGAGATGAACGGCGCGAGCACCAACCCGTGGCTCGGTTTGTCGGGTGGCAGCAGGGAAAGATAATGCTTCAGTTGCAGGACCGCCGCCCGCACCTCGCGCGGTTGGCCGCTTTTTTTGCCCTCCGCCACCAGCGTCCATGATTGGTCCCCGACCCGCAGCTCCGCCAGCCAGTCCGGGCGACCGATCCGATCCTTGCCGAGTTTCACATCCTGCTTCAGCAAAGCCAGTTTGAGAAACGGCACCCGCGCCACCAACCCGCGCAGCGTCGCTTGGAACTGCGGCTCCAATTCACGCTCGTTCAGTTTTTCTGTCGGTTTCAGCACGCGGTGAAAGTAGTGGATTCAGTGAAATCCTGCAAGCACTCAATTTCAGTAATTCGGCCTGTTTCAGCAGCCAGTGAAATGGCCATCTATAGTGAAATCAGGAAATCGGCGGCGGTGTGGAATTCTCTTTTGTCTTCCTCTTCCATTCAAAATCCAAAATCCATCATTCAAAATTCCAATCTCCTCCACCGCTCCCTCAATCGCCCCTGCCATTCGTAGCCCGTGCCGTTCGTAACCTTGGCGAAGAATGGTTGGCGAAGCATGGTCCACCGGCAGATCCGGATTCATCCGTTGCAACGTCGGCTTCGTCCGACTCTTCATTCTCTCTTCACTTCGACGTTCGATGTTGGGAGTTCGATGTTCGATGTTACCTCCCACCTCCCACCTCCCGCCTCCCGCCTCCCGCCTCCCGCCTCCCGCCTCCCGCCTTGGCCGTCGTAGCCTTGGCGAAGATGGCTTCCCTTCACGGCCAAGCGCACTCCCGCCGCTCGTCGTAGCAATTCACCACATCCCAGCCCAGCTCATGCTGCATGAGCTGGATCGCCGGTTGCTCGACTAGGTGGTCTTCGGTGTAGCCGATCATGATTCCATGGCTTTCCGGATCATCGCGAAATGTCGATCCCGCTCCATTAGCTCCACCCCGTAGCGGCGGGCGCAGGCGGCGATCAAGACATCACCAAAGGGCACGTTCACTCCGGAGCGCAGGCAGATTCTCGCAATCCTCGCTGCCTCCTGCCAGCACTCCGAGTCGAATTCCAGCCAGACGCACAGACTCCGCGTCATTTCCAAGCGAGCCTCCTCCCTTCTCCCACGGATGCCCTGATAAAGCTCCATCCACACGGGTTCAGTCATCGCCGCGAGCCCCGTGCTGACCAAGTCCGCCAACCGGGCCACGATCTCCGGATCGCCCCCCGGCCTGCCCGTCTCCACCCAGGCGGAACTGTCCACAAGATAGATGCCTGTCATTGGAGGGTCCAAATTCCGATTTTAGGTTTGCCGGAGGCGATTTCCTCCATGTCACCTGCCTCGATTTCATCGTTGGTCGCAATGTCCCAAGTCCCGAAGCTCGCGACCACTTCCTTCACAAGCTGCTGGCGGTTGTATTCTTCCAACGCCTTCACCACCGCCTCACGCTTCGTCTTCGCCCCAGTGAAGCGCATAGCATCCGCCAACGCCGCATCTGGAATATCAATGGTTGTTTTCATGGATTCCAATTACACGGGATATCGGAATCCCGCAAGGCGCAAATTGAGCCTATCGTCCAACATAAAGTGGCTGTGGCGCCTCGCTCCGAACCTCGCCTTGAGAAAACCCATCGCTCTGGAAAGCCAGTTTTTCATGCGGACGTTTTCTTGTTAAATAAGAACTCACTTAAAGTCAATGGATTGGAGAAAGCGCGAGGTTTCGCCACAAATAAACCAGCAGCCCCAAATCGCGGCAGCGCGCAGGCTGACGGGGGGGCGGATTTTCACGAAATCGCCTCTTTCACGCGTTCGTGAAACTTCTGATTCTGTGAAAATCGAGTGCCGTTTCAGCAAAATGTCCAGTTTCACCAAGCGGTGAAAACGCCAAAAATACTGAAATCCGGCCACCAGAGAGCTCAGCCCTCCACCTCCTCCTGAATTCGGATTCAGCCGAAGCGCAGTCGGCTGTTTTCCTCTTCCATTCAAAATCCAAAATACATCATTCAAAATTTCCACCTCCTCCACCATGACCTTCGAAGCCACTGCCGTTCGTATTCATGCCGAAGGATCTCGGCTCACTTGTTGTTTCCATGAAGTTTTCCATACGCATACATCAATCGGGCAGTATCCTGTCCGTCAATTATTAGAAAGCACACTTCTCTCCCCGCTGCACGCCGTTCGGCCACCTTCCCCTTTACATCCTCAATGACGGCGTCAGTAACACCCCCGATAAATTGCACAACAAATAAGTCAGCCGGACTATGGAATAGACGTAAGATCTGATCGCCGTTCTTGCCACAATCGGAAATCCGCATCTCTTGAGAACGGAGGCCTGATCCCTTCAGCAAGAACGCTGCCGACCTCCTCCTTCCATTGATCACGAGATTCGCGGTATAAAGATCATGCCAGCAATTCTTCCGGCGGCTGGGCGAGGAAGAACTGGTCGAAGCACTCGTCGCGGACGCGTTGGCGGCCGGTTGCGCCGGACATGCTTTTGATGGCGTTGTCGCGGAAGGCGTCGCTGCGAGCCATCAGGTAGACGTATTGTGGACAGACGGTCTTGGAGCGGAGGACGATGAATTCGGTGGAGCCGCAGGCGGCGGATTCATCGGATGGCAGGAATTCCACGTAGCCTGTCTTTCCATTCTCCAAGCATGGAGTGATCCGGGCAAAGAGGGTGTCGCCGTTTTGAAAACGAGCGCCGGTTGGTGCGTCGCGGGATTCGACCTCGGTGATGAGCATCGAGTTTTCGGAAAGGCCGCCCATCGTGACGAAATGAATATCGCCGCCTTTCGGAATTGAAACCTTCGGACGAACCGTCACAGCTTCGGTCATAGCTTTGACATCCCACCCTTTTGGAATCCGTCCGACATCTGACTCTGTGAAACGTGCGGATTCGTGGCCGGGGAAGCGGAAGTCGACGAACCACGCGCGGTAGAGGGATTGCGCCATCTCCTCCAGGATCTTGATGCGGCGCAGGTTGTTCTCGATCAGGTCGTCGTAGGCCGAGAGGATGCCCGCGATCTTGCGCTGGGTGGCAAGGTCGGGGACACTGACTTCGACTTGTTTGAGCACGGTTTGCGTAACAAGAGGCTGGGCAGCACCACCTGCGTGCTGCCCAAGTTTTGCTTCAAGTAGAAGATAGTAGAGAAATCTCGTGTCGATTTGATCGGTCAACGGGTAAGCAACCAAAGTGTTATCCGATGCCCAGAACCGATCTGGACAATACACGACAGCGCCGCAGTAAGCTCCTACTCGACCGATTATAACGCCGTTCTCGTGACGAAACTCGTCGGAGCCGCCGATGATTCCGTTCGATCCATAGACGGCATAGCGTCCTTCGGTGCCCGGTTTGATTGATTTACCGTTTCCGAAACGGACCACATCGCCGAGCAACTTGAGGCGTGGTTTAGATCGCACTTTCATGCCTCCAACAGTTCCACGACGTTTTCCGCGATGCGCGACTCAAGCTCCCGCGCTTCGGCGTTGAGCACTTCGAGTTCCTCGTTGAGGGCTTCGAGCTGTTCCTTGAAATCCTCGTCGCTGAGGTCCTCGCCCTTGGCGACGCCGACGTAGCGGCCAGGATTGAGCGACCAGCCCTGGGCTTCGATTTCCTGAAGGGTGGCGGCTTTGCAGAGGCCGGGAATGTCGATGTAGGTGATGGCATCGCCGAAGACTTCCTCCCATTTCTCCTCACAGCCGTGCTCGAACTCCAGATCCTCGCCGCGATAGAAGCGCACGACGTTGGCGAGGAATTCGAGCTGGGCGGGGGTGAAATCGCGGTGGGCGCGGTCGAGCTGGCGGAAGATATGCCGCGCATCGATGAATAGAACGGTATCCTTTCGATTGCCGATTGATGATTGTTGATTTTGGATTTTTGATTTTCCTTTGTCGAAGAACCAGAGGGTGCATGGAAGCGTTACCGTGAAGAAGAAATTCGGGCCGATGGCGACCATGACGTCCACATGACCGGCGCGGATGATTTTTTCCCGGATCTCCTGCTCGGAGGCGCGGGCATCGGCGGCGGAGTTCGCCATGACGAATCCGGCGCGGCCCTTCTTGTTCAGCGCGGAGTGGAAATGCTGGATCCAGAGGTAGTTGCCGTTGTCGGTGCGCGGGATACCGAAGGGATAGCGCGGATCTCCGCCGAGGCGATCCTTGTCGATCTTGCTGACATTGAAGGGCGGATTCGCCAGCACGAAGTCGAAGCGGCCGACGGAGTCCTGGAGGTCCTCGTAGTAGGTGTTCCCCTGCTTGATATCGCCGCTCAGCCCGTGGACGGCGAGGTTCAGCCGGGCGAGGCGGGCGGTGTCGGTGACGCGCTCCTGGCCATGGACGGAGATTTCCGCCGTGGGATTCTTCTGATGCGCCTCCACGAAGCGGGCGGACTGGATGAACATGCCGCCGGATCCGCACGCAGGATCGAGGATGCGGCCGTGGTAGGGCTCCAGGATTTCTACGATCAGCCGGACGATGGAGGTGGGCGTGTAGAATTCCCCGCCCTTCTGACCCTCGCTCATGGCGAACTTGCCTAAGAAATATTCGTAGATGAGGCCGAAGGTGTCGCCGCCCTTGTCCATGGAGATGGACGCCATGGTCTTGAGCAAGGAGGCGAGCGTGCGGCTTTCGAGAATGTGGTAGCTCTTCGGCAGCACGTCGGAGAGGTCCGGGTTCTCCTTCTCGATAGAACGCATCGCCTCGTTGATCGCTTGGCCGACATTTCCACTCTCCGGCAGGCTGAGCAGATGGGAGAACCGCGCCTCATCCGGCAGATAGACGACACCCGCGGCGTGGTAGTCGGTGGGGCCGATCTTCCGCCGCGATCCGGCCTGGGGTTTCAGGTCCTTTTCCACCGAAGCGAAGCGGACATCCGCATAGCGCAGGAAGATCAGACCGAGGACGGTTGGGGAATACTCGGAAGGCTTGAGCGCGGCGTTGGACCAAAGCTGGTTAGCGGCGTCCCAGAGCTTTTTCTCAAGGGCGGCGTGGGAGTCGTCGGCGGTGGCTGGTTCGGTCCAATGCATGAATTGCTTGGAAACTAACGGAACAGCAGCGGAGTGAAAGCACTATCACGCTGGAAATCGGCACGCGCTATCTCGCACCATGCCATGTCACGCCATGCACAAGCGCCCGGACATCGCGCAGGGCAAGCAGGCGCGCGCCACACGCAAAATCCACGAAAAACATGACCGAAATGATATGAGCAACCCAAATTGAGAATCCTACGGACGGCTCGGCGAGCCGTCCGTACCTTCCATACCCTCCGGAGCGGAGGTGTCCGTGCCCACCATTTTCAGAAGCGGACGAGATGAACTGGACGCTGCATTCTACATAGAGCGGCGCGCCACTAACAAATCCGCGGCAGTTGTTCGCCGCTGAGGCGGTCTACGATGCGCTCCGAGCCGATCACGCTGCGCTGAGTGACCTGCCCGGCCGGGCCGGCTTTCACCGATCCGATGATGACCGGCTGTCCGCCCGGTGCCGTGCGGGTGAGAATTTCCAAAGCCTGCTGCGCCTGCGCCTCGGGCAGGATGCAGACGAAGCGTCCTTCGTTGGCCACATAGAGCGGATCCAGGCCGAGGATTTCGCAGGCACCGCCCACCGCTTCGATGACTGGCACCTTGGCGGCGTCGATCGCGATCGCCAGACCGGATGCCTCGGCCAATTCTACGAGCGAGGTGGCCAATCCGCCGCGTGTGAGGTCCCGCAGGCAGTGGATTTCCAATCCGGCATCTAACAAGGACTGCACCGCCGCGACGATCGGCGCGCAATCGCTCTCGATATCGCTTTCAAAAGACAGCCCGGCGCGCGTGGCCATGATTGCCATGCCGTGGCGGCCGATATCGCCGCTGAGGATGACAACGTCGCCCGAGCGGATGCTGGTCGGCGCGATGGTCAGCGGGGTTTCGATCACGCCGACGCCGGAGGTGGTGACGTAGAGGCCGTCGCCCTTGCCGCGCTCCACCACTTTGGTATCGCCGGCGACGATGGCGACTCCGGCTTGATCGGCCGCAGCTTTCATCGAGCGCACGATTTTTTCCAAAGTCCCGATGGAGAATCCCTCCTCCAGAATGAAGCCGGCGCTGATCCACAAAGGCCGCGCTCCGCACATGCAGAGATCGTTGACGGTGCCGTTGATGGCGATTTTCCCGATGTCGCCGCCCGGGAAAAACAGGGGGCTCACCACATGCGAATCGGTGGTGAAGGCGAGTCGGCCACCACCGGGAAACGGCAGCATTGCCGAGTCGTGTTGAGCATCCAGCTCGGTATTGGCGAATGCCGGGCGGAAGATCCGGTTGATCAGATCCTGGGTGAGACGCCCCCCACCGCCATGGCCCATGGTGATTTCCGTATTATGCGGAAACGGAACGGGGCAGGAGGAAAACGCGGCGGATGAGTCATTGAGCGACATGATGCCGGTGAATAGCCGATGCTTCTCCCCACGCACAGGATAAAGCGCCAACGCCGATTTCCGCACAGTTTTTTAACCTGTCCCCCAGCTAAAAAAATTTTTCCAGCTCCTTGCAATTTTTTTGAATCCACAAGCGCAAGACCATGGCGAATGCCACGCTTAAACTAACCGATTGCGCGTTCGGCCACACGGACAATCCGTTGTTTGACCTTCATTGCGATCGTTAGATTTCACAAAAAAATCCCGGCGTCCTGAGCGGGCGCCGGGATTTTCATATGATGGTATCTCTTGAAGGATGCTAGCTGCCGCGATGGGACTTACTTGGCGGCGCGCAGTGCTTCTTCTTTTTCCTTGGCCTTGGCGATGACTTCCTCTGCCACGTTTTTCGGGCAGGGGGCGTAGTGGCTGAACTCCATCGAGAACTGGCCACGGCCGGAGGTCATGGTGCGGAGGTCACCGATGTAGCCGAACATCGCGCTCAGCGGGGCATCGGCCTTGACGCGGACGCCACCGTGAGTGCTCATCTGTTCCTTGATCATGCCCCGGCGGCGGTTGAGGTCGCCGATGACGTCGCCGACTTGTGCTTCCGGAGTGAAGACGTCGATTTTCATGATCGGTTCGAGCACTTGCGGCGCGCACTTGGCCATGGTCTGGCGGTATGCTGCCTTGGCGGCGATTTCGAAGGCGATTGACGAGGAGTCCACGGCGTGGAAACCACCGTCCTTGAGAGTGACTTTGAAGTCCAAGCAGGGATAACCGGCGAGCGGTCCTTTGTGAATGGAGGTTTTGAAACCTTTTTCCACGGCGGGGATGAATTCCTTCGGAACGTTGCCACCGACGACGGCGGACTCGAACACAAAGCCGGAGCCGGCTTCCATCGGCTCGATGGTGTAGTCGATCTTCGCGAACTGACCCGAACCACCGGACTGCTTCTTGTGGGTGTAGCTGTCGGCAACGGCCTTGGTGATGGTTTCGCGGTAGGCGACTTGAGGCGCACCGACGTTGACCTCGACCTTGTGAGTGCGCTTGAGGATGTCGATCTTGATGTCGAGGTGGAGCTCGCCCATGCCTTTGAGGATCATTTCGTTGGTTTCCTCGTCGGTTTCGACGCGGAACGAAGGATCTTCCTGGACCATCTTGCCGATTGCGGTGCCGAGTTTTTCGGCGTTGGCCTTGTCCTTGGGAGCGACGGCGATGGAAATGACGGGGTCCGGGAAAACCATCGGCTCAAGAGTGGCCGGGTGGTTTTCGTCGCAAAGGGTGTGCCCGGTTTGCACGTTCTTCATGCCGACCAGCGCGACGATGTCACCGGCTTGGGCGGTATCGATTTCGATGCGGTCGTCGGCATGCATTTCGACCATGCGGCTGATGCGCTCGGTCTTGCCGGTGAAGGTGTTGAGAACGGTCATGCCCTTCTTGATCACACCGGAGTAGATGCGGGTGAAGGTGAGCGCGCCGTATTTGTCATCCATGATCTTGAAAGCCAGGCCGCGGAACGGCTTGGTGGCATCGACGATGGCGTGTTCGCCGGTCGGGTTGCCTTCAAGGTCCACTTCCGGTTGTGGATTCACTTCAGTCGGGTTCGGCAGGTAATCGACCACGGCGTCGAGCACGTTTTGGATGCCCTTGTTTTTGAAGGACGAACCGCAGTAGGTCGGGAAGAACGCCAGCTTGATCGTGCCCTTGCGGATGCAACGCTTGATGGTTTCGAGATCGGGTTCCTCGCCTTCGAGGTATTTTCCCATCGCGTCATCTTCCTGTTCAACGGCGTTTTCGATGAGTTCGGCGCGGTATTGCTCAACCTTGTCCAGCATGTCGGCGGGGATTTCTCCGATGGTGAAGTTTTCCGGCTTGCCGGAATCGTCCCATGTGTAGGCCTGGCGGGTGAGCAGATCGACCACGCCGGAGAACGCGGTTTCCTCGCCGATCGGCAGGACCATCACCAGCGGCTTGGCTCCGAGGATCGATTTGACCTGATCGACGACCTTGTAGAAGTTCGCGCCGATACGGTCCATTTTGTTGACATAAATGACGCGGGAAACTTTCGAATCATCGGCGTAGCGCCAGTTGGTTTCGGATTGGGGTTCGACGCCACCGGAGGCGCAGAAGACGCCGACGCCGCCGTCGAGAACTTTGAGCGAACGGTAAACTTCGATGGTGAAGTCCACGTGGCCGGGAGTGTCGATGACGTTGAATTGGTGGCCTTTCCAGAAGCAGGTGGTGGCGGCGGATTGGATGGTGATGCCGCGCTCGGCTTCCTGTTCCATGAAGTCCATGGTGGATGCGCCATCGTGCACCTCGCCGATTTTGTGGATCTTGCCGGTGAGTTTGAGAATGCGCTCGGTGGTGGTCGTCTTGCCCGCATCGACGTGGGCGAAAATGCCGATGTTGCGGTATTTGGTGAGGTCCTTCATGCCAGTGATAATGCTTCTTAGTTGCGGGCGACGGGTTCGCGCCGGGGGCGCATCTCTAGTCGCAGAATCGGTTTTGGCAATCCTAGAGTCGCAGAAATTTGACGGCAAAGCCGCGGTATGGCACTGCATGCGGTGATGGATGAGCTGCGGGCCCGGTGTTTGTGCTTGTCTGTCCGGTTGCAGATGTGAAGAAGGCCACCTGATTTTCCGATAGAAGCTTTCTGATAAAATCGACATCCAGCCCCCGTGAGGTGAAGCGCCCAAACCCATTGAAATGATTCATGAAATCCACCCACAACCACCATCCTCAGCCGCCTGTTGATGGCGGCTTTTCGAATACCGCCCGTTGGATCTGGTTGCCGGGCGAGCCATCGCCGGTGAATGCGGTGGCCGACTTCCAAGGGCGCTTCAAGCTGGCTGGCCGGCCGCGCGGGGTGCGGCTGAGGGTTTCCGCGGATTCGCGCTACCGGCTGCATGTGAACGGCGTGCGGGTGGGTTTCGGCCCCGGACGCGGTTATCCGGGGCACTACAGTTTCGACGAGCACGACGTCACCGCGTTGCTGCGGGCGGGTGAGAATATGGTGGACCTGCGCGTGCTGCACTGGGGCGAGGGCACTTTTCACGGCCTGGTCTTGCAGGCGGGGGTGATTTGCGAGGTGAGCGCCGGCGGCAAGGTGTTGCTGGCGAGTTCCGCCGCATGGCGGGCACGGCCGGCCACGGCCTACGAGCGGGCAACTCCGCGCATCGCCTGCCAACTCGGCTTCGAGGAGCAGGTGAATCTGGCGCTGGAACAAGGCGCGGGCGATGGCCGGCCGGCTACCGGCAAAGGTTGGCTCAAGCCGGTGGAAATCGGCCCCGACGGCTGCGCCCCGTGGGGAAAACTCCAGCCGCGCGGCATCCCGCAACTCGGCGGCGAGACGGTGCCGCCGATGGCCGTGCGCGATCTCGGGCACACCGGCCACGAGGGACTGGTGCTGGCGCTGCGGGCGGGCCGCGATCTCGGCTGTGAGATGCGCGCCGCCAATACCGAAAAGACGGATGGCGTTTTCGCGACTTGTTTCCGCGCACCAAGCGGCGGCGCACTGCGCATCCGGCGCACGGCGATGTATGGCGGACCGCTGCGCGTGTTTCTCGATGGCCGCGAGGTGAAACTCGCGCAAGGCCGCTTCGATCTCGAAGCCACCGTGGACATCCGCCGCGGCAATCACCTGCTGCTGCTGGATTGGCAGGGACTCACCCACGATACCGATGTGGCCGTTTCGCTTTCCGGCATCAAGGGTCTGGCCAAGGCCTCGATGCCCGGGTTTGAGCAGGCCACCTGGATCTTTTCCAAAGCCGCCAAATCGCGCGCCAGCATCCGCAAGGCGGCATCGCCGGCAGATTTGTTAGATCGCGCTGACTGGCGCGCTGTGTCCGCCGAAAACACGCCGCAGCATGATGTTTACATGGCGATGAGCACTCGCGAGGCACCACCCGCTGCGGATGAAATTTCCACCAGCCTGCCGCTCAAGATAGCAGCCGCCGCCATGCCACGGCGCGTGGTGCTCGACTTCGGCGCACAGCGCAACGGCTGGCTGGAGCTGGGGTTCCACGCGCAAGCCGGCGCGGTGATCGAGTTGATGGGCGTGGAAGCCTGGAGCGCGGGCGGCCCGCAGTTCACCGAGTTGATGAACAACACGGCTCGCATCGTCTGCCGCGGCGGTCGGCAGCGCTTCGAATCGCTGGTGGTGCGTGGACTGCGCCACCTGATTCTCGACATCCACGGCGCGGTGGAGTTGATAGACGCGACGATGCGCGCGGAAACCTATCCATGGCAGCCGCGCGGCCGTTTCCTCTGCTCGGAAACACGCCTCAACCAGATTCACGAACTCTGCGCCCACACCCTGCGCATGAGCAGCATGGATGTCTTCGTGGATGCCACCTACGAGCAAACACTGTGGGTGGGCGACACGTGCAGCATGATGATCCCGCTGCATCATTACCTGCAGGGCGAGGCCTTGCTGCCCGAGCGCTGTTTGGAAATGATCGCCGAGTCGCTCGAACGCACGCCGTTGGTGAACTCACAGGTGCCAAGCGCATGGGAGGACCGCCTGATCCCCAATTGGAGTTTCTTCTGGGTCGATGGCGTGCGCTCGAACTTCGAACTCACGGGCAACACCGCGTTTCTGTTAGACATGCTGCCAGCGCTGGAAAAGCAGGCCGCCTTCGTGATTTCCTCATTCAACGCGGAAGGCCTTTTTGAAATGCATGAAAACGTCTGGCATTTCCTCGATTGGAACGGCCAGGCCGACGACCACCGGCACGCCGGACGCACGGTGTTTGCCCATGAAAACTGCCTCGCCCTCGCGTCACTGGAAGACACCGCATGGCTGGCCGCGCAGGCCGGCGACCGCAAGCTCGCCGCACGCATGAAATCCGCCGCTGCCAAACTCCGCGCGGCGATCCTCCGGCATTTCAAAATCCCCGGCCAGAACGCCTTCGGCGAAACCCGCACGGATGGCAGCACCTCACCCGTCGTCACCGCGTCCACCCAGATTTGCGCACTGCGCGCCGGCTTGTTTGCCGATGCGGATATCATATCTCGCCAGGTGCTCGCGCCGCCGGCCGGCTGGATTCCCACCGGCACGCCTTGGATGTGGTCGCTCGGCGCGCTGCAAGCCTGCGCCCACGGCCACGCCGCCGAAGTCTATCGCGGCATCGCCGCCCATTGGGGGCGCATGCTCGAACAAGGAGCCACCGCTACATGGGAGATGTTCGAAGGCCGTCACCGTCCCGGCCTGCCGACGCGTTCCTGGTGTCATGGCTGGTCCGCCGGACCGGCGTGGATCCTCGCCGCCTACGCGCTCGGCGTGCGGCCCGCCGCACCGGGATGGAAAAAAGTCATCATCGATCCCCAGCCCGGCGACTTGTTGTGGGCGGAAGGCACCGTGCCCACACCGATGGGCGACTTGTTTGTGAAATGGCAACTGATCGACGGCAAACCGCGCGTCGAATATCAAGCGCCGAAAGGAGTGAGCGTCAGCGTCGTTTCACGCAAATCCTGAAGCCCGATCCATCCAACCCATGGCCGCCATCCACACACCCGCCGTCGGCGACTCTTCCGCCGATCCCGTCCGCATCACGCCCTATCTGGTCATCGCCACGATCGTTGCCATCCTTGGCGGCTTTCTGTTAGGTTATGACAACCTGGTCATCAGCGGCACGCTCGATTACCTCGCGCAGTCGTTCAAACTGGAGGAACTCGGCACCGGCTTCGCCGCCAGCATCGCCCAGCTCGGCGGTCTCATCGGCGCGCTCGGCGGCGGTCTTCTGGCCGACCGCCTCGGCCTCAAGCGCAGCCTGTATCTGTGCGCCATCGCATTCATCGTTGCCTCGGCGGGGATCTTCTATGCGCAAAGCATCGAGGCTTACACCTTTTGGCGGCTGGTGTGCGGGTTGGGCAGCGGCGCGGCCACCATCATCGCGCCGATGTATGTGGCGGAGATCGCGCCCGCCGCGGTGCGCGGACGGCTGGTCACTCTCTATCAGATCGGGCTGGTCTTCGGCATCTTCTGCGCGCTGCTGGTCAACAGCCGCATCCACGGCCTGGGCGACGAGGCATGGAACATCGCGCACGGCTGGCGCTGGATGTTCCTCGCCGGCGCGGTGCCGGGAGCCTTGTTTTTCATCGCTGTGCTCGCCGCAGTGGAAAGCCCGCGCTGGCTGATGAAAGCCGGCCGCAACCGCCAGGCGGAGGACATCCTCGTCAAACTCGATGGACCGGAACGCGGCCCGCGCATCGCCGTGGAAATCCGCGAATCGCTCAGAGGCGAGGAAGGCCGCCTGTCCGAGTTGTTCCGCCAGCCATTCGTGCGGCCGATGCTCATTGGCGTGCTGCTCGCCGCGTTTTCACAAACCAGCGGCGTCAATGTGGTGCTCGTCTATCTGCCGGAAATCTTCAAAGCGTCCGGACTCAATGCGAGCGATGCCTTCAGCCAGTCGGTGTGGGTGAGCCTGGTCAACATCGCGTTCTCATTCATCGCGCTGTGGCTGATTGACCGCGCGGGGCGGCGCACGCTCATCCAGCTTGGCACGTCGATCCAGTTCCTTGCGCTGACCTGCGTGGGTGTGATGTATGCCGTCTCCGCCACCGGCTGGGTTCTGGCGCTTGCGATCATGGCGGTGATGGCTGGCCACGCCGTGGGCAACGGCGTCGCCTGCTGGGTGGTGATCTCGGAAATTTTCCCGACGAAACTGCGCGGCCGGGCGATGTCGCTGGCGATCACCGGCATGTGGATCGCCTCGTATCTCACGCTGCTGGTGTTTCCGCTGATGCGCAAATACCTCGGCGACGCCGGCACCTTCTGGACCTTCGCCGGTTTCGCATTGCTTAACTTCCTCTACGCGCGCCTCCAGGTTCCCGAAACAAAAGGCTACACGCTCGAACAAATCACCGCCATGTGGCGCAAGCGCGCCGGCATGTGAGTTATGTGATCTTACCCCATCCGCATCATGAAAGCCCTTTGCTCCGCCGCCCTGCTCTCGCTCGCACCGCTTGCCGCCATCGCCGGGGAAACCCGCCAACTCGAACTCGACCCGCAGCGCGTCATCCAGGACGATTTCCTCGGCCTCGGCGCGGTCTATCAGGGATTCACTTTCATGCCCGAGCACGAGGTCCGCGGCTTCGATGAAGCCGACCGGGATCGTGAATTCGCGAGAGTCGAGTCGATGGGCCTCAAGCTCGCCCGCACCTGGTATCGGCCGGATTACTCGTGCCCGCGAGGCTTGCAGGGGGAATTCGATTTCGAAACGCCGCGGATGCGCGCCTTCGAGAAGTGGCTGGAGAAAATGCGCGACCTCGGCATCGACGTTGCCCTGCAGGCCGGCTGGGGATTTCCGCACGATACCTATTTCGGCCACGCCGCGATGGATGCGGAGCGCGACCCGGCGCGCTTCGCCGAGTGGGTGAGCGCCTCGATGCGCCACTTGGTGGAAACCCGCGGCTTCACCCACATCAAATATCTGGTGCTCTTCACCGAACCGAATCACAGCTCGTGGGGGCCGAGCAGCCAGACGCATGACGCCGCACCGCCGCCGGGTTATACCATGTGGCAATATTATGCCAAAGTGGTGCGCGCCGTGCACGACCGAATGGTGGCCGATGGAGCCCGCAAGCTGGTGCTTTTCACCGCACCCAACGACACCGACAACCCGCCGGATTTCAAAAACCAATGCCACCTGCGCACGGCGGTCAGGGATTTGAATGACGTAATTGATATCTATTCCGGTCACACCTATCTCGGCCCGGACAAGGGTTATGCGGAGTGGATGAAACTCAACGCCATGATGGCGGAGGAAACCAAAGCAACCGGCAAACCGTTGTGGCTCGATGAATACAACGTCGCAAGCAATTGGGAGGAAGGCTTGCGCAGCAAACCCGAACATGGCAACTACCTCGCCCAAGTCGTAGCCTCCTCACTCAACTCCGGTCAGCAGACGAGCCTGCTGTGGGCGCTCTTCGACCAACAATATGTGCCGCCGCGCGCCGACGAACCGCTCGGCAATTCGTTCTTCCACGGCGTGCTGCGCTGGGGCCTCGCACCATGGCCGCGCGACATCATCGATGCTCCGCTCACCCCTTACCCCGCTTATTATGCCTGGGCAATGATGTGCAGATACCTCGGCGGAACCAAGGCCCACATCCTCGCCACCAAAAGCACCGATGACATGTTCCTCTCCGCCGTGCGCCAGGCCGACGGCAAGGTCACCCTGCTCGTCATCAATGGCAGCAAACAGGCCGCACCATTCCGCATTCGCAGCAGCGTGCCGCTCAACACCACGCTGCGCCGCCATCTCTACGATCCGGCCCGCATCAAGCCCACGCCCGAAGCCATC
Organism: Akkermansiaceae bacterium; assembly: GCA_947491475.1. GTDB lineage: Bacteria > Verrucomicrobiota > Verrucomicrobiia > Verrucomicrobiales > Akkermansiaceae > Luteolibacter. Next base: position 13,283 of record CANLKN010000043.1, on the reverse strand, counting down.
ATTTCGCCCGCCGACAAGACCTTTGAAAACATCGGCGAGTCGCTGGAGGACTCCCTGCCCCCGCTCGGCGTCGCGGTTTACACAAATCTAACAGCGGACTGAAGGCATTGGGCTGGAAACCGGGTCTTCTAAACATCCAAGTGAGTCTTCACATCAGTCGGAAGCACCTTATTCTTCCGCAGCATTCTCTTCAAGCGGCGGCACCGCGATCGGCGGGGTGACCGCTTCGATCGGAGGAGTTGCGGCGCTTTGAGCCGGCGGCGGAGTGGCGATGATGCCGCCGGGCAGTTGCTGCACCGAGCCGGCATTCGGATCGGCCGGAGCCGGAGGCTGGGCCTTGGTGAGGATTTGCGAGCGCTCGCGGATCAGCGGATCCACCGTGCTCTTGGCCACCAGGAAGGTGCGGCCTTCGAGGGCTTTTTCCTTCTCCAGCTTCTCCGTTAGAGACTTGAGGCGTTCGGTGAAGGCGGCATCCTTGGCCTTGGCGTCCTCTTCCTTCTCGCCCTCCTCCTTCTTGCGCTCCTTCGGCAGTGCGGCGGCGACGCTGACGGTGAGAAGCACTTCCTCTGAAGGCGGCGCGGCGGCATCGCCTTCGGCTGCAGCGGCAGCCGGCTTGGCGGGTGTGATGGTGAGCGTATAAGTGAAGCCCTCGAAGGTTTCGATCGCCGCGTCGCGCTTCTTGTCCGCCTCGGCGCGGTCCGCCACTTTGTCAGCGGGAAGCACATCGTTGAAACGGGCGTAGGAGAACAGGCTCTTGAGCGGCGAGTTGGCATTGGTGTCGAACACCTCATCCGGCGCGCCATCCACGATCTTGAACTCGGCTTCCTCGGTATCACGGGTGATCTTCCATTCGGTTTCCTTGCTGTTGATTTTGCCCAGTGAGATGGATTTGATTTTCTCAAGGCTGAAGAAATCATCCGCCAGCCAGCGGCTGGGCTCGTCGCTGATGGATGGGAACATCTCGCTCACTGCATAGAAGCCGGATTCATCCGCGTGATTGCGGATGTAGCGACCGACAGCACCACCACCGCCTAAGGGGCTGGCATCGGCTCCGCTCTCGATGTTCTTGCCGAGCGAAACGGTTGTGAGTTCCTTGCCGGAAGCATCCTTGAAAACGGCGGTGAGTCCGCGGTCTTCTGCTTTTGCGGCTTTTTCATCCATGCCGAAGCGCGGCGCAAACGACGGGCCAGCCTCCATGCCACGGGTGACCTTGAGCTCGTCGAGCGTGCGGATGAATTCGTTCACATAACCCGCATTGGCGGGATAATCCTCGCGCTCGGCAACCACCCACTTGCCATCCTTGCGGGTGAGGGTGACGCTGCCTTTAGCACCCGTGATGACCACGCTTGTGATATCGGCAGCCGGGAATTTTTCAAACAGGGTTTGGCCGGGCGCGCGATTGGTGACGCTCAGCGCGGCGTCCTTTTGTGTGAGTTTCACAGCGATCACGGCGAGGCCGAGGACGATCGCGATGGCCCAGAGGATGATAACCTGACGTTTGTTCATATCTTGAGGATTTGAGATTTGAGATTAAAAAATCAGCGGGCGCGGGTGGAGCGACGGCGCTGGATGAAAAGACCGAAACCGATGAGGATGACGATCGATGGCATGATGGCGGTGTTGAGCAGGGTGATTCTGCCGGCGAGTTTGTCTTTCTGGCGGCGCAGGTCTTTTTCCTGCTCGCGGATGAGCTTGGCATACTCGACCTGTTCCTTGCGCAGTTTTTGAATTTCCGCTTCCTGCTCGGGTGAGAGATACAATTCGCTGCCGCGGGATTTTTGTGACTGAAGCTCGTTGAGTTTCTCCTGGGCGGCCTTCTGCTTTTCCTGGAACTCCTCAATCTTGGTGCCGACTTGCTTGTTGAACTCGGCCTCCATCGTCTGCACCACGGTGAAGGGACGGCGGATCGCCGAGCGCGAACGCGAACCGATCAGGTGCTTGGAGCCGACCGCCTGGTCGAGCAGGTTGAAGAGCAGCGAGGAGTTGCCATTGACCGGCGAGGCCATCTGCATGCCGCCGAACTGCTGCACGTTGTAGGCGAAGCGGTCGTAAAAGGCATCGACATCGGCGATCAGGAAGACATTGCCCGGATTCGCACCTTCCTTGAGCCATGCGGGTTTTTCATCGCCCTTCTTCTCATCATTTTCCTTGGGAGCTTCCGCGCCGGGTTTGCCATCGGGGAAGGCGGTCTTGAAGGTGCCGCTGAGATGGGTCACGAGATCATAAGCCGTGCCGCTCGGGCGGAAGGTGGTGGTGAGCGAGGGGTCGAGTTGCGAGGCCAGCATGGCATCCACGAAACCGGCGCCGGTGGTGGATTTGATCAGGCTGTTGGCCGCCACTCCGGCACCACCGGTGATGGTGAAGGCACCGGGCAGGAAGAAGGTCACGCTTTCGAGGTCCTTGGTGACCACGTTGTCGTCCTGCGGCATCGCATCGCGGTTGAGGGTGAGCACCGCCATCCCCATGCGGTCGCCGGCGAGGCGGGTGGCGAACGCGGGATCCGCCAACACCTTGCCTGACTCGAAAGAAGCGCCCCATCCCTTGAGCAGGGTTGGCAGCGTGGAGGTGGTGGGCGCACCGCCCATGCCCATCATCGGATTGCCGCCGCCGGTCATCTGCGCGGCGACGGAGAAGGCATCAAGGCAGGCGACGACGGTGCCGCCGTTGAGCAGGTATTGATCGATGGCAAACTCCGTCTCGGGCGTGATGCCCGCCGGATGGAAGAGCAGCAGCACCTTGATCGAACTCGCATCGATTTCCTTGGCTTCCATCGGGATGTCCTCAAGCTCGAAGGACTGCTTGAGTTGCTGATAGATGACCCACGGTGTCTTCGGCGGTTGGCCGGGCATCATCGCGGGGCCGCCCTTGAGATCGAGCGCGGACATGATGCCAATCCGTGGTTTCACCGGAGTGCTGACCTCGGCGACGGCTTTGGAAAGATGGTATTCCAGCATCGTTTCATCGCGAGGGTCGATGAAGGGAATGACGCTGGTTTTATCGAGGCAGGAAACTGCGAGTCCGAAGTAGAGGTTCTGATCATCCATGCGCTGGCCGCTGATACCGTCAAGATTGGCGGAGTCCTCGGCGTCAGTGTCGGGCTGCGGATCAAGGTTCTCGATGCGCAGTTTGCCATCGGAAAGCGACGCGTATTCCTTGAGCAGGTCGTCCACGCGGCGCATGTGGAGTTTGATTTCCTCCGGCATGTAGTCGCTGCTACGGGACGCGTAGTAGCGAATGACCACAGGAGTATCGAGCTCGCCGAGAATGGCGCGGGTGCCGTCGGAGAGCGTGTGGATTTGTTTCTCGGTGAAGTCTGCGCCGCGGTTGCCCAGCGGGGTGAGCGAGACCAGCCAGTTGGCGAGCACGGCGATGGCGACGAGAGCGGCGACTCCGAATGCCGAACGGGTGACGGGATGGGTGATTTTCATGTCAATTTGAGATCTGAAATTTGAAATTTGAAATGATGCTCAGGCCCGCTTGGCGGAGAGGATGGCGCTGGTACCGAGCAGGCAGACGACGATGAAGGAACCGAACCAGACGACGTCCTGCAGGCGGAACAGGCCGCGGTTGAGCGAGCGGAAGTGTTCCCAGACACCGAGCGCGGTGACGGCCTCCACCACTGCGGGAGAGACGGCCTTGCCGAGCTCGCGGGTGAAGTCATCATAACCGCACAGCACCATCGTCACGCAGATGGCCACCGACACAATCAGGCAGACGACCTGATCACGTGTGCAGGCGGAGACCAGCATGGTGATGGCGAGGAAGGTGCAGCAAACGAGGAAACTGCCGAGATAGCCGGCGAAGATCGCGCCGTTGTCGGGAGTTCCAAGGTAATTCACGGTGAGCACGATCGGGAAGGTAAGCGCCAGCGCGACCAGCCATACGGTGGCGGCGGCAAGGTATTTGCCGATGATCGCGCTCCAGATGGAGAGTGGGAAGGTGCCTAACAACTCGATGGTGCCGGTGCGTTGTTCGTCGGCCCAGAGTTTCATGCCCACGGCAGGTGCCAGCAGCATGAAGATCCATGGATGCCAGAAGAAGAAGGTCCATTCCAGCGAGGCGTCGCCGACGCGCATGAAATTACCGAAACTAAAAGTCAACCCCATGGACAAGGCCAGGAAGATGACAATGATGGCATAGGCCGTGGGCTGGGCGAAGTAACTGCTCAGCTCGCGTTTGTAGATGGTTAGGGCGGTCATGGTGAAGATTGAGGATAGTGGATTGAAGATCGAAGATGGAAGAGGAAGGGCCGAGGCTTCTTTTCTTGCGTCTTGGGTCTTGTAGTCTTGCGTCTCAGGCGGCGGCTTCGGTGTCGCGGGTGGTGAGGCTGCGGAACAGGTCGGTGAGCGAGCCGGTGCCCGATTGCTCGATGAGTTCGGCGGGCGTGCCGTCGGCGACGATTTTCCCGCAGTCCACGATCACGGCGCGGGTGCAGGCGGCTTCCACTTCCTCAAGGATGTGGGTGGAGAAGAGGATGGCCTTTTCCCTGCCGAGGCGCTTGATGAGTTGGCGGACTTCGTGTTTTTGGTTGGGATCCAAGCCGTCGGTCGGTTCATCCAGAATGAGCACCTCGGGATCGTGCAAAAGCGCCTGGGCGAGGCAGGTGCGGTGGCGGTATCCCTTCGAGAGCGTGTCGATCGACTGTCGGGCGACGCTGTTCAGGAAGCAGGTGTCGATGGCGCGCTCGACGGCGTCATTTTTGGCGGTGCCTGACAGGCCGCGCACACTGGCGCAGAATTTCAGGAAGCCGATGACCGTCATGTCGTGGTAGAGCGGCGCGGATTCCGGGAGATAACCGATTTTGGTTTTGGCTTTTTTCGGTTCATCGATCACCGAGATACCACAGACCCTGGCGTCGCCGGAGGTAGGCGGGATGAAACCGGTAATCATGCGCATGGTGGTGGACTTGCCTGCGCCGTTGGGCCCGAGGAAACCGAGGACTTCGCCCTTCTTGACGGTAAACGTAAGGTCGTCCACGGCACGCTTGGATCCGAATTGCTTGGTGAGGTTTTCGACTTCGATCATGGGGTGGTGTTTGGAGTTTATCGGAAAAGTTCCGTGCGCGGCTAGCGGCGCGGGTGAAGGTTCTTGTTTAAAAAAATGTGACAAGCTGAAATGCAGCCGAAATGCCGGTGAGTTTTCCAAGCGTCAACCGGGGTTTCTAACCGACTTGCCAGCGGCGGCTCTGTGTGGCTGCATTCGCCGCGCATGCCAACCATTCACCTCCCCGAGCGCTGCGGCGTGATGCTGTTGCCGGATTGCACATTGTTTCCACACGGCGGACTGCCGTTGCATATCTTCGAGTATCGCTACCGAAGGATGCTGGAAGATGCGTTGGAAGGAGATTGTTTTTTCGCAGTAGCCCGTCTAACCGGTGAGGAAACTGCGAATCCTGCCGACTGCACCTCGCCGGTGGGAACCGTCGGCCTGGTGCGTGCCTCGCGCGAACAGGAGGACGGCACCTCGCAACTGCTGCTCCACGGAGTGATGCGCATGCGTTTCACCGAGTGGCATGACGAGCACCCCTACCCCTTCGCCAGCATGGAGCCGGTGATCTCGGTTTTTTCTCCGGAAACGCAGGCCGTCGCTGCCATGAAAACCCTGCGCGGCGCATTGGAGGACGCCATCCGGACACTGCCCGATGAAGTCAAGGAAGGCGTCTTCGCATTGCTCGACCACGCGGACGAGCCAGGCTTGATGACCGACATCGTCTGCCAGCAGTTCATCCACGAACCGGACCTTCGGCAGGGTTTGCTGGAAATGGAGTCCGTGGGAGCGCGAATCCCGGTGATCTGCGAATATCTGCGCCTCGCCAGCGCTGCGGCGCTAGAGTGAGGTGTCAAAGCGGAGAACAGCCATCTTGGCTGTTTCGGAATCCGGGCTTCCAGCCTGGATTCTTGCCGGAAAACCCGCCACGGCAGGCAAGATGCCCGCCGTCCGAGACAGGCTGGAAGCCTGTCCTCCGTTTGCGTGCGGGTGCCGTCACGAGTCTTTCTTGAGAAACTCCAACACATCGGCGGCTTGCTCTGCCGTAGATGCCGAAAGATCGCTCCATACGAGTTTGCCATCCTTGAAAAGAAAGGCTTGGCGTTTGGCAAAGCCCATGGTGCTCGGCACGCCGAATGCCTTGATGACTGCGCCGTCCTCATCGGCCAGGAGATCGAAGGGCAATTTGTATTTGTCGAGGAACGCCTTTTGCGCCTTCACCGAGTCGTTGCTCACGCCGTAAATCTTCACTCCCTTTTCGGTGAGATTCGCGTATTCATCCCGCAGGCTGCATGCCTGCTTGGTGCAACCGGGCGTGTCCGCCTTCGGATAGAAATAGACCAACAGGTAGCCGGTCGCACCGGCTTCGGCGAGTTTCACAATCTCGTCGTTCTGGTTTTTCTGGGAAACAGCGGGCAGCGCAGCGCCATCGGCGAGAGGGGCGGCAGTGGCACTGGCGGCGAAAATCCCGCTGGTCACGGCGGTGAGGAGTTTGCTGAGATTGGACATGGGCATGAAACTGGCACCGGAATTTCCGATCACAAGGGGTAAATCCAAGGTGAAATCCAGCCCGCACCAATTCAGAAAACCCACGCAGGAAATCTGATCCGCTCGCTTGTCAGTTGACCTCTGGCGGCGAGCCCCCTAGTTTCCCGCGCCCCACAACAATCCTATGAAAGCACCAATTACCGTCTCCGTCACCGGCGCGGCTGGCCAAATCGGCTACGCCATGCTTTTCCGCATCGCCTCCGGCGCAGTCTTCGGCCCCGATCAACCCGTCAACCTCCGCCTGATCGAAATCGAGCCCGGCATGGCCGCGCTGCAAGGCGTGATGATGGAGCTCGACGACTGCGCGTTCCCGCTGCTCAACGCCATCACCGGCACCGCCGATCTCAATGAAGGCTTCAAGGGCACCAACTGGGCGCTGCTCGTCGGCTCCGTGCCACGCAAGGCCGGGATGGAACGCGGCGACCTGCTCGGCATCAACGGCAAGATCTTCACCGGTCAGGGCAAGGCCATCGCCCGCAACGCCGCCAATGACGTGCGCACCCTGGTGGTCGGAAACCCCTGCAATACCAACTGCCTTATCGCCATGGCAAATGCAGACGGTGTGCCCAAGGACCGCTTCTTCGCGATGACCCGCCTCGACGAAAACCGCGCCAAGAGCCAACTCGCCATCAAGGCCAGCGTCCACGTTTCCAAGGTCACCAACCTTTGCATCTGGGGCAACCACTCCGCCACCCAGTATCCGGATTTCACCAACGCAAAAATCCAGGGCCGCCCGGTGACCGACGTCATCTCGCACGTCGAATGGCTCAAGGGCGAATTCATCAGCACCGTGCAACAACGCGGTGCCGCCATCATCAAGGCCCGCGGCGCATCCTCCGCCGCATCCGCGGCCAATGCCGCCATCGACACCGTGAAAAGCCTCATCTCCCCCACCCCGGCCGGCGACTGGCACTCGGTGGCGGTTTGCTCCGATGGTTCCTACGGCATCGAAAAAGGCCTAATCGCCTCCATGCCCATCCGCACCCTCGAGAACGGCAAGTGGGAAGTCGTGCAAGGACTGCCCATCGACGCCTTCAGCCAAACCAAGATCGACGCCACCATCAACGAGCTCAAGGAAGAGCGCGACGCGGTGAAAAATCTGCTCCCCGGCTGATCGGAACATTTCCGACGATTGTCACTCACCTCCATCCCCGTCACCCCGCCCGGTGGCGGGGATGTTTTTTTCGGTGCGTCTGGAATGAAGCGATCGCCTCACTTGCCGCTGAGTTTTCCCACCGTGGCGGCATCGACCACGAAGTTCGAGGTGCCGAAGGGTTTGACCGCGCCGTTTTCCTGCACTTGGTATTCGAACGCCTTGATCGGCTTAACGCCGGGCACCTCGGACATCAGATAGACGCGGATGGCCAGCGCCTCCTTGCCGGTGGCCCCATCGAGCTTGCGGGTGGTGAACTGCACCTCGTTAGAGCCATCGAGCGCGCCGCCGATGACGATTTCCGCTTCCTTGGCATTCGCAAAACGGTGGCGGCTGATCTTGTTCACCTGCACCTGCACCTCGCGTCCGGGACAGAATACATAGACCTTGGCGATGTGTTTCGCCGGCCGTGCCGCGAGCGGAGTGGGCGGCACCACGCCGGACGGCTGGGCCTCGGGCGTTTCCTTGAGATACTTCAAATTCCCCGCCGCAAGCTCCTTGCGCACCTCCGGCAGCGCCGAGAGATTGACGAAATCCGCGCGGTCGCAAAGCCAGCCGCCAGCGCCCCGCACAAAGGAAAGCACCAGCAGGTTATTGGACGGAGCGCCGCCGACTCCGAAGTCGATCTTACCGAAATACGATGCCTTGGCAGTGGGGCCGTTCTGGCTGGCTTCCAGAAACTTCAGCCCGGCGAGCGGCGGCGGCGGAGCGGGCAACTCGAACACTGCAGCCGGAAACGCCCGCCTCTCGGAAACAATCCGGTTGCGGATCTCCATCCGCCGGTGCTCGGCGGTCACCCGCTGCCAGGCGGCCGCATCCCGGCGCACCATCGAATCGCGCCAGGCATTGTAATTGGTCTCAAGCGCGGCGCGCAACGCGTCGTCGGCACTCGCGATGGCTGCGGCAGCAAGCGAAATGGCACAAATCATGCGGATCATGCGTGAAACCATTGGACAAGCTACCCGGTTTCACAACAAACAAATCGCGCGCCGCATGCAGAAATCAGTCGGCCGAGTTTCCTCCTTTATGAGTAGTATTTTGCAAAGAGTCGCCCCGATCGGCGAGGCGCGGGACCGCGAGATTCTCAAGAATGCGGCCACCTACATCTATCAGGAACGTCCGCAGGGCCCGGTGCAGGCGCACATTTTCATGCCGGAAAACGTGCTTTCCGGCCCGCCGCGCACGGTGGTGGTCTTTTTTCATGGTGGCTTGTGGGACTCGCCCACGCCCACCCAGTTCGTCCCGCACTGCCTGCATTTCGCCAGCCGCGGCGCGGTGACGGTGGCCGCCGAAACCCGCACCGGCGCACGCCACGGCACCGGCCCGGTAGAAGCCGTCGATGACGCCCGCGACCTCATCCGCTGGCTCCGCCACAATGCCGATACCTTCAATCTCGATCCGGACCGCCTGGTGATCGGTGGTGCCGGGGGCGGCGCGCTGCTCGCCCTGCTCACCGCCATGCCCAAGCCCAAGGCGCTGCCGCCGGTGGACGGGCTGGATTGCCGCCCGCAGGCGCTTATTCTTTTCAGCGCACTGGTCAATACCACCCTCAAAGGTCAGGCTCAAAGCCGCTTCCCGGATGCCAATTCCGCCAAGCGCCTCAGCCCCTCCACACTGGTCCGCCGCAAACTGCCGCCGATGCTCTTTTTCCACGGCAAATCAGACCGTATCACGCCGTTTGAGGAAGTGGAACGCCTCTGCCGCAAACTCCGCTTCTGGGGAAATTCCTGCGAACTCGTGGATTTCGAAAAAGCCGATCACAGCTTCTTTAACTTCAACGTCAGTCACCGCAATTTCGAACTCACCATCCAAACCGCCGACCGCTTCCTCAGCGAACGGGGATTCATCCCGCCGGAACCGACGGAGGATGGGTGAGATTTTTTGATTTCGGATTGGGGATTGCATGGACCACGGAGGGGCGATCTCCGAATCGCCCTCGTCCATGGGAGTGCTCAGGGAACCGGGACGCTGATTTTGACGCGGGCGAAGAGCCTGCCGCTCACCGCGAGGCTGCGGGGGATTTTAACTTCAACTTTGTCAATATCCAAACTGCCGCTGTGGTTCTCGGAGCCGAACCCGATCTGACCGGGTTCGATCCATTCGGTAATATTGATGCCGCCGCCGTTCACCGCGGTGGTCCATCCCGTGAGGTCGGAGCCGTATTCCACGGCCACAGAGATGCCGGGCTGAGTCATCGCCGTCTGGCTGCGGCCGTAGGTGATGGTCAGGTAGGTGGCGTCAAGCACTTGGGTGGGTGCACCTTTGGGACTGGTGCTGGAGTTGGAGTTGGCCGGGTTCGGCTGACCGTCGAACATGAATTCCTCCAGGTTGCTGAAGCCGTCGGCGTCCGGATCGGCAGTCGGCTCCGCATCGAGGCCACTCAGACCCGTCGCCACCATGAAGTCACTGAAGGGCGAGGCTGCGCCGCTGGTGATGGTGAGCTGGTTGTCACTGTAGCCCACGATGTAGCCCGATGGCAAACCGGTTACATTCAAGAATGGACCTGTTTCGATAACGCCAGCGGAGGAATCGACGATGACATAAGATGCCTGAGTTTGAGCGCCGGTGGCGTTGATTACCAGATTGAACGCTCCTGTGGAGAAGCCGGTGCTGTTGCCGGTAATCACCAGCTTGTCGCAGGAATCGCCATTGAGATCGATCACCAAGGTGCTATTCGTGACAAACGGATCCTGAGCGCCAGCCGTGGTGAGAGTTCCTACCGCTCCGAGGGTGGCTCCTGGAGTGATGGTGCCGCCAGAGCTGAGGATGGAGTTGGTGGTGTTGCCGGTGCCACCGAGCGTGCCGTTGCCGTTGATCTGCAAGGAGCCAGCCGAATTCTTGACGGTGTTGAAGAGCAGGGTGCCTTCATTCACTATGGTATCGCCGTAGAAGACCTGACCGGACGATAGATTGAGCGTGCCGGGGCCTTCCTTGGTGAGGCTGCCGGCACCTTGGGAGCCGATGTTCAAGGAAAGGGTGGTATCTGGTTCGGTGACCTCGATGGTTCCACCGCCTGCGGCAAAATCAATGCGCCGACCTGTCCCAATGGAGCCGGCACCGGTGAAGATCAGGCGGCCATTGTTACCAATGCTGCCAAGATTAATGAATGACGAGCCAGCGAAGCTACTGATGCTGACCGTGCCCTGCTCGACATTGAGCTGGTTGGTGAAGCTGTTGGTGAGCGTGAGGGTGCCATTGCCGGTCTTGGTGATATTGCCAGCGCCAGTGATGGTGCCGCCGATCGTCACGTCATCGGAACGGTTGATGCGGAAGGTGCCACCGGTGTTGATGAAGACATCGCTGGTGCCGATGCTGCCGCTGGTCCCGCCATTGCCCATCTGGATGGTGCCGCCGTTCGCATTCACATTGGTGGTGCCACTGTAGGTGTTGTTGGCGGTGAGGACGAACACACCCGTGTTGTTCATGTGCACGGTACCGTTGCCGGAGATGAAGTTGTCCATCACATAGGTGTTGGTGCGGCCGACAGACAGGGTCCCGCTGTTCAGGGTGATATTGCCTGTGCCGGCGGTGGCAGTCGTGGCAGCTGTCGATCCAATGCGCAGGAAACCGCCGTTGATGGTGATGCCGCCGCTGAAGGTGTTGTTGCCCAAGAGTGACCAATTGCCGCCGCCGTTTTTGACGAGGCTGACGACGCCCGCGCCGTTGTCGCTGATGCGGCTGCTAAGCAGGTTGTTGACACTGCTGGCGGTGCCGGCATTGAGGGTGAGGGTGCGGGCCTGTCCCGTGGAGCCCCATGCGATGTCACCGGTGTTGGTGAAGCTGAGCAGGGCTGTGGCGTTGCCCGTGCCGCTGGCATCAATGGTGGAGTTGGCCGAGACGGTGAAGAGGCGGTCGGTGGCGCCGGCAGCGGCGCCGGAGAAACGCAGGGTGCCGCCGGCGAGGACCAGGTTGGCCGCCGCATTGGTGGAGTTGCCGATGGTGCTGGGACTGCCGCCGTTGGCGAGGGTGGTCACTTCCAAGACACCTTCGTTGATGGTGGTGGGCCGGCTGTAAATGCTACCGTTGTTGGAGTGCCTTCGTTGATCGTAGTGGCTCCGGTGTGACTGTTGTTGCCGGAGAGCGTGAGGGTGTTGTTGCCGTTTTTGACGATGGAAAGGTTGCCAGTTAGGGCAGAGTCGATGACGGAGTCTCCACTGGATGTGTCGAAACCCAGACGCGCGCCCGCGGCGAGGTTACCGGTGCCGAGGATGGTTGTAACATTGGCGGAGCTGAAACCGCTGCCGAGAAATAGGGATGCGCCACTGGAAACGGAATAGCGGCCTGCAGTGTCCCAGCCCGGCAGGGAGACCGGGGAGGGGGCAAGCAAGGTACCGAGGCTGACGGTGGTGACTCCCAGGTAGGTGTTGGTGCCGCTGAGGGTGAGTGTGCCGTTGCCGGTTTTGGTGAGGCCGCCCGCGCCGCTCAGGTCGCCGGAGATGGTGTTTACAACAGCAGCGTCACCGGTCATTCTGTAGCTGAGGTCGCCGGCAAGGCTGAAATTACCCGACCAGATGATGCCTGTGTCTTGGCCCTCGACAATGCGGGTGCCGCCTGAGGTCACCGTGACGTTGTTGACATAGGTGCCGGCTACGTTGGTAGCAATGGCCGCAGCGTCAGCGCTGGAGGTCACGCCGATGGTGATATTGCCGGTGCCAGAGGTGGCCCCTGCATTAGCATTACTCGCAAACAGCACAGCCCCTTTGCGCACTTCCAGACCGCCGGACCAAAGAGTGTTGTTGCCGCCGAGCTGCAATCGCTTATCACCAATATTGACGCTCAAGGTGTTGTTGCCTTCAAAAATGATTTTGCCGGTGCCGGAAATATTCTGGTTGAGGCTGAAGACATCGGCTCCGGCGGAGTTGTCGTAGTTCTTGACGGTTAAATTTCCAGTCAGGGTGGTGGTGTAACCACCGGTGCCTGTTGCAAATTGGCTATTTTCGGTAGTGGCCGCTGTGTTATTGTGAATCAACGTGCCGCCGGAAGCGCCGACCACCAAAGACTTGTTGTTGAAGTTCTGGGAGGCGTTGGTCTGCAAGAGCATGGTGCCGCCATTGAGAGTCAAGGTGTTGTTGGCACCGCCGAAGTTACTCACGACCGACCCCTGCACGGTGCCTTCGTTGATGTTCAGGCCGCCAGTGAAGGTACTGGATGCACCTGTAAAATTCAAAAGACCGCTGCCGCTTTTAGTGACAGATCGGTTGCCCCCGGTTTCAAGAATCCCACGGCTGATGGCCAAGGTGCCGGTGTCGTTATGGGTAATGGCAAGATTGTCATTCAGAATGACATTACCCGTGGAAACACCGATGGTGAAATTGCCTTGCGCGCCAGAATTGACGTTAAGGGATGCGCCGCTGCCGCCGCCGTCGAAAGTGAGGTTCCCTGAGGTAGTGTTGGAGATGGAAGTGGTCAGGCGGACGCTCACATCGGAATCCGCATTATTATTGAAAGTCACGGGTGTCCGGTTGAATTCAATTCAAGTTTCTAGAAAGCATTTCAAATGAGTGGATTAGGCACAGAAAAGCGTGTGACGGATTTGAACTCTGCGGCGGCATTTTCCAGAATTTTCGTCCATGAACTCCGGACGCTTCATTCTCTC
>CANLKN010000042.1 GCA_947491475.1 Akkermansiaceae bacterium | reverse complement strand
ACGGTTCGGGCGGATGGTTTTGTCTGCTAAACAAATCATAAGGCCCGAATTTCAGGCATGGGAGTCTTTTTAGGCTCTCATGCCTACTTTTTTCTTTGTCCAAATCCCTCTCCATCAAGGGATTGCCGATTCTGGGACAGGCTCTAAGTAAGGTGAAATTGGGGGGGGCGGAGGCTGTAACGTTTTGTATCGTTTTTGAGCTTCCGGGTGTCGCGTTTTTTCGCGACGTGCCGCGATCATTGATCGCGGCCATTTTGGCAAAACCCTAGAAAACAAGGGCGAAAGCGGACTTTTCACCGAATACGGGTGACGGGAATCGAACCCGTGTCTCATGCTTGGGAAGCGCACGTTCTGCCATTGAACTACACCCGCAGGATGCATTCGGAATTTGGACTGACTCTGGAACCCAAAGAAAATCAAGGAAATTTCCGCTTTTTCACTTTTTGGTCACAATTTAGCTAAAAAGGAAAAAAAGTCTTGCTAGGCCCTCGGTCCGGCAGTTTGATTCTTTTCGAAAGCGCGGGCATAGCTTAATGGTAAAGCCCTAGCCTTCCAAGCTAGCCACGCGGGTTCGATTCCCGCTGCCCGCTCCATTTTACTATCACCACGGCCAACAACCCCCATTACTACCATGAAAAAAACTGCCTTATTCGCCTCTTTAAGCGCCATGCTCGGCATGGTGTCAGCATCCGCTGAAATCGATTGCGTGCAACTTGCTGCCTCGGTCAAAGCCGCTGCCGCCGCCGAGCAATCCAAAGTTCTCGAAATCGTTTCCAGGGAAGTGGCCGCCGCGCCAAATTGTTCCTGTGAGGTGGTTAAAGCCGCCATCGAGGGTTCCGGTGCCGATGTAGCCGCCGTCGCGGCTATTGTGGAATCGGCCATTTTGGCCTCTCCGGAAAATATGCGCCTCATTTCCCAGTGTGCCATCGCGGTGGCACCGGACGCGCTCGTCGAAGTCCAAAGCGTGCTCGCCAAGCTCGATCCCAATAGCGGCGAATCCGTCGAAAGCGCCAAGAGCGGCAAGGAGCCGGCTGGAGAAGTGGCGGCCATGCCCAACCCGCTCGATTTCCCCGGCAAGGGCCCCGTCAGACCTCTCTACCCGATGTCCCCTCCGGTCATCATCAACCCTCCCGACGTTTCGAATGTGAATCCGAATACCGGCGGCAATGGAAGCAACAATTCCTGATTGATGCTCAAGCCTCGAATTTACCCCAATATTTATTTACCCTTGAAGAAAATGAAACGCAAAATTCCTTTTGGCCTTCTTGGCCTACTTGCCATGGGCTCCGCATCCGCTCAAGGGCTCTATTTCATTGGCAACGATTCCGATGAGTCCATGCCACTGAAATGGTTGGTCGGAACCAGTTTTATTTACGACGATAATGTAAACCCTGGTTTTGGAGTTAAAGATGACTCATTTGCGATCAATCCCTATGTGGGCGCTTCCATGGTTCACATCACGCCTCAAACCACTTGGGACGTCTATGCGCGATTGGGTTGCATTTATTATTTCGACGCCCCGGACATCATGGACGACCTCAACAGCCAGTCTCGAATGAGCGTCAACCTGACCCATCGCTTCAGCGAGCGCTTGCGTTTTTCCAGTCAGAACTTCGTTTCCTACGAAATGGAGCCTGACTACTCCTACGGATACGCCACCGCACGGGCCAATGGTGAATATTTCTTCTGGAACACCGATAACTCCATCGGTTTCCGCTGGACTGAAAGGGTGGCTACCTACACCGGTCTGCGCCTCTCCGGAACCTATTACCAGGATTCGAAGGTTCAGAACAACGACCGCTTTACTTGGGAAGTCTACAACCAGTTCCGCTACCAGCTCAGTCCGCAAACGGTTTTGACCGCGGACTATCGCTATGCACAGACCTCGGGCAATGGCGTCGCCTCGGACTCCACCAACCAATACCTCCTGATGGGTGCGGAACACCGATTCAGCCCCAATACCGTCGGCATTCTCCGCGCCGGTGCCCAGTTCCGCGATGTGGATGAAGGTAGCAGTTCCACCAGCCCGTATCTGGAAGCCGCATTCAACTGGCAAGCCACCCAAGCCTTGCGCCTGCGTTCCTATGCCCGCTACGGCATCGAGGATTACGATACAGTTCAGAATTTCCTCGGCAATACCGTGGAATACGATGACCGCCGCACACTGCGTTTCGGGGTCTCGGGAGAATACACCATCAATCCGATGGTCGCGCTCTTCGGAGGTGTCGATTACATTCCAACCAGTTATCAAAGCGGCAGGACGGTGCCGGGTGGAGTTAGCGCTGCGGACGTGGATGAGTATCTTCTCAACGCTTACATCGGCGTTTCCTACCGCATCAACGACCTCTTGAGTGTCAACGCTTCTTATAATTATTCAAACTCCAGCTCGGATTTTGACAACCGCGATTACGACCGCAATCGCATCAGCATCGGCGTCAGTGCCGAGTTCTGATCGCTGTCTATTGAACCTCTAGCCATTGTTTCCGCTGTATCTTTGACCGATCACAGACTCCCGCAATGTCATCCATTGCGGGAGTCTTTATTTTGACTGGAATTCCTCCAGACCTGTGAAAAAATTACGTCCATGAATTCGTCCGCTCCACAACAAAACGAGACCGCCCTGCACGCGGTGGATTACTGGCAGGTGATCAAAAACCGCTACGGTATCATCCTGCTGACCCTGATGTTGGTGTTCATGACCGCGGCGGTCATTACTTACGTGATGCCCAAAAAGTTTGAAAGTCAGGCAGTCATCGAGGTAAAGCCCCGTTTGGCAGGGATGTCACCGCTGGGTGTCTCCATGACGGAAACCTCGGGTGCGGGACGTATGACGCCGCAGTTCTTTGGAACTGAGTTCGAGAAGATCAAGAGCCGCAATTCGCTGTCCAAGGTGGTGGAAAACCTCCAGTTGGTGAACCGATGGAACGTGGAGAAGGAGGGTGCGCTGATCATCCTCAAGAGCATCGTCGACACCCAAAACATCCGCGGCACCGATCTCATCGCCATCCGTGTGCGCCACACCAACAAAGTGGACGCGCGTGACATCGCCGATGAAGTGGCCCGCTCCTACAGGGAATACCGCTCGGAAATCGAAACGCGCGATGCCGACCGCCAATTGCAGGAACTTAACAAAGCCGTCCGCGATCAGGAGGACAAGGTGGAGGAGCGCCGTAAAGTGCTCTCCACCATCGTCCGCAACAAAGGTATCATCTACAAGGGCACCGATTCCTTCTACAATCAAGGAGGAGTGGACGAGGATATGGGAGCCCGCAGCGCGCTGGAGATCTATCACAATCTGGAACAGGAAAAACTGCAGTTGGAGAGTCAGATCAGCAGCTTGTTGAAATATGACAGCGAGCAGCTCATGGTTTATGCGGCTGGTCTCAACTTGCCGGATAATATCATTCGCACGCTTTATCCGCAGTATCTAGATGCGAAACGCCAACTCGACAGTCTCAAGATCAACGGACTCGGCGAGCGCCACCCGACGATTTTGGTGGCCGTGGACCAGATCGAAAACATGAAACGTCAGCTCAACGAGGGGGTGGTAAATCTCCGGGCGACTCTCCAAGCCCAGCTGGATCTGGCGTCAAACCGCCTCAAGAGTGTGGAGGTCATGAAGGATCAGAGCCGCGAGGAAGCCATCAAACGGGGACTCGACGCCCAGGACTACGTGGACGCGAAGCGTGAGTTTGAGACCGACCAACAATTGCTCCAGACCATGAAGATGAAGCAGATGGGCGAAACCATCTCGCGCAAAATTCCCGGCGAAAGTGTGGAAATGCATGATCCGCCGGTGATTTCGAATAGTCCCGTGAGCCCGAACGTCACCCTGAACCTGATTCTTGGAGCTGTCGTGGGCCTGATCTTCGGGGTCGGCATTGCATTCTTCCTTGAGTATCTCGATACCTCGGTGAAGACGCTCGAAGACGTGGAGCGCTATCTCCAAGTGCCTGTGCTGGCGGTGATTCCCAAGGATGTGGGCATTCTTCACAAGCAAAGCGGCATGAGCCCGGACGCCGAGGCTTACCGGATCCTGCGCACCAACATCGAGTTCAACCGCAAGAACCCCGAAGACAATGCCCTCACCGTCGTTTCCGGCGGTGCAGGCGAAGGCAAGTCCACCACCTTGGTGAACCTCGCCTACATTTGCGCCCAGGGCGGATACACCACACTGATGATCGACGCCGACTTGCGGCGCCCACGCCTTCACACCTTCTTCGACATCAACAACTCGGTGGGCCTCACCAATTACCTGACCACGGAGTTGATGCTTGAGGACGTGATTCTTCAGACACCCGTGGACAACCTCTACTTCATGCCATCCGGCATTCTGCCAGCGGACGCGGCGGGCATCCTCAACTCGCGCCGCATGTCGGAATTGATTAAGGATGTGAAACAACGCTTCGACCTGGTGTTGGTGGACAGCCCGCCGATTCTTGGCGTGAGCGATGCCTCGGTGCTGGCCAGTGAAGTGGACCTTACCATGCTGGTGGTCCAACATCGCAAGCTGCCTCGCAACATGCTGCTTCGCGTCAAGCAGGCGGTTGAAAACGTCGGTGGCCACGTGATCGGCGTGGTGCTCAACAACGTGGACGTCCGTAGTGACAGCCAATACCAATACTACACCAGCTATTACACTTACTACGCGCCGGCGGAGGCTCAGGCCGGGCCGGCTCCTACGCCGACATTGTCGTCGCAGGCTTCGGTGAAATCTCAAGCTTCAGCTCCTCGCTCCGGGGATTCGGACCTTTATTGAACTATCCAACCCCTTTGTATCAAAAAAAATGAAATCGCTGTTCACCGCATTCATGGCCATGGCCTGCATGATGATGCCCCTTCTCGGCCAGATTCAGGCCGGCAAGAGTGTCTCTATCAGCATCCTTGGCGTCCCGCCCGAGGAAAAAGGGAGGATCGACGGTGCCTACCCGGTTGCCGACAATGGCACGATCAACATGCCTTTCATCGGGGCGGTTCGCGCCGCAGGGCTGAAACCCGAGGTTCTGGCGGCCGCTCTTGAGGCCCGCTACCGCGGGGCCCAGATTTTCCGCAGCCCTACTTTCCAAGTGGTGTCTGATACCGAGGGCGCGGCCTTGGATGAGTCTGTGGTCCATCTTGGTGGACAGGTCGGTCGACCGGGGCCGGTAAAATACCAGCGGGGGCTCAGCCTGTGGCAAGCCATCCAGGCTGGCGGAGGGCCTACTCCGTTCGGCACTCTCAAACGGGTGCAACTCCTGCGCGGTGGCAAGCAGCGTCAGTATGACCTCACCAAGCTCGAAAACATGCAGATTACGCTCGAGCCAAATGACAGCATCGAAGTGCCGCAAAAAAGGCCTTGGGAGCCCAAGTGAGCCGATGCCGCAGCCGGCGGCAGCTGGATTACCCAACGCGCACCCGGAATTCTGAATTGCCATGCACGCGCCCATCACGAATGCGATGACCGCCCGTCTGGCCTGCGTGTTGATCGCTTTACTGGTTGGTGCCACCTCCTCGCGGGCGCTGGAACTGCCCGCCGAGGCTCTGGCTGCGCTGGAATCGGATGAATTCCAAGTGCGCGAGAAGGCGCAAGCGGAATTGCTGGCATGGTGCCGCGAACGGCCGCAGGCGGCGATGGATGAATTATACCGCAAGTCCAGATCGAATGCGGATCCCGAGGTCCGTGAGCGCTGCCTAGAAGTGCTGCGCGAGTTGGTCAACGACGATTATCTCAAGGAGGGCGAAGGCTTCATCGGCATTCGCATGCAGGATGAAATGACCAACGTCCCGGGTGATCCCAAGCCGCGCATCGCAATCCGTGTGATCCAGGTGGTGCCGGACTCCGCAGCGCTAAAGGCGGGACTCAAGATGAACGATCTGATCGTGCAATCCGGTGAACACATCTGGCATGAGGGAGCGGCCACCGTGTCGTTCAGCGACAGCATCCGCCGCCTCAAGCCGGGCACCCGGGTGGCGCTTAAAATTTTGCGCGATGGGCAATTGATCGAGCTGCCCGTGGTCCTCGGGCGGCGGCCATTGATTGCAGATAATCCATTTCTCGATGAGCGTGATGTGGATGTCAAAGCCGCCGAAAAGGCTGCCCAGGACGCTTTTTTCCGCCGCTGGCTGGATAGTAGAAAGCTGCGGGATTGATCATGCCGCGGATTTTCGAAATCGACATCCCCCAAACCCGTGCCAATTTATTGAGCTATTCCAAACCTTTGCCACGCTAGTATCTCCATGACGACCTCCTGGTTTCGAAAAGTTGTTTGTATCTCCGCCGCCACCCTGCTTGCCGCTCCGGCATTTGCGCAACAGGCGGATTTCAACGAAGTGGGCCGCCAGATGGCCATCATGCTGCAGAACAGCCATTTTGCGCGCTTGCCCTTCAATGAGGAGCTTGGACGCCGTTTTCTGGACGACTACCTCAAGGACTTGGACTTCCAGCGTCTATACTTCACCCAACAGGATGTGGATCGCTTCAATGCCGATTACGGCGGCTCTTTGCACACGCTGCTGCTCCAAGGCAACAGCATGTCTGCCGCCACCGATATCTATCGAGTCTTCGAAAAGCGCGTGGAAGAGCGGGTGGCGCAGGCGGAAAAGCTTCTCACCGGACCGGATTTCGATTTCACCAAGGATGAAGAAATCATGATGAGCCGCAAGGACGCCGGCTGGCCGAAAAACGACATGGAAGCCACCGATCTCTGGCACCGCCAGATCAAGGAGGCGGTCCTCGGCGAGGTGCTCCGCCGCGAAATGCTCAGCAAGCTTGCGAAGGAACAGGGCAAACCCGATCCCGGCAGTGATGACCGCAGCCCCAAGGAAAAGGTCTCGCTGCGATACAAGCGTTTCCTCACCAGCGTCAAGGACGTGGATGATGAGGAAATCGCCAATTATTTCCTCAGCTCCGTGGCCCGCGCCTATGATCCGCACACGGACTACATGAGTTTCCGCGAGATGAACCGTTTCAAAGACGGCATGAAGAACGAGCTCGTCGGAATCGGTGCCCTGCTTCAGGGCGAGGAGGACGGTGCCACCAAGATCATGGGCATCGTGGTGGGCGGTCCTGCCGACCGCGAGGGGACTCTCAAGCTCAACGACCGCGTGGTGGCGGTCGATACTCTCAACAGCGGCAAACCGGCTGACATGACAGACGTCATGTTTATGAAAATCGATAAAGTGGTCGATTTGATCCGCGGCAAGGAGGGCACGCAGGTGGCCCTCAAAGTAGAGCCCGCGGGCGGGCCAGCCGGGGAAACGCGGATCGTGGTCATCCAGCGCGGCAAGGTGGAGATGAAAGATGAGCAAGCCAGCGGCCAGTTGATCGAGATCCAGACCGAAAACGGCCAATCGCGCCGGCTTGGTGTAATCACGCTACCGTCATTTTACGCCGATTTCGATGAAGGAAAAGTCAGCAGTTCCGTGGACGTCGAGCGCATTCTCAAACGCTTGGTCGAGGAAAAGATCGACGGCCTCATCCTCGATCTGCGCAACAATGGTGGTGGCTCTCTCGAAGAAGTGCGGCGCATGACCGGCTTCTTCATGGACCGCGGCCCTGTGGTGCAGGTCAAGAACACGCTTGGCCAGGTGCAGGTGAAAGACTCGGAGAACGGCAAGCCGATCTACAGCGGTCCGATGGTGGTGATGACCGACAAGAGCAGCGCTTCGGCCAGCGAGATTCTCGCGGGCGCGCTGCAGGATTTCAACCGCGCCGTGATCGTTGGGGATACATCCACATTCGGCAAGGGCACCGTGCAGCAACCGATGGACATCGGCCGGATGCTGCCGCTTTTCTCGGTGAGAAACCGCGCCGGATTCCTCAAGGTGACGATCCAGAAATTCTATCGCCCCTCCGGATCGTCCACCCAGATGGAAGGCGTGGCCTCCGATGTCGTGTTGCCAAGCCTGACAGATGCTCTGGAAATGGGTGAGGCTTACATGGAGCACGGTTTGCCCCATGATCGCATCCGCCGCGCTCCTGATTTCAAGCCCCTTGATCCAGAGGCTCTTTTCATCCCCGCCCTCAGGGAGAGGAGTCAGCAGCGCCTCAATGCGAACAAGGATTTCCTCTACACCATTGAGGATGTAATGAAGGCCAAGGACCGCATCGCGAAAAACACCGTTTCCCTCAACAAGGAAAACCGCCAGCGCGAAATCGCGGAATCGGATGCCCGCCAGAAGGAACGCAACGCCGAGCGACGCAAGCGCTTCGAGGCGATGGCCGCCACGGACAAGGAGAGCATGAGGTTTTACAAAATCACTCTCGACGGCCTTGATACCGGTGCCGCTCTTCAGCCTCATGATCCGTCCGATGAGTCCGGTGCCTACATGCGCCGCGCCAAGGATGAGACCGAGGATCTCGATGAGACGCCCAAATGGCCGACCGGTCTGGATCCCGTGAAACGCGAGGCCCTTACGGTGCTGCGCGATCTGGTAGAGCTCACGGAAAATGCCAAGCTCGCCGGCATGATCAAGTAACCCTTGGCCGCGGAAAATTTTTCCTGATGCCGGACATCGCCGCGAATCTCGCTGGAATTAAGAACCACATGGCCGCGGCGTGTCATCGCGCTGACCGCGGCACCGCTTCCCTGGAATTGATTGCGGTTTCGAAAACCTTTTCCGCAGATGACGTGCGGACCGCCATGGAGGCTGGGCAGCAGGTCTTTGGCGAGAGCCGCTTGCAAGAAGCCGAATCCAAGATCGATCTGCTGCCGGCATCGCTCCACTGGCATTTCATCGGGCGTGTGCAACGCAACAAGGTTCGCAAGATCTTGCCGCGTTTCGAGATCATTCATGCCATCGATTCGCTGCGGCTCGCGGTTTACACCGATGAGATTGCGAGGGAACTCGGCTTGTTTCCCAAAGTGTTCCTGCAAGTCAACATCGGTAGTGAGCAAACCAAGGGCGGTTTTGAGCCGGATGCCCTCCGTGCGGAAATCGAAGCCCTGCTCGCGCTCGGCCGTCTCGAGGTGATGGGCCTGATGTGCATCCCGCCGGCCGGAAAAACCGCTGAGGACTCGCGACAGTGGTTCGCCGCATTGCGTAACCTGCGGGATGAGTTGCAGCTCGCGACCGGCGTTTCCCTGCCTGCATTAAGCATGGGCATGAGCGATGATTTCGAAATCGCCATCGAAGAAGGAGCCACCCATGTGCGCGTGGGTTCTTCGATTTTCGGCGAAAGGAGCTATCGGGTGGACGGCGAGCTGGCTTGAAGACAATCTCCGCCATGCCCCTCGCACTTCAAAACGCAGCAGTCATCGGCAACGAACTTGCCTTGTCATTTACCGATGGCTTCGAAGCTTATCTACCACTTCCCATGCTGCGGCGCGCCTGTCCCTGCGCGGCCTGCCAGGGCGAGCCGGATGCCATGGGCCGGGTGGTCCGTCCGCATGTTGAACATGGCCCCAAGGCCTTCGTTCTAACAAAATTCGAGCTCGTCGGTGGTTATGCCATCCAGCTCTTCTGGGCGGATGGCCATGCCTCCGGCATCTATGCCTTCACTTATCTCAAGAAGCTCGCCGATCTGCCGACACTGTGATTTCCGCCCGCGCAGACCTCGCCGAACTCCAGGTCCTTCCCGCCAAGGAAGTGGCTGCGTTTGCCTCCGCCGGATTTCGCACGGCGGCAGAACTCATCGACCACCTGCCGAAGCGCCATGAGGACCGCCGCAGCTTCGACCGCTTCCCAAACCAGCCGACGCCCGTTGCCGTGTGCCTGCGCGGCATGGTCATCGACACCTCGAAGCGCCACTCCGGCCGTGGTGGCGGGTTTTATGAAGCCATCGTTCTCGATGGCACCGGCGGTGTGTTTGGCTCCGGGAAAATCACCTGCCGTTGGTTCAACATGCCCTTCGTCCACAAGCTGGTGGCTGCCGGACAGGAGCTGATAGTTTATGGCAAGGTGAAGGACTCCAATGGCAGGCTCATCATCGATCACCCGGAGTTTGAAATCCTCCGCGAGGACGACGAACCCGGTGATTCGATCCATCTCGAACGCATCGTGCCCATCTATCGGAATATCGCCGGCCTCGCCCAGCGGCGGCTGCGCGAAATCATGCACCTGCTGCTTGTCCAGTGCGACCCGGCGACGTTGGTGGTCCCCTTTGATATCGATCCCGTCACTCCACGGCACACGGCTTTGCGGGTGGCGCACTTTCCGGATTCGTTGGAACAAGCGGCTGCCGCACGCCGCCGCTTCGCGCTGGAGGAGTTTTTCGCACTACAACTCAATGTCGTCTGGCGGCGCGTCCGTCATCTGGAGCAAAGCGGCCGCGTGCTCGGCAAGCGCACCTCATTGCTCACCGCGTTTTACAAAAACCTGCCGTTTGATCTAACAGAAGCGCAGAAGCGCTCGATCCGCGAGATCATCGCCGACATGCGCCAACCGCGTCCGATGAACCGCTTGCTGCAAGGCGATGTGGGCAGCGGCAAAACCTTTGTCGCCATGGCGGCCATGCTGCTGGCGGTGGATTCC
The DNA here is from genome assembly GCA_947491475.1 of Akkermansiaceae bacterium. Lineage (GTDB taxonomy): Bacteria > Verrucomicrobiota > Verrucomicrobiia > Verrucomicrobiales > Akkermansiaceae > Luteolibacter. The sequence continues at coordinate 21,002 of CANLKN010000042.1, read as the reverse complement.
GGCTGCCAGACCGCGCTGATGGCACCCACGCAGATTCTTGCGGAGCAACATTATCTCACCTTCCGCCGCTGGCTCGAACCGCTTGGCGTGCGTGTCGCCCTGCGCACCGCGAACCGCGATGAAACCAACGGCATCGGGCATGCAGACCCGCCGCAGATGGTCATTGGCACGCACGCGTTGCTTTATGATGAATCGCTCTTCGGCGATCTAGGGCTCATCGTCATCGACGAGCAACACAAGTTCGGCGTCGCCCAGCGCGCCGCGTTGATCCGCCGTGGACTGGTGCCCGACGTGCTGGTGATGACTGCCACGCCGATCCCACGCACGCTGACGATGACCATTTACGGCGATTTGGATGTTTCCCTGCTCGATGAGAAACCACCCGGCCGCGGAAAGATCATCACGGCTGTGAGAGAGGGAGCGAAACAAACGGATGTCACCAAGTTCGTCAAAGAACAACTCGCCAGCGGACGCCAGGCATATCTCGTCTATCCGCTGGTGGAAGAGAGTGAAAACCTCAAGGCCGAGTCCGCCACCGAGGCATTCGGAAAATGGCGCAAGCGACTGCCGGGCCACGAAGTCGGCCTGATCCATGGCAAACTCAAGCCGGATGAAAAAGAAGAGGTCATGCGCCGTTTCCGCGAGGGTGAAATCGCCGCACTGGTCTCAACCACCGTCATCGAGGTGGGTGTGGACGTGCCGAATGCCTCGGTGATGCTCCTGCATCACGCCGAGCGTTTTGGCCTCGCCCAGATCCATCAACTCCGCGGCCGCATCGGCAGGGGGGGGCACAAGGGATATTGCATCCTTCTAACAGACGGCAAGAACCCCGAGGCGATGGAAAAACTCAAGGTGCTCGAGCAATCGTCCGACGGCTTCGAAATCGCCGAGGCCGACCTCCGACTGCGCGGTCCCGGCGACGTGCTTGGGACCCAGCAAAGCGGCCTTGCCGATCTCCGCTTCACCGACTTTCTCGCCGATACCACCCTCCTCCGCGAGGCCCGTGCCATGGCGGACCAGGTCATCGCCGAGGACCCGGCGCTTGAAGGCAGTCACCGCTCGTTGCGCCCGCTCATTCAGGAAGCCACTCCAATCCCTTGGTCTTATCTAACTCATTGACCCAACTGCGTTGCTGGGGCATACTCCGCCGCCCATGAAGATCAAGTTATTCAAACTACCTGCCCTGTGGACGAGCGTGGCGCTAGCGCTGCTGGCATTGAGTGCCTGCTCGCCGAGCGGTCCCAGCCAGTCCGGCTACATGTCCGGCGTCGGTGGTCCGGTGCATCGCCAGGTTTCCAATGGTCCGCATCATCCGCCACCAGCGATTCCAGACGACATCTCATACTGGGATGGTGACGGCGTGCAGGGCCCCCCACTCATCAAAATCGTCCGCGACCAGCAAAAGGCCTTTTTCTACAAAGGTGGCGTGCTGGTGGGGGTGTCAAAAATTTCGAGTGGCAGTGAGGACCACTCCACCCCGCCGGGCCGGTATAAGATCAGCCAAAAGAGCAAGGATCACAAATCATCGATTTACGGCGTCTTCAAGGACAAGGAGACCGGCATGACCACCAATGACAATGTGGACATCCGCGTGGACAAGCCAAAGCCAAACGAGATCTATTACGCGGCACCCATGCCCAATTTCATGCGCTTCAGCGGCGGCATCGGCATGCACACCGGCTATCTGCCCGGTTACGCGGCATCGCACGGCTGCATCCGCATGCCCCACCACATGTCCGAGAAGTTTTTCGAGAATGTGGAGACGGGCACGCCTGTGATCGTGGAATGAATCCAACGGCTCGCTTGAAAATTTGCGGGCAACCAAGTCCGCGCTCGCCATGATGCGCGCGGCTTGTAGCGTGATGGGGAATCATTCCCCGCACCTCCATGAAACAGCTGATCGCATTGCTGGTTATCTCACTCCAAATCATTTACGCGGCACCGGCTGTCGAAATGATTGCCGACACCAAGGAGTTGCAGCCCGCAAGCACGCTGGAGTTCCGCTTCGCCACTCCGATGATCGCCGGCGAGGACGTCGGCATTGCCGTGGCCATGGAGGCGGCACCTGTCACCATCGCGCCCGCCGTCGGCGGAAACTTCACCTGGCTGAGCCGCAGCAGCGGCGTGTTTTCACCGCATCAGGCATGGCCGCTGGGCGGCACCTTCACCTTCACGCTGCGCGAAGGGGTGGTGGACGCCGATGACAGGATTCTAACAGGAAAATTCAAGCAAATCCTGTCCACACCGGAGTTTGGTCATACGGTTTTTCGGGGCGGTGACGATGAGGCCTGCGAACCGCTCCCGCGCATTGTCATCGCATACAATCTCGCCGTGGATTCCGCATCGGCGGAGGGACTTTTCCGCTTCATGAAAGACGATGGCGGCGAGATTGCGGCCAAGGTTTCCCATGCGACGAGAGAAAACTACCTCTATGTGCCCATCGAGCACGACGACTGGGAAAAGCGCTGGCGCGCCGCGCGCGGCTTGCCGGTTGAAGAGGGATATGAGCCGGCCAAGCCGATTGCCAACCGCCTTGTGGTCGAGCCCGTCACGCCGCTCACGCCCGGCAACTGGCGCATGGTAATGAACCCCGGCCTTGCGTCACAAGACGGCAAACAACGCGTTGCCAAGCCGTGGGTGTTGCCGCTGGGCAAGGTGGTCCCTTTTGATATCACCGAGCTACGCACCGATCACTTCATCAACTCCGGGCGCCAGCTCACCATCGGATTCTCCCACCGCCTCGCGCCCGATATCACACCGGAAATGGCCGGAAAATTCCTGAGCTTCGATCCGCCGGTGGCCAACGTCCGCTTCGAGGGCTGGAGCGATACACTCATGGTCAGCGGAGACTTCGAGACGAACCGTGATTATCATTTGCTCGTCGGAGATGATGTGCTCTCAGGAGACGCGCTGCCCTTCGCCGGAGAGCGCCGCAGGGTCTTCCGTTTCGAACCTGTGAGGCCCCGGCTCTACCTTCCGGAAATCACCGCCAGCCAAATACAAAGCGGCAATCGCCGGTTCGAGGTGCTCTCTGCCAACCTGTCAGAACTGAAAGTCGTCGCGAGGCTGGTGAATCCGTTGGACGCGGCAGCGGCAATCGTCGCCTTCGATAAATACGAGCGCGAGAATCTGGACTACGAAAACCATGAGTTCTATCAGCCGTTGCCTGTTTACTCGTTCCGCAGCGAACGCATCGCCGAGCAAATGATAGAGACAACGGCCGGCCCGCTGGATGCCCGGCAGGTCACGGCCATTGATTGGAACAAAGTGCTCGGCGGGCAAAAAACCGGCGTGATCTTTCTAACAGTGGAAGGCCAGCCGCGCGCGGAAGTCGGCGGCAAGCGCCCGGGCGCGCAGGCGCTCATCCAGCTCACCGATATCGGCGTGATGTGGAAGAAGATCGCCGAGGGCTTGGAAGTGTCGGTTTTTTCAATGGAATCCGGCAAGCCGCTCGAAAACGCCATCGTCACGCTGCTGGATAAGGAGTTCAAGACCACCCGCGAGGCGGTGACTGATGCCGGGGGCATCGCCACACCCGCATGGGCGGAGGAGTCGGAATGGGTGATGGTGCGCAAGGACGCGGACGTCCATGCGTTGCGCATCGGCATGGCAGCTGACGAGCTGCCGATGCATGCGTTCAATCTGCCAATCCGATATGCCAATTGGATTTCATTCGGCGAAAAAAACCGTCCGATGCGCGCACAGGTTTTTACCGACCGTCCGCTCTACCGCCCGGGTGAAACCGTGCGAGTGAAAGGAATCCTACGCGATCTAACAGAAAATGGGCTGGCGGTGGCAGCCGCTTGTGAAGGCAAGCTTGTCTTGAGCGATGCGCGCGGACGCGAAGTGCTCACCCGGGATGTGAAGACCGACGAGCGTGGCGCGTTCGACACGGAGTTCACGCTCGGCTCCGCTGCCGGATCCCACCGGATCATGCTGGAAATTCCTGATTTGGAAGGCGGCTCGTGGAGCACCGGCTTCAACTGCGGTCTCGTAGTGGCCGATTTCCAGCCGGACGCATTCGAACTGAATGTGGACATCCCGGAGCGACTGGCACCGGGAACGATCGCTCGCGCGGAAGTTGCGGCCAGGTATCTTTTCGGCTCGCCTCTCGACCGTGCAGACCTGCGCTGGACCTTGATTGAACGAAAAGAGTATTTCCAACCGGAAGGATATGACCGATGGGATTTCGGAAATGATGATAACTCCGAACAGGCGCTCACGCTGCGGGGTGAAGGCGTGCTTGATGGCGGCAAACCTTATCTCATCCAGCCGCAACTCCCGGCGGCATCATCGCCGCGCGGCGCGCATCTCACCGTCGAGGTGACAGACAGCAACCAGCAGACGGTGAGCACCAGCGTGAGTTTCACGCGCGATGCGGCGGATTTCCAACTCGGCGCGGCCTTGCCGGAAGGTCGGGTCGCCCGGGTCGGCGAAGAACTGCCATTGCAAGTGATCGCGGTGCGTCCGGACGGCAGCCCGCTGGATGAGCCCATCGAGGTGAGCGCGGAGCTGATCCACCGGCGGTTTGAAACGGTGCGCGTGAAAGGCGCGGGAAATGCCATCTCATTCCGCACCGAGACGATCGAGGAACCGGTCGGAAAAACCACCGGCCGCACGCTGAAACCCGTCCGGGTGAACGGCTTGTGGAGAGTGGAGGAAGGAAACAGTGTGAGCTTCCGCATTGATCGCAGCGGCGGATATCATGTCCGCCTAACAGCCCGTGATCCGGCGGGCCGCGAGGTGGTGAACGTGATGCCGGTTTATATCAGCGGCCGTGATGAAGTGGCATGGGATTACCGCAATCCGGCGCACGTCGATCTGGTGGCGGACAAGGAGGAATACCGCCCGGGAGAAACAGCGCGCTTGTTGGTCAAAGCACCCGTTTCCGGCGAGGCCTTGGTGACCATCGAGCGCGGCGAGCGCATCGTGCGGCGCATGCGGGTGACGTTGGAAGGCAACGCTCCCGAAATCGAAATTCCGTTAGAGGCGGATGATGCGCCGAATGTGTTTGTCTCGCTGATGCTGATCCGCGGCCGCGAGCACAGCACGCTCAAGCACAAGATGCCAAGCGCCCGTTACGGTGCCATAATGTTGCGCGTCCACCAGCCGGACGCGCGACTCAACGTGGAAGTAAAACCGGCAAAGCCCGTGGTGCTTCCCGGCGGTGAAGTCGAAGTGGCGGTGGAGGTGAAAAACGAAACGGGAAAACCGGTGGCCGGTGCCGAGGTGGTTTTGTTCGCGCCGGATGACGGGATTCTCGCGATCACCGGCTATCAAAGACCCATGCCCGAAAGCATTTTCCACGCGGCGTTTCCACTCGCCATTCGGACGGGACTCACCTTGTTCGATTTATTGCCCGAGGACCCGGAAGCACTGGAATTTTCCAACAAAGGCTACCTCATCGGCGGCGGCGGCGATGGTGCGGGACCGGGCATGAAGGTGCGCAATGACTTCCCCGGCACGGCCGCATGGTTTCCTAAACTCCGAACCGACTCCGCAGGCATCGCACGGGCAAAGTTCAAAGCCCCCGACGCGCTCACCCGCTACCGCTTGGTGGCGGTGGTGCATGCCGGAACCACGGGCTTCGGCTCGGCGGAGTCGTCGTTTGAGATTCGCCAGCCGCTGATGATTTTGCCGGGCCTCGGGCAGTCGGCGAATGTCGGCGATGAAATCACCGCCCGCGCGGTGATTCGCAACGAGAGCGGAAAGGACGGCAGCGTGGAAGTATCACTCACACTCGACGACACCGCCGAGGCGCTGACGCCGGGATCACTTCAAAAACGCATCGCTCTGAAAAACGGCACATCCGCCGCCGTGGATTTTCCCGTGAAAATCATCGCCATGGGCGATGCCGAATGGTCGTGGAGCGCACAAATGGACTCTCTAACAGACCACACCGTCTCACGGCTCAAAGTGGGTTCCGCCGCGCCGCTGTTGCGCGAGACTTATCTAACGGAGCCCACCGCAGGCAAACGAACCGACCTGCTCGCAGGCGTGAACCCGCAGCTTCTCGAAGGGGCCGGCGGGGTGACCGTCACGCTCTCCAACACACGCCTCGCCACGCTTCGCGAGAGTGCCACGCACCTGATGGAATACCCCTACGGCTGCGCTGAACAAATCGTCTCGGGGCTCATTCCGTGGATATTGTTAGATGATCTGAAACCCGTGATGCCGCAACTTGCGGACAGCGCGGGCGACGCGAACGTCGTGATTCAAAAAAGCCTCGACCGCTTGTTCTCGATGCAGACGTCCGGCGGCGGCACCGCCTACTGGCCCGGCGGCGGCGAAAGCTCGCTGTTCGCCAGCGCTTATGTGGCGGTCGCATGCTCGCTCGTTGGAGAACGCGAGAACATCCAGATCCCAGCCGGCCATGGTGCTCTGCTTGATTTCCTCAGTCTGCATCTCCGCAGCGACCAGCGCATTTCACTCGAAGACCGCGCGCTTGCCTTGTTCGCACTGGCGGCTTCAGGGCGTGCCGAACCCGCTTACCATGAGGAGTTATACAAACGCCGCAAGGAACTCACCGGAGAGTCCCGCGCGTGGCTGGCGATGGCGGTTCTCGGGGCGAATGGCCCGAAAAAAATGATCGAAACCCTGCTTGATCCGAAAGTCACCTCGCCGGATGCGGTTTCCTGGTTCGGCGGTCCGGCCCGCGAGCGCGCCGTGCAACTCTTTGCATGGACACTCTACAAGCCGAAGTCTCCGGAGGTGGCCAAGCTGGTGAAAGAGTTGTTAGAATTGCGCCACAACGGTCACTGGGGCACCACCCAGCAGAATGCGTGGGCCCTGTTGGCTCTCGCCCGCTATTACACCGTCTCGGAAAAAGGAGCGCCGGATGTGAATGCCACGCTGGTCACCGCGGGCGGAGATTTGCCGGTCGCACTGAACGCGCAGACCATCACTGCCAGCCATGCCTTCGATTTCGCACCAGACCGTCCGCTTGGTCCGCTCGCGGCAATGAATCCGCCACGCGGAAAACTCTTTGGTGAGACCTTGTTTGTCGTCCGGCCATTAGTCATCAATCAACCCGCGCAGAACCGCGGTTATGCCGTTTCGAGAATCTATCAAAAACTCGGCGAGGAAGGCGAACTGAAGGATGCCACCGATCTGAAAGTCGGCGACCGCCTCGTGGTCACGCTGCGCATCGAAACCGTGCGGCCCGGGCATTTCGTGGCGATTGACGACCCGCTGCCCGCGATCCTTGAAGCCGTCAATCCGGCGTTCCAATCCCGCGCTATTGGCGGCGGCCCGCAGGATCGCGACTGGGTGAGCGATCACCGCGAGATGCGCGCCGACCGCGTGATGTATTTCTGCGACCATCTCGCGCCGGGAAGTTATGTCTTCCGCTACCTCGCCCGCGTCCGCATGGCGGGCACGGTTCATGCGGGGCCCACCAAGGTTGAGGAAATGTATCGCCCGGAACGCTTCGGCCTCGGCGAGGCGGTCGTGCTCAAAAGTGGTCCGGCCATCGAGTGACACATCCAAAAACCGAAGACAAAGCAGCGGCAGCGCCGACCTCCTCGGTCCGGAAGTGCGGCGTTATTCCGGATAAATTTGTTGAGCCTCAGCGGCTTATGCATTTTTTAAAGAAAGTTGTTCAAATGAACACATTTTTCTTGCGTGGTCATGCCGATGCGCTCATTGTGTCCGGGTATCCAACCCAGCCAAACCATGAAAACAGCACTACTCGAACCAGCCTCCCCCTCATCCGCCAACACCAGCGCCCCGGTCGATTCGCCCGCGGCCATCGAGCGCACTCCGGACTACGCCATTTACAAACCGAACTCGCGTGGCAGCGGCGGAGTGGTCCGCTTCGGCCTCAACCGCAGCAAGGCCGCCGTCTTCGTGGACGCCGCCTCGCAGTCCGGCGAGAAGCAGTTCGACTGGGAAAACAAGATCACCATGAAATGGGGCCTCAGCGACCTCGGCGCGGTGCTCGCCACCCTGCAAGGACGCCTGCCGCAGGCAAAACTTTTCCATCAGTCGGAAAAAGCCAGCAGCGCCTTTGATCTCAGCTTGCGCGATGACCCGGAACGCGCTCCCTACATGCTGAGCATTTCCCGCCAGGACGCCACGGACAAATCACTGCGCAAAGTGACCATCCCCCTCACTCACGCAGAGGCCGCCGTGCTGGAAACCGCGCTGCGCGCCGCCATCACCCGGTTGTTGCGTTGGTGAGTCGTCTGGCTTTTGGGATTGTCCCGGCGCGGGCGTGCCGATAGCTTGCTCCGCCGGTGGGAATCCCCCCGTGCGCATTTCCATGAATATCATCATCGTCGGCGCAGGTGAAATCGGGCGGCATCTGGCAGCGCGCCTGTCCCAGGAGGCGCACAATATCTCCGTGATCGAAAAAGACGCGGTCCTCGCAGCCGAGTTGGAGCAAGTGATCGACGCCAAGGTCATCCACGGCAATGGATCGAGTGTCGAGGATCTGGTGGAGGCGGATGTGGGTTTGTGCGAGTTGTTTCTTTCTCTCACTTCGTCGAACACCGCCAACCTGATGTCCGCCTCGATGGCCAAGAGCATGGGAGTGGCCAAGGTGATCAGCCGGGTGCATCCCGGGCTCCAACGCGAGGAATGGCTGTTCGATTTCAAAGGGCACTTCGGCATCGATCACCTGTTCAGCTCGGAACGGCTCACCGCCATTGAGCTGGCGAAATACGTCCGCAATCCGGATTCCATCGAAGTCGAGGAACTCGCGCGCGGCCGCATCGAGTTGCAACAACTCAAAATCGGCGATCATGCGGACGCCTGCGGCCTGACATTGCGCAAACTCGGCGCGCCGGCCGGCATCCGCCTGGCGATGGTCTCGCGTGGTGGCGAACACTTTGTGCCCAATGCGGAAACCCTGCTGCAAGCTGCCGATTTGGTCACGATTTTCGGTGAGCCGCGCAAGTTGCGGGACTTCGCAGAACGCCTGCTGGGCAAGCAAGCCAAGAGTGAACGCCTGCGGGTGGTGATTTTCGGTGGCAACGAATACGGCTTCACCCTCGCCCAGATGCTTGAAAGCCTGGAGTGCTCGGTGCGCATTTTCGAGCGAGACCCCGCGCTTTGCGCGAAACTCGCCGACCGCCTCTCCAATACCACCGTCATCAATGCCGACGCCACCGTCGTCGCGGAGCTTGAAGAGGAACAGGTGGGCGAGGCGGATTTTTTCATCGGCACCAGCCAGGATGACGAGGACAACGTGATGTCCTGCCTGCAGGCGCACACGCTGGGCGCGAAAAACTGCCTGACGATCATCCACCGGGCGGACTATGCGTCGGCCATTTCCGCCAGCGGCCATCATTTCGGCATTCGTGCCGCCGTGAGCCCGCGCGAGGCGACCCGCAAGGAAATCCAGCGTTTCATCACTTCGGACCGCTATCATGTGCTCAAAAATCTGGAAGGCGCGGTGTTGATTGAGATCCGCGTCGGCAAGGGCTCGATCGCCTCCGGCCACATGGTGCATGAAGTCGCCTGGCCGCCGGGTTCGGTATTGGTGGGCCAAATGCGTGGCATTCACGCGGAAGTGCCAGGGCCGGATGCAGTCCTGATGGCCGGAGACCACATCTACGTGGTGGTCGCACAGTCATCGCTCAAGTCCTTTGTGAGGCTGCTTGAGGGATAGCCCAAGGACCTCGCCCATGAACCCTCAACTTGTCGCGCGCATCACCGGCATCCTGCTTCTGTTGGAAGCGGTGGCGATGGTGATCTGCGGGCTCTTTGCGCGTTTTGACATAGTGGCCGGCGATGATCAGGCGATGGCCGCCCTGTTCCAATCCGCCGGCATCACCGGCGTGGTGGCGGCGGTGCTGGTTTTTTCCGGCGGGCTCCGGCTCACGATCAAACGCATCCCCCGGCGCGATGCGGTGATGGTGGTGGGCCTCGGCTGGTTGCTCAGCAGCGCATTCGGCGGATTGCCCTACATGTTATGTCCGCCGGGCCTGGACTGGGCGGGCGCGTTTTTCGAATCCGCCTCGGGCTTCACCACCACCGGCTCTTCGGTGATGTCGGATATCGAGGCCTGGCCGCGCGGACTTTTGCTGTGGCGATCGGTGACGCAGTGGCTGGGCGGCATCGGCATCCTGGTCCTGTTTGTCGCCGTGTTATCCTATCTCGGGCTCGGCTCGAAGTCCTTGTTTCAAAACGAGTCCTCATTCCGCGGCGGTGAATCCGGCATGGCGCGCATTCATGACACTTCGCTCACCCTGCTCAAGATCTATGGTATCATCACCGTCATCTGCACGCTGGGACTGCGTGCGATGGACATGTCCTGGTTCAATGCCGTGTGCCACTCCATGGCGGCGGTTTCCACCGGCGGCTTCAGCCCGCACAACCTGAGCGTCGGCTATTATTCCAAATGGAGCAACGGCTGGCTGATCGAACTCTGGATCACCTTCATCATGCTGTTGTGCAGCCTCAACTTTTTGTTGTATGTGGTGCTGCTGCGCAAAAACTGGCGGCGGCTCCGCGATGAGGAGGATGGCAAATGGCTGTTGGGCATCCTGGCACTGAGTATCCTGATGATTGCCGGCGGCCGCGCTTGGAACGGTGATGCGGAGTTCCTGCAAGCGTTGCGGGACGCCTCGTTCATTGTGGTTTCCATCGCCAGCACCACCGGCTTTGGCACGGCGGATTACGAACTGTGGCCGGCCTGGTCCAAGATGATCCTCGCGCTGCTGATGTTGATAGGCGGATGTTCCGGCTCCACTGCGGGCGGCTTGAAGATAGGGCGCCTGCTGGTTTTTGTGAAATCCGCGCGGCATGAAATCGTGCGGGCTTTCCGTCCAAACCTCGTCTTCCGGCTGATGGTCAATGGCAACATCATTGATGGCAGCGCCCGCTCCAGGACGATGTTTTTCCTGACCATGTATCTGATGATCTGTGTCTTTTCCGCAGTGGTGGTCGGTTTCCTGGAAGCGGGCAGCAGTATCTCGATGGAAACCTGTGCCGGTGCGGTCCTTGCCGCCATTTCCAACATCGGCCCCGGTTTCGGCGCGGTGGGCCCCACTGAAAACTTCGGCCACTTCCGCGAGGCCACCCATGTTTTTCTGGGATGGTTGATGATTCTTGGCCGCCTTGAGCTCTTCGCCCTGCTGGTGCTCTTTTTCCCAAGCGCCTGGAAAAGATATTAACTCTCCCACCACCTCATGAAACTCATCTCTTGGAACGTCAATGGCATCCGCGCGGTGCTCGGCAAGGGCTTCGGCGACTTCGTCTCCGCCGAGCGCCCGGAAATCCTCTGCCTGCAGGAAACCAAGGCACGCCCGGAACAAGTGCAACTCCCGCTCGAACTCGGCGGCTACCACGGGTTCTGGAGCTCTGCGGAAAAACCCGGCTATTCCGGCGTGGCGGTGTTCACCCGCGAGAAGCCGCTCGATGTGAAGGAGGGCCTCGGCATCGGGGAACACGACAGGGAAGGCCGCGTGCTTACGCTGGAATATCCGGATTTCATTCTCGTCAATGTTTACACACCCAATGCTCAGGACGAACTCCGGCGCCTGCCCTACCGCCTGTCATGGGACGAGGCTTTCCGCAATCACGTTGCCTGCGCAGCCGCGCGCAAACCGGTGGTCTTCTGTGGTGATCTGAACGTCGCCCATCAGGAAATCGATATCGCCCGGCCTCGCGAGAACCGCCGCAGCCCGGGATTTTCCGACGAGGAGCGTGCGAGTTTCAGCATGTTGTTAGGAGGAGGTTTTATTGATACCTTCCGCCATCATCATCCGGATAAGGAGGGTGCCTATTCATGGTGGTCCTACCGCGCCGGGGCACGGCAGAAGAACGTCGGATGGCGCATCGATTACTTCGGTGTGTCCTCGCCCTTCATCAAAAACGTGGCGGCGGCGGAAATCCTGCCACACGTCCACGGCTCGGACCATTGCCCGGTAGGCATCACGCTCGGCTGAAACAGGGGGCCCCGCGCTTTTCCGGGGGTTGATGTGGCGGCGATCTTGACCGCTGGCGCGGGCATGCGCAGGCTCGGCAAAACCTGATACCGCCATGGATTTCAAAAACCGCACCCTCACCGCGTTGCGCGCCGCGCGCGCCCACGCCACTGCCAGAACCGCCCTTGTCGGGCTGGACGGGTTTGTGGACACCATCGTCACCCCGGTCGCGCAGCGGACCGGGCAGGGCGATGCCTTCACGCCGATCCAAACGATCACTGAGTTCGCCCAGCGCATCGCCGGAGCGGCAGGGAAAAGCACCAACATCGAGTTTTATCCGCTGATGGACAAGCTGGGAGGCAACGGCCCGATCATGGCCAACGCGCTGCTCGCCGCAGGCACGCAGGTCACCTACATCGGCGCGCTCGGGCGGCCATCCATTCATCCGGTTTTCCTGTCATTTGCCGGGCGTGCGGAAGTCGTCTCACTCTGTGATCCGGCCACCACCACGGCGGTGGAGTTCGGCGATGGGAAACTCATGCTCGGGCAGTTGCGCAGCCTGGATACCATTACTTTGGAAACGATTGATCAGGTGATGGGCGCGCAGCGTTTCCGCAACACGCTGGCTGCCGCCGATCTCGTCTCGCTGGTGAACTGGACGATGATCCCGAACATGACCGCCATCCTGAGCTCGCTGGTTGATGACGTGCTGCCCACGCTGCCCGCTCGCGATGGCAGGACCTTCTTCTTCGATCTGGCCGATCCGGAAAAACGTTCGCGCGAGGATTTGTTGGAAGTGATGCAAATCATGGCGCGTTTCGGCAACTTCGGCGCGGTCACGCTTGGGCTCAACCTGAAGGAGGCGCAGCGCGTGCATGCCGAGCTTGGCTTCGCGGCGCGCGGTGTGGCGGAAGATGACCTGCGCGAGATCGCTGAGGATATCCGCATGAACCTCAAGCTCGCCTGCGTGGTGGTGCATCCGCGCGAATCCGCCGCTTGCGCGACGGTGGACGGCACCTTCTGGGTGCCCGGTCCCTACACCGACAAGCCGCTCATCACCACGGGTGCCGGAGACCACTTCAACGCCGGTTTCACCCAAGGCCAATTGCTCGGTCTTGATGCGCAAGCCTGCCTCACTCTCGGCGTCTGCACCAGCGGCCACTATGTGCGTAGTGGTGAAAGCCCGAGCCTCGATGATCTGGAAAATTTCCTCTCATCCTGGAGTTGAGCGTTTTGCGGCTACTCCCGCTCAAGGTGCGGGCTCGCGTTGGAAATAATGCCGCAATGCCTCGATCGCGCCGTGGCCGTGGCTTGCCTGGGTGACCAGGCCGCCGGTGGCGGTGATTTGCCCGCGGATTTCATCCACCGCGTTGGCCGGGCAGGCGGTCATGCCGGCGTGTGCGGGATCGAGCATTTCAAAATCGTTGTGGCTATCGCCCATGGCGAAGCAGCGCGCGGCGGGCAGGCGGTGGATGCGCGCGATCTCCGCGAGGCTGCTGCCTTTCTGGAATTCCCGGTGGCCGAAGCGCAGCCAGATCGAATTGCGCTGCCACGAAAGCTGTGGTTCCTCGGCAGCGATCGGCGTGACACGTTGCACGATCCATTCCATTTCCTCGACGGTGCGCGAGATCACACCCGCCGGCTCGCCGTGCCACTCCATCCACTCGGCTCCGGTGTGTTCTTCGATTTCCCGGCGGATGCGCTCTAACAATTTCCGCGTGCGTTTGAACAAACCGTGGACTTCCTTTTCGCAGCGGTCGTTCCATGGCGCATGCGGCAGCCAGCGGCCATCTGCGGACGGCAGGTAAATCTCCCGTTCGCGGGCCACCACCCAGTCCGGCAGGAACGGGAAGCGGCTTTCGGAAAACGCTTCCTCCAAGTGCTCGAGCGACCGGCCGGTATTGATTCCCCACAGCGCGCCATCACTTTTCCGCAGTTGACGCAGCAACTCGAAAAACTCCAACGGCACCGGCGGATGGGATGCGGGATCATGGATGGTGCCATCGAAATCAAACGACAGGATTGCCGCTGGAAGTGACACGGCGGGCAGTGTTTGGAGGTGTGGATCGGAATGGGTGCGCATGTCGGATGCCGGAATCTTACTCAAACCTGCTCCTCAAGCAATGCGGGCAATTCAAACGGCTCATCGATCAGATGAGTGGCCCCGGCGGCCAGCAGGCGTGCGCGGTCGTGGTATCCCCAGCCCACCGCGATGCCGCGCATGCCGGCGTTGGCGGCGGTTTGCAGGTCCATGGTGGAATCTCCGATGACGACGCAGTTTGCGGGAGAGCTGCCAAGCATGTCCGCGAGCTGAAAAGCCCCTGCGGGGTCCGGTTTGTGCGGGATGCCATCGCGCTGGCCGAGCACGGCGGTGAATCGGACGGCGGGAAACATCGTGCGCACCATTTCCACCGTGAAATCGTGGGTTTTGTTGGACAACACCGCCATTTCAAATCCGGACTTCTGCAATTCCTGCAACAAGTTGGCGATGCCCGGATAGATGGTGCTGCCGGATTGCCAGCTCAGGGCGTAATCCTTGCGATAAAGCCCTAACAGCGATTCGAACCGCGCCGGTTCCGTGCCCTTGGGGATGGCGCGCAGGATCAGGTTGCGGATGCCATCGCCGATGAACGAGCGGACGCGGGCATCCGAGTGACCGGGTAGCCCGTGGGCGGTGAGCGTGCGGTTGAGAGAGGCGGCGATGCCGGGCAGCGAATCGACCAGCGTGCCGTCGAGATCGAAGATCAAACAAGGTTTCACGCCGCAAAGCTGCCGCAAGGCGGGCGGCGGGGGAAGCGCTTAAAACCCAATCAGGCTGACGAGTTCCATGTCGCTGAATTCGTCCAGATCCTCGGCGGCCGAGAGCAGGATCTCGGTCTCGGCGATTTCCTGGATTTCTGCAAACGCGTTGGAATCGGCCAGCGTTTTGTGCTCGGAAGCATCCGGGCCGTCGTTGCGCAGGCTGACGACGGCGATCACGCAAGCGGCGGTGGCGGCGGCGAGGCCGGCGAGCGGGGCCGGCGCGAAAACACGCTTCCACCACGGCGCGGGTTGCCCCGCGAGGCGCGCGGCCCGCACGGTGTCATCGGTGAAACGAGCTCCTGCGGTGGCGGGCGGCGATTCGTCGAGGAGTTTCCAGACGGGATCGTTTTCCCACGATTCGTCGTTTTGGAGAGGCTGGCGGTTCATGGCGGAAATGGGATGGACGAGGAGAAAACCCCGTGCAACGGCAAAAGTTGCGGATTAGGGTCGAGCAGCATGTGTGGGATTGAGGGTTCACCAACCGTCACGCAAGCCCGTTGGGCTTGAATGGATCTTGGTCGCTTGGACGCACCCAGGGTAGGCCTGCGGCCAACCCTGGGCTTTGAGACGGAATCCCGTTGGGATTGGGATGGAATCCCGTTGGGATTGAGACAGGACCTCGTTGGGATTCTCAATCGCCAAATGCCAACGGCATTGTGTCTCAAAGCCCAAGGTTGCCACGCGAGGCGGGGCTACCTTGGGCCATGGCCACGCCCATGAAATCCAACCCCGACCGGGGTTGTGTCTTTGGGAACGACGGCCCGGGCATTGGGGACAGAATCCCCTTGGGCCACGGTTCCTGCGTCAGGATTCCGCCGCTTTGCGTCGCTGCAGGAAGAGGTCGATGCCGTCCACCAGTGCGAGCCAGTTGGCTTCGATGATGTTTTCGGAAACGCCGACGGTGCCCCAGGTGTTCTCGCCATCGCTGGAGACGATGAGCACGCGGGTCTTGGCGGGGGTCACGCCGTGACTGGCACAATACGATCGAGTGCGGCGGCCTGTTCGTCCCGGGCGGCGGCGACATCGTGCATCTGCTGAAGGTTAAGCCAATATTCCGGCCCCGTGCCGAAGTATTTGCCAAGGCGCAGCGCGGTGGAGGCCGTGATCCCCTGACGCCCCTTGATCATGGCAGTGACCCGGCTATGAGGCATGCCCGTGTCTTTAGCGAGGCGGTATTGGGTGATGCCCAGATCGCAGAGCGCCTCCTTGAGGGTTTCGCCGGGATGCGGGTTGTGTAGCAGTGGAGTGTTTTTCATGTCAGTGGTAATCCTCGATGCGGACGTTTTCGGGGCCTTTCGGCCCCCATTGAAAACTGATGCGCCATTGGTCGTTGATGCGGATCGCATGGCTACCTTTGCGGTTGCCGGATAGGGCGTGCAGGCGGTTGGATGGTGGAAAAAGAAGGGTCTCCAGGGTGGTGGCAGCTGCGATTTCGCGAAGCTTGCGTAGTGCGCGATCCTGAATGTCGGGCGGCACTCTGCGTGACCGCTGCCGATTCCAGATTTTCTCGGTTTCCTTATCCGCAAAGCTCTGAATCACGACAGCATGATGCGCTATTTACGGTTTTCGTCAATAGCATGCTTTTGTCCTTCCTAGGTGGCCGCTTTGCGTCGCTGCAGGAAGAGGTCGATGCCGTCCACCAGTGCGAGCCAGCTGGCTTCGATGATGTTTTCGGAAACGCCGACGGTGCCCCAGGTGTTCTCGCCATCGCTGGAGACGATGAGCACGCGGGTCTTGGCGGCGGTGGCGTCGTGGCCGTCGATGATGCGCACTTTGTAATCGACCAGCGAGACGCCGGCGATTTCCGGATAGAATGGCAGCAGCGCCTTGCGCAGGGCGAGGTCGAGCGCGTTGACCACGCCTCGGCCCTCGGCGACGGTGAGCTCGGGTGTGCCATCGACGGCGAGTTTCACCGTGGCCTCGCAGACTGGCGGGTGGCTGTCGCTGTATTTGC
The DNA here is from genome assembly GCA_947491475.1 of Akkermansiaceae bacterium. Classification (GTDB taxonomy): domain Bacteria; phylum Verrucomicrobiota; class Verrucomicrobiia; order Verrucomicrobiales; family Akkermansiaceae; genus Luteolibacter. The sequence goes on along the minus strand of CANLKN010000042.1, from coordinate 4,373 downwards.
GGAAACTGGTGTGGTATTCGTTGAGATCGAAGGGTTTCTGGTGATTGCCGAGTTCGCGGCGGATCAGCAGTTCGAGCGTGCCGGCGGCGGCTTCGAAGGAATAGCCGTCGTTTTCGAGTTCCTTGACGCGTTTGAGGACGGCCTTCGCCTCGTCGGAGCCTTTGGCGAGTGGCAGGCCGAGTTGTTCGGCCTTTGCGAGGATGTTGTCCTGGCCGCTGAGTTCGGAAACGAGGATGTTTTGTTCGTTGCCGACGCTGGCGGGCTCGATGTGTTCGTAGCTGCGGGCGAGTTTTTTCACCGCGTTGACGTGCATGCCGCCCTTGTGGGCGAAGGCGGTGCGTCCGACAAACGGCGCGCGGGCGAAGTGAGGGTTGTTGGAAACATCGTCCACGAAATAGGACAGCTCGCGCAGCATATCGAGCTGCGGGACCACTTCGATGCCCATCTTGAGTTGGAGGATGGGGATCACGGAGGTGAGGTTGCAGTTTCCGGTGCGTTCGCCGTAGCCGTTGATGGTGCCTTGGATTTGCGAGGCTCCGGCTTTGACGGCGACGATGGCGTTGGCGACGCCGAGTTCGCAGTCGTTGTGGGTGTGGATGCCGAACGGGGTGCCGGGGATGCGCGCCTTCACCGCCATGCAGATTTGCATCACTTCGGAGGGCAGCGCGCCGCCGTTGGTATCGCACAGCACGAGGCAGGACGCCCCGCCTTCCGCGGCGGCTTCGAGCGTGGCCAGCGCGTGCTCGGGCGAATCCTTGTAGCCGTCGAAAAAGTGCTCGGCATCATAGACCACCTCGCGGCCGTGCTTCACCAGATGGGCCACCGTATCGCGGATCATCGCCCGGTTTTCCTCCACCGTGGTGCGCAACACTTCGGTGACCTGCATTTCCCAGCTCTTGCCGAAAATGGTGACCACCGGCGTTTCCGCTTCGAGCAGCATGCGCACCTGCGGATCCTCCTCCACCGCGGTATCGGCGCGGCGGGTGGAGCCGAAGGCGGCGAGTTTGGCGTGCTTGAGTTTGAGGTTCTTGGCCTCGCGGAAAAATTCGACATCCTTCGGGTTGGAGCCCGGCCAGCCGCCTTCGATGTAATCCACGCCAAACGCATCGAGCCGGCGCGCGATGCGCAGCTTGTCGAGGCCGGATAGCTGGAAGCCCTCGCCCTGGGTGCCGTCGCGCAGGGTGGTGTCGTAGAGAGATACGGGTTTGGCGCTCATCGCTGGGGAGGCGGACGCTAGGGGCTGCGCGGAGGATGGGCAAGAAGGAAGAATCTGCATGTATGGAGAACCCCGCCGGGCTTCAGGGGCGGGAGATTTTCAGCTGCAGGAAGCGCCTCTCGGAGTTGGAGATCAACACGGTGTCGCGGGCGGTGAATGCCGTGGAGGTGTCCGTGAGGATCAAGGCCGCCTGCCAGTTTGTGAAATTTCCAGTCACTTCCGCAGCCCAGGTGATGTCCGTGGCGGCGGGGTTCTTGGTGTGGGAAATCGTCAGGTAGTCGTCGATTTCACTGACACTCGCGGGCCGGGCATCCGCTTTGTTGGGTTCGAAATCCAGGGCGTATTCGACCAGGTTGGCAAGGCCGTCGCCATCGGGGTCGGCGGCATCGCCGCTGGTGGCGGCATCGGCGAGTTCGCTGCCGCTGAAATTTTCGAAGCGCCAGGCATCGAAGGGTTTGTCCTCGATGGTGACGACCGCGGTTTGTGAGAAATCCCGCACGGAGGCGAAGTCTTGCGCCGCGGCGACGATCACGGTGCGGTCGCTTTGAGCCAGGAAATCCGCGATGGGGATGACTTGGAGGGAAACCGAGGATTGCCCGGCGGGGATCATCACGGCGGATGGCAGTGGCTGATAGTGCGTTCCCGGCACGGCCGAGCCGCTGATGGCGAGGGGAACCCACAGGGGAAATGTGCTGTCGCCCGTGCGGCTCAGGGTGAGGGTGCCTTGTTGTCCGTCGATTTCGCGGGCGAGCGGGCTGCTGGCGGCGGTGGTCACTGCGGGGAGGCTGTGCCACGCCATGCCGATGGCGGTGTTGTTCGACGAGGTGTTTTCCACGACCAAGGCGTAATTTCCCGGAGGCAGCGCGGGTTGATGGATGAGTTCGGTATTATCCACCGTGCTCGCGCTGGCGGCGATCTGGCTGCCGAGGGCGAAGCCGCTGGCGTGGTGCAGCCGCAGGTCGAGATTGGAAAGGGTGGCCGTCCATCCGAGAGATGACACCGTGCGGTGCCAGGTGAGCACGGCGCAGAATGGCGTGCCCGCCGCGCCGGGCGGGATGGTGAAATACCAGGTTTTGGAGGAACTGCGGTTGACCGTTTCCGCCGCCCAGCCGCGGATGCCGTAGCTGGTGTTGTTGGATGCGGTGGCGCGCCCGGCGAGCAGGGCGAGGTAGGAATGATGCAGGTTGAGCTCGCCCGCGCCGTAGCGGGCGTCGAGCGGGCGGCTGGCGGTGTTGGCCCAGAGCGGCACGGTGTCCTTGGTGGCTCCGGCCAGCAGCAGGGCCTTGACGACGCGCGGCAGGTTGGCGCCGCTTTGCGAGTAGGGGGCGCTGGCCAGCTTGCCATGCAGCACGCCAGCGGCTCCCGCCACCATCGGGGTGGTCCAGCTCGTTGCGTTGTCGGGGCTGGTGCTCGGCGCCACGATCTCGGGTTTGCCGCGCCCCGTGCCGTCGAGGGTGGTGAGGCCCGCGCTGTGTTGCCCGTCGTCGCGCCCGACCGAGATGCCGTGGTAGGTCTGCGCCAGCAATTGTGGCAAGGTGGTGCTCGCGCCGTTATTCACGCCCATCACGCTGATGAAGCCGTCGCGGTTGATGGCAAAGTCCAGCCTGCGGCCGATCTCGGTGGCCTGGCTTTCCGTGATTCCGTTGCCGATCCAGCTGTGGTTTTGGACTGCGCGCGCCTCGCTGGCGGGCGCGGTGAATCCGCCTCCCAGATTCAGAAATCCGCCGCCAATCCATGAATTGGCGTCGTAGAGATCCACGGTGCTGTTGGCGCTGAGCAGGCTGGCACTGCCATAGTAATTGAGCGCCACACGGTTTGCGTGACTGCTGACTCCCGAGGCTCCGGATTTGAAAATGAAGGATTTTCCGGAAAAAACGCTGCTCGCCGTGTCCGGCCCGTAAATTCCGACTCCGGTGCTGGCCTCGATGTGGCTCACTCCGCTGCCGGTGGCCGCCGGGATGCCTTGGCCGGCCGACGCCGCCAGTTGCAGCAAGCGCGTGTGGCCGATCTCGGCGCGCCAGTCGGCCTTGGCGCTGGCGGCGCATAGCATCACAATCAGGGCGGTGGATGGATGGCGGATCATCACAGTTGCGACGTGCTCGGCACTGCGGATGGTAGGCGGATTGGCACCGATCGCAAGGATTCACAATCGGCTCCCTTCCCACGGCTCACAAACCACGGAGGGTGCCGATCGCGAATTATTTTCCGCTTGGCGCATATTTTGCTTCCCCTCCCCCCGGTGACAAATGCGACACAGAATTCCGAATGCGTGCCGCGCGTTCCATGCCACTCTTGGACGCCCTCCCGTTCCCACGCCACATCCCCAACATGAAATCCCCATCCCCATCCCCACAAAATCCTCCCAGCCGCTCCCCCCGCCGCTGGACGTCTTGCCTCGCTGCTGTTGCGGTGATTGGTTTGTCAGCCAGCGCCGCTTTTGGCCAAGGCAGCGAAACCTTCACCAATCTCCCAACAGCATCCACCACCTATTTGTCGAGATCTTGGACCGGTGATAATGGGGTAACTTGGACTGCCGAGGGAGCAAAAACCGACCAAACCATTACCGGCAAGGCGATCTGTTTTGGAAATTCCGGCAATCGCACGGTCACTTCTCCTGTTTACAGCGGAGGCATGGGAACCTTGAGCTTCAATTACACCAGGGCATTCACCGGAATAGGTGCCCGTTCCCTCGAAGTGTATGTCAACGGCAACAAGATTGGAGCCACGATCACTGTCTCGCCTACTTCGAATGATATCGTAGCTTATAACTCGGATATCAACATTGCAGGCAATGTGCAGCTTCAAATCCGCAGCACTGGTGCCGCTCAGGTGAAACTGGATGACATCGTTTGGACCACTGGTGGTTCTGACACCACCGCGCCCACGATCCTCACCTACGCCCCGGCGAACGGCGCGGTTGATGTGCCTCTGACCACCACCGAGCTGGTGGCCAACTTCAGCGAAAACGTGGCCAAGGGCCTCAGCGGCAACATCACCCTCAAGCTGAATGCCGACAACAGCACGGCCATGACCATCGACGTCACCAACCCGGCGGTTGCGGTGAGCGGTGCCAATGCCACCATCACGCTGCCAGCCAGCCTGGCTACCACCAGCGCTTACTACGTCAACATCGATGCCGGAGCCTTCAAGGACGCGG
>CANLKN010000041.1 GCA_947491475.1 Akkermansiaceae bacterium | reverse complement strand
CTATCCACTATCCACTATCCACTATCCACTATCCACTATCCACTATCCACTATCCACTATCCACTATCCACTATCCACTATCCACTATCCACTATCCACTATCCACTATCCACTATCCACTATCCACTATCCTAGCATGACCTTCCTCTTCGACATCGGCCGCGTGCTTCTCGACTTTGATTTCGAGTCTTCCCTTGCACGACTCTTGCCGCCGGACTGCCCGGATTCGCACGAGCGCCTCTTGCGGTTGCTCGAACGCAAGGACGACTTTGAGGCCGGGATGATCGACCCGGAATCATACATGAACTGGGCGCTAGGCGTGCTCGGCAGCGATGCCACGCCCGAGCAATTCCGTCACGCCTGGCAGCACATTTTCACACCCAACGAACCGATGTGGCAAAGCGTGCGCCAACTCTCCGCCGCCGGCCACCGGCTGATTCTTTTTTCCAACACCAACGCCATCCACTGCCCGTGGGTCTTCGAGGAATACCCGGAATTCTCCCTCTTCCACGGCGCGGTGCTGTCGTTTGAAACCGGCCACATCAAACCGCAACCGCCGATCTATCAACACGCCGTGGACGCTCACGGACTCGATCCGCAAAGCACCCTATACATCGACGACCTGCCGGAAAACATCGCCACCGGCCGTGAGTTCGGCTTCCACTGCCATCCATACCATCTCCAAAATCACGCCGCCTACGAAAGCTGGCTCTCAGGGTTCCCAATCTGAAATCACCAATCACCAACCTCCAATGTCTCTTCTCACCATCGCCGGCCGCCAGTTTAATTCCCGCCTGTTTCTCGGCACCGGAAAGTTTCCATCCAACGAGTCGATGCGCGACACCCTCGCCGCAAGCGGCACTGAAATCGTCACCGTCGCCCTGCGTCGCGCCGATCTAACAGGAAAGCGCGACCCCTACGCAAATATCCTCGAGTTCATTGATCCGGAAAGATACCTCATCCTTCCCAATACCAGCGGCGCGATGAACGCGGAGGAAGCCGTGCGCCTCGCCCGCCTCGCCGCCGCCGCAGGACTGCCAAAATGGGTAAAACTCGAAATTCATCCCGACCCCACTTATCTTTTGCCCGATCCGATTGAGACGCTCAAGGCCGCCGAAATTCTTGTGAAGGAAGGCTTCACCGTGCTGCCCTACATCAATGCCGATCCGGTGCTCGCCAAGCGCCTCCAGGAAGTCGGCACCGCCACCGTCATGCCGCTCGGCGCACCCATTGGATCTAACAGGGGAATCGCAACCCGCGACCAAATCCGCATCATCATTGAGCAAGCCATCGTGCCCGTCGTGGTGGACGCCGGCATCGGCGCGCCCAGCCATGCCGCCGAGGCGATGGAACTCGGGGCGGATGCCGTGCTCGTCAACACCGCCATCGCCATCGCGTCCGATTCTGTTAGAATGGCAATCGCCTTCCAACAAGCCGTCCAGGCCGGTCGCTCCGCCTTCGAGCTCGGTTTGCCCGAAGCCCTCGACCGCGCACATGCCACCAGCCCGCTCACCGGGTTTCTGGGGTGAAGCCTGTCCTGCGTTTTTGCGCGTGCTCTAAAACAATGCTTTTGGTTGGGTCGCACGGGCCACCCTGGTTCGTGCTATTTCCTTGCTCTCGGAATTGTCTTGGAGTGAGGCCTTTCACATCGCGGAAGACGCGGGTGAAGTAGCTTTGATCGCAGAAGCCGCAGCGGTCGGCGATGGTGGCAAGCGGGTTTTCGGAATGCAGCAGCATTTCGCAGGCGAGGTCCACGCGGCACTGGCGCAGCAGTTCGGTGAACGAGCGGCCGGTGCGCTCCTTGAGCAGGTGCGAAAAATGACTCGGGGAAATGCCTGCGTGCTGTGCGGTTTCATCGCGCGTGATATCACGGTGCAGGTTGGTTCGCATGAAATCCAGCGCCTTGCCGATGAGCAGCGGCGGCGTGAAATCCAGCTGCCGCTGGATAGTGGAAAACAAGTGGTCGAAGGCCTTGCGCAGCCAGGCGGCGAGCTGCTCGTCGTCCTCGATCTCCGCCAACTCGGTGAGAATACGGAAGTTGGTGCCAAGCACCTCGTGCTGCATCGCCCCAGCCTCGACAGCAGCACGCGAAATCATCACCACCAGCTCCAACAGGAGGCCCTTGAGCAGATCGCTGCGTTCCTCGCCGGCGCTGTAGATATGCACCAGCACGTGGTTCACGATGCGCATCGCCTCGCCGCGGTCGCCGCGGCGCATTGCGGCGAGCAGCGCCGGTTCCTGATAGAGATAAAACTCGCGGATCCGGTCGTAAGGCCGGTGGTCGAGCAAGGGCACGGCGGGGTAATCGTTCATGGCAGCATCAGGTGCTCGACGTAGCGGTCTTCGAATCCCTCGTCCAGATTGAGTTCGATCACCCGCACTTGTTCGCGCAGCGCCTCCATTTCAGCGAGCGTGGTGCGGTCGATGAGTGCGAGCAGCGCGCCGGCCAGCGAGGTGTTGCCGACGACGCGGACTTGCTCGGGCGTGAAGTCCGGCAACAGCCCGATGGCGATGGCGTTTGCGACATTGAGATGCATGCCGAATCCGCCCGCCAGATAGACGCGGAAAATTTCCTCCGCGCGGATGCCGGCGGTTTCGAGCAACGTCTCGATGCCTGCGCCGATGGCGGCCTTGGCCTGGAGCAGCACGGCGACATCCACCTCGCTGATGCGCGGCGAACCCGGACCGGCCAGCGACAGGGCGCGTTCGTCGTCATCCGTGAGGCGGTAGGATTCCGGCAGGGCGGCCCATGCTGCGGCATCAAAGCGTCCAGCATGACCTAACAATCCGCAGCCACGGGCGCTGGCGAGGAAATCGATGTAGGCCGAGCCACAAACACCAGTGGCGCGCGCCGGTGGGATGTCGCCGATGGTTTGAATGCGGATTTCAAAGGGATCGCGCGTGATTGACAAGTCACTCACAGCGCCCTCGCGGGCACGGGTGCCGCAGCGCAGGCCGCAGCCTTCAAAGGCCGGGCCGGCCGCGGTGGCGCAGGCTGTTAGAACTCCGCCGTGTTGCAGCACGATTTCTCCATTGGTGCCGATGTCCACCAGCAGGCTTGGTTTTGCATCGAAGACCATGCCGGTGGCATAAACCCCGGCGGTGATGTCCGCGCCGATGTAGGCGGCGATGGAGGGCAGCAGCTGCACCGGGATATTCGGCGCGAGTCCTTCCATTGTGAGATGCATGTCCGCCGCAGTGATGGACCTACCTGCTAGAAATCTCGCGGTAAAAGGAGCGATGCCGAGCGACGTGGGGTCTTCGCCTGCGAGCAGGTGCAACATGGTGGTGTTTCCGGCGATGGTTCCACCGGCGATGCGCGAGGGATCGCGGTCGGCGCGATCGCAGGCTTGGAGCAGCAGCGGAGCGAGGGTTTCGCCAACCACAGCCTGCTGCATGGCGGCGATGGCTTCCGGCGTGCGCGCCGCGTCGATGCGGGTCAGCACGTTGTCGCCGAGGCGGATCTGTTCGTTGAAACCACCAGCGCGGGAGAGTATCTCGCCGGTGGTTAGATCAACCAGAAGCACAACCACGGTGGTGGTGCCGATGTCCACGGCGAAGGCGGTGTCGCGCGTGCCTTCTGCGGGGAAAAGCGGGTCATGGGCGCAGGGCACGGCGATTTCAAAAGTCTCGCCGACCTGAGGTTTGTGCTCGATGCGCGAGCGTGCGGGGATGGCGATGGTGACCGGTCCGTGCAGTCGTGCGCGGCAGGCGCGCAACGTGGCTGGTGCTGCGACCTCGGAGTTTCCGATCTGCAACGAGCCTTGTTGGAGAATCACCTCACACCCGTGGCAAAGCCCGCGCTGGCCGCAGCGGGTGTTGAGCGGAAAACCATGCTCGGCGAGCACTTTGGATAGCATGTTCGTGCCCGGCACGGCATGGATTTCCGTGAGCTCGCCGTGTTCGGGATCTACTGTGATGGAAATTTGCCTGCTCATGGTTGGATGATGACGGTTTCTGCGCGCAGGATCTGTTCGTCGGGAGCGTGGCCCAGCGCCTCGCCGGGCTGGATGGTTTGAAAGCGTTCGTCATCCCAGCGGCCCTCTAACAAATCACGCAGCAGTGTGGGATCGCCATGGATTCGCTCGTATTTCCAACCCAGCGAATCTGCGCATTGTTTGGCATAGTCCGCCTCCGTTTCGGCATCGGCGGTGCCGAGGTCGATGTAGGTGGCGGTATCATGCATCGCCCACGCCTCTTTTTCGGACTCGATGAGAAACTCGACGTCGTCCTCATCGAATTGGGCGGAGTATTCCTCCTGCATCGCGGCGATCTTGTCCGGTCCCGGCACTCGCCGCGCCTGGTTCCAGCCGGGTGTGTAGTAATAACAAGTCGGGCAGCCGCGCTGGTGTGCGGAGTAGTGTTCCTTGCTGCCGAGAAACACCGTGATGCAATCATGAGCGCGCGGCAGCACGAACGGATGGCGACTGGCGCGCAGTCCCGCCGTGCCGCGGCCGCAGAGGCCGTAGGCGAGCACGATCGCGACGATGTCGCCACGCGCGTCGAGTGTGAGGATCTCGCATTGGAGTTTTTCGCGCAGCGTGTCCGGGCGGTCGTGCAGGGCGATTTCGTAAAACCGTGTTTCAAGGATGTGGGCCGCGTTTCCTGCCAACAGCGCGATTTCGCGCTCGAAGACGGAGCAGGCCAGAAGGGCGATTTTAGGAGGCATGGCGGAATGGGTTGAACCTGCGGCCATTCATTGGTTTTCCGGGAGGTAATGTAAAGCGCGGGGCGATTGGGGGCTTACGCTTCTGAATATGAGATTTTTTCACCGCAAAGCCGCAAAGTGCGCCGAGAATTCGCAAAGATGTGGAAAAGCATGCTGCAAGCGCGTGAAAGGGCGGCAAGTCATTCATTCACACACGCAAGTGCTTTGATAATTTCCTCTGTGAACCCTTTGCGACCTCGGCGGCTTTGCGGTAGATCTTTTGTTTTTTTTGCAGCACCGGCCTGCCGGAAAACATCGGGCTCGTCAGTGCGGCGGTGAAATGCGAGTCATCCGCGCGCCGGTGCCATGGAAAAACGAAGTTTGAATCAATCGGAGCTGAGCCGCAGCGAGGTGCGGAGGAACTTCGCGTGCCTGGTTTGGATGGGCTCGGTGTTCGCGATGGGCTGGTCCGAGGTGGTGGTGGTTCTGCAGCCGTTGCTGGTGCATTACGGCGCGACCAACGTGCAGATCGGCATCGTGCAGGGGGTGCTCATCGCGACGCTGCCGGGGATGTTCCTTTCGCCGTGGATCACGCGGCGTTTCCGCTACAAAAAGATCTATCTGTTTGTGACGGATTCTCTGTATCTGCTGCCGGTAGGGATCGTCGGGGCGGTGGTGTGGGCAGGTGGTGCGGGCGGCAATGAGGCGATGGTGGGCTTCATCGTGCTGATGATGTTGCTGGGCCAGATTGCGGCGGGTTTCGGCGGGCTGCCGAACCAGGAGTTTTTCACGGCGTGCATCCCGATGCGGCTGCGCGGGCGCTTGGCTGGAGTTTCCGCCGGGCTGGGTGGTGTGCTCGGCTTGGCTGCCGGCGGGATCGCGGCCTGGATTCTCGGCGTGATGCCCAAGCCGCAAGCTTTCGGCGCGCTGCTGGTGCTGGCCTGGCTGCTATGCCAGCTCGCGGATGCGGCGGTGCTTCTGGCCAAAGAGCCGCCGACGCCGGTGGAAGCCTCTCCGCAGCCATGGGGCAGGGAAATGTGGCGGGCGTTTTTGCGCGACCGGAAATTCCTTAGGCTTGCGCTGGTGGTTTGCATGATTTCCCCGCTGCTGGGGCAGCTTGCGGTGTTTTCCAGCGTCTTTGCATTTCGTGATCTAGGCTTTAAACCGCAGATGGCGGCGTGGCTGGGCATGACAGCTTCCGGTGCACGCCTGGCCCTGAGCCCGGCGGCTGGCTGGCTCACCGATGGTTGGGGCGCGCGGCGCTCGCTGCTGCTGTGGTCAGCGGTGGCGGGCGGTGGTTTCCTGCTGCTGGCAGCCTTTCCCGTCACCGCCAGCGTGTTCGCCGCCGCCGGCATCGCGGCCGTCGCGTTCAGCGGCTTTTCCGGGGCGATGAACGCGCTGACAAGCGGCATCCCACGGCCGGAAAACCGCGCCGGACATTTCACATTGCTCGGGTTTTGCATGATTGGCGCGAACTCAGTCGGCCCGCTGTTCACCGGCTGGCTCTTCGATACGGTCTCGTATCGCAGTGGCTTCGCCGTGCTGGCGGCGGCGACCATTGCGGTCACGGTGCTTGGCGGCTGGCTCTTGCGAGATCTCAGTGCGCGGGCCGAGGATTACGTGTGATGCGTGACGACTGGCGTTAGGAAAACCGCTTGCCAACAGGGGTTCATGACGATACCCACTCGGCCCCCGCAGCAAATATTGCGGATTCCGCTCCTTGTTTTATGAAGTTGGCGTCACTGCTCAGCCTGGACCAGATCATCCTCGACATGAAGGCGGCGGAGCATTGGTCGGCGATTGTCGAGTTGGTCGATCATCTTGTGGAAACCCAGCGGCTGCCGCTGGCCCTCAAGAAGGAAATCCTGGCCGCGCTCAAGACACGTGAGGACCAAGTGAGCACCGGCATCGGCTCCGGGGTGGCTATCCCTCATGCGTTTTCCGATGATATCGAGGAGGTGACAGCGATTTTCGGCCGCTCCAAGGCGGGCATCGATTTTGAAGCCATCGACAACGCGCCGGTGCATTTCATCATTCTATTCATCGTCCCGCGCAAGGACTACCACCTGCATTTGCGGACCTTGGCGGCCATTGCTAAAATGTTCACCAACTGCGAAGTGCGCCGCCAGTTCAGCGAGGCGCAGACGCGCGATGAAATCCTCGCCATTCTCGATTTCAAACCGCGCCTTGCCTCGCCAGGTGCCTGAAGTTTTCACCATGACCCTGTTGCAAGATCTTGAGGCCCGCCTCGCCACGGCGCTCGCCACCACCATCGGCGAGCCAACCAGTGCCGCCGTCACCCCGGCCGCCGATTTGCGATTCGGCGATTATCAGACCAATGCAGCCATGGTGCTTGCCAAGCAGCGCAAGACCAATCCGCGCGCGCTGGCCCAGGAAATCATCGGCCGACTCGATTTAACTGGTCTCGCCATCGCGGAAATCGCCGGTCCCGGATTCATCAACTTCCGCATCCTGCCACAAGCCTACGCTTCCAAGGTGCAGACTTTGCTGCGGGATGCGAAACTCGGTGTGCCATCCATTGGCGAAGGCAAAACCGTGGTCGTGGATTTCTCCGCGCCGAACGTCGCCAAGCCAATGCACGTCGGCCACATCCGCTCCACGATCATCGGCGACTCGCTGTGCCGCATCGCGCGCTTTCTCGGTTTCAAGGTCATCGCTGACAATCACATCGGCGACTGGGGCACGCAGTTCGGGATGATCATCCACGGTTGGAAAAACCACCTCGACGAAGAGGCGCTGGCGGCCGATCCGATCAACGAACTGGTGCGGGTTTACCGCGATGTGAACGCCGCCACCAAGGCGGATCCAGCGGTGCTCGAAACCTGCAAGGCCGAGTTGGTGAAACTCCAGGCCGGCGATGCCGAAAACCTCGCCATCTGGCACAAGTGCATCGAACTCTCCAAGTTTGGCCTTGAGAAAATCTATGATTCGCTGGACGTGAAATTCGATCACTGGCTCGGCGAGAGTTATTACAACGACCGCCTCGCCGGACTGGTGGACGAGTTTCTAACAAAAGTCATCGCCCGCGAGAGCAACGGCGCGGTCTGCATCTTTTCCGACGGCTCGAAGAAGCAGGAGGACGATCCGTTCATGGTGCACAAGGAGAATGGCTGGACCGACAATCCGGCGATCATCCGCAAGGCCGACGGCGGATTTCTCTATGCCACCACCGACCTCGCCACGCTCCAGTTCCGCATCGACGAATGGCAGGCCGACCAGATCTGGTATGTGGTTGGCGTGCCGCAGCAGCTCCATTTCCGCCAGATCTTCGATGCCGCCGCACGCTGGGGGAAAACCGGAGATTTCCAACACGTCGCATTCGGTTCGATCCTCGGCGAGGACCGCAAGTTGATGAAAACCCGCTCCGGCGATAACGTGCAGCTCACCGACGTATTGACCGAAGCCGTCGAGCGTGCCGCCGCCATCATCGCGGAGAAAAGCCCTGATTTGCATGAAGGCGAGGCTGCGGTGGTCGCGCGCATCGTCGGCATCGGCGCGGTGAAATTCGCCGAGCTCTCGCAAAACCGCCTCACCGACTACGTCTTCGCCTGGGACCGCATGCTCGCCTTGCAGGGCGACACTGCGCCCTACCTGCAATACTCGACCGTGCGCATCCGCTCGATTTTCCGCAAACTCGACGCGCCCTTTGATGCCACGGCCTGCGAAATTCTGCTCAACGAGGAACCGGAGATCCACCTCGCGCGGCTTCACGCCCGCTTCGGCGAGTTGCTGCCGGTGGTGCTCGATGATTTTCGCCCGAACCTGCTCGCCAACTATCTGTTGGAGCTTGCCCGCGCCTTCCACTCGTTTTTTGAAGCCTGCCCGGTGCTCAAGTCCGAAGAACCCGTGCGCTCCAGCCGACTGGCACTCTGCGAACTTACCGGCAGGATTCTCACCACCGGCCTGGGCCTGTTAGGCATCAAGTGCCCGGAGAGAATGTGATAGTTGCTTCAATCGATTTTTCAACAATCAACCAACCTTCCGATCACGATGGATTTTGAAACACTGAGCCGCTGGGCAGATGAGGAAATCAAGTCGCTGGCCAAGGCGCTGCCCGCCGATGTGCGCGAGGCAGCGAAACAGGTGCCGGTTTCCATGGAGGAAAAACCCGGCCACGGCGCATTCGATGACGAACTGCAAGGCGATGAGCTCGGTTTGTTCGAAGGGCCCTCCGCCATGGACGAGCCCGATGCCGGAGAACTCCCGCGCATCCGTTTGTTCCTCATGAATCTCTGGGAGTGGACGGACCGCGACGAACAGGACTTCCGTGATGAAGTTGGCACCACATTTCTCCATGAGTTGGGCCATTACCTTGGTTGGGACGAGGACGAGATCAGCGAGCGCGGGCTTGAATAAGCCACAGTGGATGGTGGGTCTTTTTTGCAGTCTCCGCAACTTCCGTTGCGTCCGCTGGTTTCATTCCCATGCTTCCAAAGTCAGACGACAGCTGGACCTTGTTCGAGGCCGCACATTTGCTGAACCGCGCTGGTTTCGGTGGCAGTCCGGATGAGATCCGAGCCTTTCACGCGCTCGGCCGCTTCAAGGCGGTTGACTCGCTGGTTTCACCCGCCGAGCCGGCTGATGCCTCACCATTGCCGGTCTGGGCAAACGAGCAGCGGGCGCTGGCGGACATGCGTGAGCAAATACGCCAACGCCGCGAGATCAGGCAGAAAATGGTAGGCCTCGCACCCGAGGAGGCCGACCAGATGCGCCGCCAGTTGTTCCAGAGCATGCAGAAGGAAAATCGCCAGCAGGCACTCGAAGGACAGGCATGGTGGTTCCGGCGGATGCTCCAGACAAATGCACCGCTGCGCGAAAAAATGACACTTTTTTGGCATGACCACTTCGCCACATCAATCCAGAAAGTGCGCGAACCGTCCGTCATGCTCAAACAAAACGAGCTCTTCCGCAGTCATGCCTTCGGCAGCTTCAAGGAGCTCACCAAGGCGATGCTGATAGATCCAGCGATGATGATGTATCTCGACACGCAGAACTCGCGCAAAGGCAACCCCAATGAAAACTTCGCGCGCGAGGTGATGGAACTCTTCACCCTCGGCGAGGGAAACTACTCGGAACGTGATGTCAGCGAGGCCGCCCGCGCCTTCACTGGATATCAGATCGACCGCTTCAGCGGCGTGGTGACCCACCGCGCACGTCAATGGGACGAGGGAGACAAGACGATCCTCGGCAAAACCGCAGCATTCAGCGGCAACGATGTGATCGATCTGATCTTCGAACAAGCGGCCGCCGCTCCTTTCATGGCACGGAAAATCTGGTCATTCTTCGTCCATGATTCGCTTCCCGACTCGGCTGCTGAGGCCTTGGCCGCCGTGTTGCGCAAAGCTGACTACCAGATGGCACCGTTGTTGCGCGAAATCTTCCTGAGCAGGGAGTTTTACTCTGAGGCATCGGTCCGCTCGCAGATCAAAAGCCCGCTACAGTTTCTCATCCAGCTTCTCAAGCAGCTCGAAATCAGCGAGCCACCCGCTGGGTTTGCCATCACCGCCCAGCAGCAACTCGGACAAGTCCTCTTCATGCCGCCCAACGTCGCCGGCTGGGACTGGGGCCAGGCATGGATCAACACCAATACCCTGCTCACCCGTTACAATCTCGCCGGTTTCCTCACCAAAGGTGCCGAAGATGGCGGCAAGGCCATGGAAATGGAACGAGTGAAAACTCCCGGAATGGCTCCCGCTCCGAGACGTGCAGGCCGTGGCTGGAATGGTCCGGAATACGAAATAATCGCACCCAGACCACTGCGCGAAAATCCGGCCGAACTGGTGGACGCTCTCATCTTCCGCTTCTTCCAAGGCAATGTTCCCGAAATAGCACGCGCCTCCTTCATCGAATACGCCATCGCCAAAAAAGGCGTCATCTTCACCGACAAGGAAACCGCCGAGTTATGTCATCTCATGCTCAGCACGCCCTACTATCAGCTTTGCTGATTACCAGACTCAAGACTTCAAGACACAAGACGCAATGGAAAAGCCTGCGGGCTTTTCATCCACAATCCACTATCTGTTCCCATGAAAACCCGCCGTGAATTCCTCCGCTCCACCGTTCTCGGTGCCTCCGCCGCATGGACCGTGCCGATGTTTGTCGAGCGCACCTTCGGGCAGCTTCACCATGCGTCCAAGGATCTTTCCATCCAGGCCGTCACCGGAAGGGACGATACAATTCTCGTCGTGCTCCAACTCGCCGGCGGTAACGACGGGCTCAACACGCTGGTTCCCTACGCCGATGACACCTATCAGAAATCACGCCCGCGTCTTGGAAAGAAAGAGAAGGATATCATCAGACTCAGCGACTACGTGGGCCTAAACTCCTCGATGCAGTTTCTCGGTTCGATGTTCAAGGAAGGCAATCTCGGCATCGTTCAGGGCGTCGGCTATCCCAATCCGAACCGCTCGCATTTCGTCTCCACCTCGATCTGGGAAACCGGCGATACCAACAACCGCTCCAACACCGGTTGGCTAGGGCGATATTTCGATAACGCCTGCCCCGGCGCGGATCCCACGGTGGGCATCAGTTTCAACAAGACCCAACCGGAGAGCTTCGGCGCGATGAAAAACCCCGGCGTTTGCCTCAACTCGCCGGAACTTTACCGCTGGATCCACGGCGGCGGCGAACAAGCGCAAGCCGAGGAGTTTTTTGCAAAGCTCAACCAACCGGATGATGCGGATGCACCCACCGACGGCGCATCCATCGACATGCCGGCAGGCGGCAAGCCCGGTGGTATTTCCGGTGAGGATAACCTCGCCTTCCTTGAACGCGTGGCGCTCGACGCACAGGTAAGCTCTAAAAAAATCCTGGAACTCGCAGCCAAACACAAAACCACCGTGCGTTACGATGGCACGCCGCTCGCCCGGAACCTCAATCTCGTTTCACGCATGATCGCCGGCGGCATGCCCACCCGCGTCTATTACGTCAGCCATGGTGGATTCGATACCCACAACCAGCAGGCCAACTCGCACGACCGGTTGTTAGGCCAGTTAGACGAGGCTCTGAAATCCTTTTTCGCCGATCTCAAGCAACAAGGCAACGACCAGCGCGTCGTTCTTATGACCTTCTCTGAGTTCGGACGCCGCGTTTCGGAAAACGCCAGCGCAGGCACCGATCACGGCAAGGCTTCCTGTCTGTTTGTAGCCGGTCCCGCCGTCAAAGGTGGCCTCCATGGCAAACACCCCAGTCTTACCGATTTATCAGATGGCGATATCAGTCACACGGTGGACTTCCGCAGCGTTTATGGCGGTATTCTAACAGACTGGCTCAAGGCGCCAGACATCAAGCCCATTCTCGGTGCGGATTATCCGAAGCTACCAGTCATCGGGGCATAAGTTCTATACTGTCGCGCACGGCAGTGTCTTAGATCCTGCGGAAGTCCCGCGCTCAGTGGGTGTTGTGCCGCTTCGCACGCAGGCCGATGAAGATGATAATACCCGCAAAGACGAGGAAGAGGCATGCGGCCCCTCCCAGGATTAGGAAAAACCGGTTGCCGGCGGAGTCCACTTGCCCATCGCTGATAACGTCGGCCGGTGTTTGACCGGGTTTGCGGAAAAGGCGCAAGTTGCCATCAGACACTTCCACCGAGGTGAGTTGTGCCATGGCGGGGCCGAGCACAGGGTGCGTGAGGTAACGCTCGGCAATGCGGTATGGCGACATCTGTTCGATGAACTCGCGCGGCACGGATGCGCCGGGGACTTCGAGATTGTCGAGTTTCAGAACCAGTTCACGTTTCAGCAATGCAGGGCGGGCGATCAAGGTGCCGTTGAGAAAACGCGGATCAGAGGTGATCCAGCCGTCCTCGTCCTCGCGGGTGAGGCGCGGCTTGCCATTGAGAGGGAAGGAAATGGTGATGCGCAGCAAGCCATCGTCCGCGCTGATGACGCGGAAGGTGCCGCGCAGTTCCTTGAATGGCTCGTAGGCGGCGATGGCGAGATTCATCTCGTCAGGCGTGAGTGAGAGCGCGGCTTCGCCATCGCCCGTGAGTTGCTGGCGGAAGGTCTCCAAACTCACCGCCAGATGATTGAGCGCGGGTTCCTGGCCATCGAGTTGCGAAATATCCACCTGCGTGGGTTTTTCCCCGGTGAATTTCGCGATTTCATTATACTGGCGGAACAGGGTCAGCACCGAGAAAGCCACAAGGAATATCATCACCAACAAGGCGGTGACCAGAATGGCACAACCCGCAAATGGCGAGCGGGCGCTGGGTTCATGGCTGGATTCTCGCGGGTGCATGACGGCCATCAGGATTGGCCCGGGGGTTTGGTTTCATTGGATTCCGGTTCATCCGGAAGTGGTTCTTCCGGCGGAAGCTCCTTCACATAGGGATCGTCGTGGAATTCCTGCTGCGGATATTCTCCGTTCCATCCTTCGTCGCCGGATTCATACGGGTAATCCCCCTCGTATCCAGACTGTGGTTTTTCCGGAGGAGTATCAGCTGATGCTGCTGCGGACGCGGCAGCCGGCGGTCCGGCAGCCAGAATGCTTTCCTCGCGCTCGCGGGCTTCCTGTTCCTCGGCAACGCGCCTTTTCCGACGGTCCAGCCATGCGAGCCAGATGCAGATTTCATATAAAATAAGCATCGGCAGCGCCATCAGGATCAATGTGAAAGCATCCGGTGTGGGCGTCAGCACGGCGGCGGTGACGAAGATCGTCAACACCGCATAAGAGCGCGTGCGCGACATTGTTTCATAAGTCAGCATTCCCAACTTCACCAACACCATCACCACCACCGGGAGCTCGAAGGACAAGCCGAAGAGGAGGGTGAACTGGGTGGCGAAGGAGATGTATTCGCCAATCCGCCAATCGTTGGAAACCCCCAGATTGCCACTCCATTGGTAGAAAAAATCCAGTGCCCGTGGCAGCACGATGTAGTAGGCGAACAATACGCCGCTGAGAAAAAGCCCGAAGCCCACCAGCATGGCCGGCCATAACACGCGTTTTTCATTTGCATGCAATCCCGGCAAAATGAATTGCAGCACATACATCAGTAGCAGCGGAAAGGCCAGAATGATGCCGGCGAAAAACGACAGCTTCATCGAGAGCATGAACGTCTCGGTGGGCCGTAGCGCGGACATCAACTTGAGATTGCCGCGCGAGTCCACTTCCGGGCTCGGCGAGGTTTTCACCAAGGCCTCAACCTGGGATTTGAGATCATCCGGAGCATTGATCGAGGCGATGAATTCCGCGCGTTTCTCTTCCGGCAGTGCGAGTGCCGCGCGCAGCAAGGCCACGGAACGGGCATGGAATGCGAGGTCTGGCCCCGTGCTTTGATAGAAAAATTCGCGCACTTCCAAATCCAGGCCGGCGGCTGCGCGTTCCACTGCTTTTGCGTCCTCCCACACTGTCACATCGAGCTGCCGCGTCTTTCCGCTGTCATCCTTAGGAA
Organism: Akkermansiaceae bacterium; assembly: GCA_947491475.1. GTDB lineage: Bacteria > Verrucomicrobiota > Verrucomicrobiia > Verrucomicrobiales > Akkermansiaceae > Luteolibacter. Next base: position 17,549 of record CANLKN010000041.1, on the reverse strand, counting down.
GCTTGGCTTCCAACTGCGTGATCCATACCTGCTCGACCGGACGCCGAAGCACCTCCATGAGCTGCTTCTGGAAGCTGAAGCAGACGGCCACGGAAACCAACAGTGTGATCACGATGCGGGTGATCATCACCCGCAGATCCTCGAGATGCTCGAGAAAGGGTTTTTCGTGCTCCGGATGGGAGTTTTCCCGGAGTTGGATGACTTTTTTCAGCAGATACATGCCGGCGGGCCGAGATTCAATCCGCAGCGGACCCGCTCCGCAAGGACGGAGTCACGGCACCATCGATCTTGTCAGCCCAGGCTGGGCTGGCGCACTTGGAATGTCTCCGGTGAATTGAAAAGGATGTCTCCCGGATCTTCGAAAACGGCCCCGGCTTCTTCCTTGATGCGCTGTTGGACTCTTGCTGGGACAACTGCATTTTTCATGGAAGACTATCCACACATCAATATCTATCTGTGCGCCACTGCCACCAGCTGCCAAATGCGATAATAAGCATACCGATCAGTGATCGGTCAGTGGCCTGAATCCATCATGTTCCGGGAACTTGTAGTATGCACCTGCAATGATTCCGTTAGAAATATGATGCGTCACGCGCAGAAACGTCTGACGCGCTGGCTTTTCATGCCGTAGGCGACAATCGGGCGGCCTAACCCTTCTTGCGGGACTTATACCATTTTCGAAAATCGCCGCCGTGGGATTGGGGGAGTGTGCGTTGGCCTAACCAGTCTTGGAGCGGCTTGATCGGTGCGACTTGGATAGGTAGGTGGTTCATCGCCTTGGACATGGTCATGGCGGTGCGCCAGAGCGAGGGCGAGGTGGCAAGGGTGGCGAAGGGAGCCATCGGGATGGCGGCGGGCGAGTGGACGTGCTCGCGGTGCGCCTTGTCGCGAAGACGTAATAACAAATCCGGAATCGGAATGTCCACCGGGCAGACCTCGTTGCAGGCGCCGCAGAGCGAGGAGGCTTTCGGCAGGTCGGCGAGTTCGGGGAAACGGTCTCCGAAGAGCAATGGTGAGAGCACCGCACCGACGGGACCGCCGTAGGTGGAGCGATAGGCGTGGCCGGAGGCTTGGCGATAGACCGGGCAGACGTTTTGGCAAGCGCCGCAGCGGATGCAGCGGAGGATTTCGCGGCAGTTGGACGCGAGCACGTCGGTGCGGCCGTTGTCCATAAAGACGACGTGCATGTGCTCCGGTCCGTCGGGCTGGTTGGCGGACTTTGGACCGTTGATGAACTCGGTGTAAACCGTGAGCTGCTGCCCAGTGGCGGAGCGGCCTAACAGATTGAGGAAAACTGAGAGATCCTTCTCACGCGGGATGATTTTCTCGATGCCGACGAGAGCGATGTGGATCGGCACGGGAGCCATGCCAAAGCGCGAGTTGCCTTCATTGGTCACGAGCAGCATGCGGCCGGTATCGGCGCAGACGAAGTTCGCACCGGTGATGCCGGCTTGGGCTTTGAGATACTTCTCCCGGAAGTAAACGCGGGCGCGGCGGGTGATGGTTTCCGGGTCGTCGTTGTAGTCGGCGGCGATGCCCTCGCGCTGGAAGGTGCGGGCGATCTCGCGGCGGTTCTTGTGGATGATCGGCTTGACGATGTGAGACGGGATGTCGTCGTCGAGCTGGATGATGAACTCGCCGAGATCGGATTCGAGGCACTCGATGCCGTTTTCGATCAGGAACGGATTGAGGTGGATTTCCTCGGCCGCCATCGACTTGGATTTGGTCAGGCTGGTGACGCCGTGGCCGCGGAGGATGTCGAGGATGGTTTGTTTCGCATCATCGCCGGTGGCGGCGAAGTGGACATTCACGCCGCGCGAAACGAGAGCCTGTTCGGCCTTGGCAAGATAGTCGTCGAGGTGATGAAGGGTATGGTCCTTGATGGATGCGGCGAGTTTTCGCAGCGCATCCGGATCCTGATAATCCTGATGCAGAACCTTGTAGCGCTTTTCCGTGCCGGAGGACGCTCCGCCAAGCACCGAATGCTGCTTTTCATCGGAGATTTCGCGGGCGTAGAGGTCGATGAGTTGGTTGCCGATCATGACTTGAGTGTGTCGCGGAGGATTTGGATGACATGCATGTGGGGGACCGGGCGGCCCTGGGTGGTGGCGAGGCCGGAGAGGTGCATCAGGCAGGACATGTCGATGCCGGCGAGCATGTCGGGTTTGGTGTCGAGGATGTTATCGAGTTTGAGTGTGCCCATCTGGCCGGAGATGTGCGGGAAGGTGACGGAGAAGGTGCCTCCGAAACCGCAGCATTGTTCCTGTTGGCCGAAGGGGATGACTTCGGCGTTTTCAATGGAGGAAAGCAGGGTGCGGACGGCCTTGCCGGTTTCGGTGCCGCGGCTGTGGCAGGAGCGGTGGAAGGCGATGCGCGTGGGTTTGTCGAATTTGCCGGGCCAGGTCTGGATGCCGAGGCCGTGGTAGATGAAGTCGATGAGTTCCCAGGTCCGGTTCGCCAGCGAAGTGATGGCGGGATCGGGATTTTCCTCGAATTGGAGCAGGTTGCCGTGGCGGTTCATCGCGGCGCAGGAACCGGAGGGGACGATGACAGGCAAGTCACCGCCGAAAACCTCTGCGGCATGCTTGGCGACCTTGCGCGAGGCAGACCATTCGCCGGAGTTGAAGGCCGGTTGTCCGCAGCAGGTTTGGTCTTCGGGGTAATCTACGGAGATTCCGAGGTGTTCTAGAATTTCAACGGTGGCGCGGGCTACGTCATCGTAGAAAGCATCGCAAAGGCAGGTGCCCATCAGGAGCACGCGTTTGCCGAGTGGGCGGGCGGTTGGATTGGCCATGGGAAAAATCGCTCTGCGGCAGGCTAGGCGCTGTGGCCTCCGCCGCAATCCGGAAAACGGGAAAATCCATATTTCATTTCTCAGCGGATCAACCGCGCGTCCGGGCGAAATCGTTGGAACGGGCCGATCAAAATCCGGGAAAATTGAGGATGCGCCGGATTGAGCAAGTAGTTCCACTCTCCCGGCGTGACCACGGAGGGCACGGCGAGCGCGGCACTGCGCATTGAGCGCAGCCACGCGTCGCCCACCGTCCGCGAGACCGGCCGCGGCTCGTCATCGTTCCAGCCAGCCGCCAGCGTGGCGAGCTCCACGGTTTCCAGGGAACCATGCGGGATTTCTACGGAGACCCAGGAAAACAAGCGGCCAAATGCCTCCGGATCCTCCAAATGCACCAGCACCTCCAGCGTGGCGAGCGAAAGCGAGGACGAGGTGTAAACCACGGCATTTCCCGGGGAATTCCAGCGGCCGCCGTTGAGCCGCGCGCCCTCGCCGCTGAAGGCCGTGGCCAGGTGCCTGGTCTTGCAGAGGCGGAAGGCCCGGATCATGAGAAAACCCCGTGTTCGATGCGGCCCAGCAGTGCCTCCACCTCGCGCGCACCGATCTCCGTATCGCAGCAACGCAGCGGGGTGAGCCCGCCGAGCGCGCGTTTCGGCTGGGTCATCCAGCGGCGGGCCGCCACCGGGTCTTCCAGCACATCCGCCGCTTTGGCCACCACCGAGCCAACCCGCAGCAGACGCTCGGACTCATCTGGTTTGAAGCGCTCCGTGCGGCGCGCCAGCGTGCGGGTGGGGATGCCCAGAATCTCCGAAAGCTCCTCGGTGGAAACTCCCAGATCCGCGCGCAGCTGCTCAAAGGCACCGCGCGGCACGCCCAGCCGCATGGCTTCCCGCACCTGCCTGAAACTGCTGCCCGCAGCGGCCGAGGCCTTCAACCCGAAGTGGCTCAGTACTTCCAACCAGTGATCCACCGGCTCCAGCAGCGCCGGTTCCTTGACCGCGCCATAGACGGCTACCGGCGACTCCAAACGCCCGGCTTGCCCGGAATCCGGATCTCCATCGCTCAAAGTATTTGCCATGCGGCATTAATAATCCGCCAAATGGCATGCGTCACCTACTTTTTTCAGAAAAATGCCCAAGCACCTTCCCAACTGCCGCCTCAGGGGTGAGATCGTGGAGGGCGCGCAGGGTGTCCGGCTTGCCGTGCTCGATGAACTCATCCGGCCAGCCGATGCGTTCAACGGGGGTGTGGATACCGGCGATGTGCAGTTGCTCGATGACCGCCGCGCCGAAGCCGTGCATCAGGACGTGGTCCTCGAAAGTGCAAACGACGCGGCACTTGCGGGCGTATTGCTCGATGACGGCGGTGTCCAGCGGCTTGATGAAACGCGGATTGATGAGTGCCACTGAGAGGCCTTTTTCCTCCAGCAATGCCTTGGTGCGCTCCGCCATTTCAAACATCGTGCCCAGGCCGAGCAGGGCGACATCGGAGCCATCGGCCACGACCTCGGCCTTGCCGATTTCAAGCAGTTGCGGTCGTTTCTTGATGGGGGTGCCCTTGATCGCGCCGCGTGGATAGCGGATCGCGGAGGGGCCGGCATCGTAAGCGGCCATCGTGTGCAGCATGGCCACGAATTCATCCTCGTCCTTCGGCTGCATGTGGACGATGCCGGGCACGTGGCGGAGGTAGCCGATGTCAAACAGCCCGTGGTGGGTGGGCCCGTCGTCGCCGGACAGTCCGCCGCGGTCCATGCACAATCTAACAGGTAATCCCTGCAACGCCATGTCATGGATGATCATGTCATAAGCACGCTGCATGAAGGTGGAGTAGATCGCGAGAAACGGCCGGTAGCCTTCGGTGGCCATGCCGCAGGCGAAAAGCGCGGCGTGTTCCTCGGCGATGCCGACGTCGTAATAGCGCTCGGGAAGTTCGTTTTTGAATATCTCCAGCTTGGTGCCGCCGGGCATGGCGGCGGTGATGGCGACGATTTTCGGATCCTTCATGGCGAGGTCCGTGACGGTGCGGCCGAAGATGTCCGAGCAGGTCGGCGTGGTGGAAACATCCGTCGAGCCGTCGTTGATCTGATAGGTGCCGAGGCCGTGAAATTTGCCGGGGTTGTCGATGGCCGGTTGGTAGCCGCGGCCCTTTTCGGTGATGATGTGGAGCACCACGGGTTCTTGCAGCGTCTTGAGGTGTTCGAAGGTGCGGACCAGCAGCGGCAGGTCGTGGCCATCGATGGGGCCGTAGTAGCGGAGGCCGAATTTCTCAAACAGCACGTTGGGAAACAGCAGGTTCTTCGCGCTCTCCTCCATTTTGTGGGCGAGTGTGCGGGCCGCCTTGCCTGCGACTTTTTCGACAAACTCCGCCGCCTTGGCGCGGACGGCGGCGAAGATGTGGTGCGTTTGCAGATCGTTGAAATAGCGGGCGATGGCACCGACATTCTTGTCGATCGACCATTCGTTGTCATTGAGCACGACTATGAACCTGCGGGTGGTTCCGGCGATGTTGTTAAGAGCCTCGAGCGTGGGGCCGCAGGTAAAGGCGGCATCTCCGGCGACGGCCACCACATGGTTGTCATTGCCCGCGAGGTCACGTGCTGCGGCCATGCCGAGGGCGGCGGAGAGCGCGGTGCCGGCGTGGCCTGCGCCATAGGCATCGTGCTCGGATTCCGAGCGCAATAAAAAGCCATTGAGCCCCTTGTAGGTGCGGATTGTGTGGATCCGGTCCGCGCGGCCGGTGAGCATCTTGTGCACGTATCCCTGGTGCGCCACGTCGAAGACGAACTTATCCTTAGGCGTGGAAAAAACCCTGTGCAGCGCGATGGTCAGCTCGACGACGCCGAGATTGGGGCCGAGGTGACCGCCGGTTTTCGAGAGCGAGGTGATCAGAGAGTGGCGGATTTCAGCGGCAAGATCCAATAAATCGTCGTCGGCAAGATTTTTGACATCGCCGGGCGAGTGGATGGATTGGAGCAGCGGCCCAAGGGCGGGTGGCTCAGAAGAGGCGGATGTCATCGTCGTTGTCGTCGTCGTCTGAAGCATCCGGCGGGCCGGACGGAGTGGGAAATGCGGTGTCATCACCGGCATCGGAATCACTCTGGATTTCATCGCGGTTGCGCAGGGTGATTAGCTCGATGCGGCCGCGGGCGGCTTGCAGCACCGCTTCGCAGCGCTCGATCAGGATCGAGCCTTTTTCGTAGTAGGCGACGAGTTCCTCAAGCGGGAGTTGTTCGTGTTCCATCGCCTCGACGATGGTTTCGAGCCCGGCAAGGGCTTCTTCGAATGAGGGAGTTTCTCCAACCTCCTCGGGATTGGTTTTGCGGCGTGGCATGATTTTACTGTTCGGTGGCCTGCTCTTGGGCGCGCATGGCGCGCTCACTGTAATACAACATGTCCATTCCCACCAGTCTCTGAGGGTGAGGGTAGCGCTTGACGATTTCCTGGATGCGCGGAGCCTTATCGTAGATAGCGATGCCAGGTGGGTAGGTGGCCAGAAATACGCGGCCATCCAGCACCATGGGAGTGAAATCCCGGTATCGGTCTGCCACTTCGGAAATCGGTCCTGAGCCGTGGGATGAAGGTGAGATCAAAATGCCCGCCACTGGGGTTTGAAGGTCGGCGGCTGCGGTTTCGAGTTTCGAGAATCCCTCGCGCGTGGGTGGCAGCCAGATGCTGATGCGGTCGGCATACCATGCCACGGCCCAGGGTTGGTCGGAGAAGACGACTTGATTATCGGCGACCCAACCTTTGAGGCCAGAAATTTTACTATTGAGTGCGAGAGCGTAATACGGCGGCCAATGCGGGACTCCGCCGCGGTCGCGCAAGTGCATGCCGATGCGGACTTTCTGCGGCAGCGAGAGGATCAGCGGCAGCGCGCAGATGAAGACGATTACGAAGTGATGGAAGTTTTGGAGCTGAGGCGTGGAAGCCACGAAATCCAAGCGGCTCCACAAAATGGAGATGAAAGCCACGCCGTAAGCTGTCATCAGGGGAGCAAACAAAAGATGGATCTGGTTAGGGTCCAACGGCAGGGTGGTGATGCCAAAGAAGGCCAGGCCGATCGCGGCGGTGACCCACATCAGCAGGATGGCCCAGCGAAAGTTGGCGATGGACTGCTTTTTGAAAGGATGGAGCAGCGAGATGAAAAACAACGGCGCCACGACGATGCCAGCCAGCAGCGGGATGATATCGGTGGCTTGCAGCAGGGTGGTGCGAAGGATTTTGCTGAGCAGGCCTTCTAGCACCAGCGGCTCTGCCTCGAGGTCGATATTGCGCATGACTGCGATCTCAGAACCACTGCCAAGGCCGTTATAGAGGGTGAGGAAGGCGGTGCCGAAAGGCGTGCCGGTGATGCCCATGTTGCGCAGGATCGGGCCGATGGCGGCCACCAGGATCAGCGCGAGGATCGAGAGTCCCACGATGCCGCGCGGGCGGAAACTGACTGCGGCGAAGATGATGTATCCCAAGGCGATCCACACCGTCATCCAATGGGTTAGCGCCAGCAGGGTGAAGAACACGCCGGCGATCACCGCGGGAGTCATGGCGATGCGTCCCTCGGTGGCGGCTTCCACCGCCCGATAGACGAAATACATGCCGCAGGAAAACAACAGCAGCATCAGCATTTGCGGTAAACCGCTGAGCGAGTAATTCCAGAAAATCTCGCAGAAAAGCATCAGGATCGCACAAACTGCGGCGATCTTCGCATCGAATATCCGCGAGATGAGCAGGTAGTTCACCCCGATGGCCATCAGGAAAAACACGGTGCAGACCATCGCCACCACGCGGTCGAGCTCGTAGATCATCTGGTTCTCGCGCATTTGCCAGGCATCCGGGTCATCCGCGCCGATCATTTTGAAGACGGCGGCATTGAGCAGCGGGTTGAGTGGCGAGTGATAGGTATCCTGGAATCCGACCAGCGATACGGTGCGGCGCTCGGTTTTCTCTGCCTGATAGTAGGCCACCGGACGGATCATCTTGGTGGTGAAACCATTGCCGCGGGAGATTTCCCGCGCGATTTGGGCCTGTTCCATGGCCTGCGGCGAGTTCAGCCCGCGGAACAGGGTGAAGAGGTTGCCCAGGGTGAGGATGATCAGCACGACGAAGAACAGACTGCGGCGGGTCAGGATGCCGAAGTCGATTTGAGCGGGGTTGAGACTCATGGAGATGGGTGAGGAAGTGGGAGAGGTATTTCAAATGCCGAGTTCCTTCAGCTTGCGCTGGAGGGTTCTGCGGCTCAGACCGAGGAGTTCCGCGGCTTGGGTGCGGTTCCCTCCGGCGGTGGCGAGGGCGGCGCGGATGGTATTGGTTTCGAGCGCATGCAAGTTGAATTCCGCCGGGGCATCAAGGGAGTTTTTGGCGGGAACGGGTGGATAGGCGGCGGCGGGCGATTGGGAAAGGAGAAACTGTGGCAGGTGCGGCGTGTCGATCACCGCGTCGTTGCTCATCACCACACCGTGTTCGATGGCGGTGCGCAACTCACGCACATTGCCAGGCCATGGGTAGGCGATCAACATTGCCAAGGCCCGGTCGGTGAGCGGTTTCACGGGGCGGTCGTTTTCCTTGGCGAATTCCTGCAGGAAGGCATTGGCCAGCAGCACGATGTCCTCACGGCGCGTGCGCAGTGGCGGCATCTCGATTTTCACCACGTTGAGCCGGAAAAAAAGATCCTCGCGGAAATTCCCGCGGTCCACCATTTCGCGCAGGTTCTTGTTGGTGGCGGCGATCACCCGCACGTCCACCTTGAGAGGCGTGTTCGAGCCGACCCGCTCGATGGTGCGCTCCGAGAGCACGCGCAGCAGCTTGATCTGGGTGGCACCATCGATCTCACCGATCTCGTCGAGAAACAAAGTTCCGCCGTCCGCCTGTTCGAAACGCCCGATCCGGCGCTGGGCGGCTCCGGTGAAGGCTCCCTTCTCGTGGCCGAAAAGCTCGCTCTCGAGCAACTGCGCCGAGAGCGCCGCGCAATGCACCGTGACCATCTTCGCTGCGGGCCGGCCTGACAGATGATGCAACAACCCGGCGACCACCTCCTTGCCGGTGCCTGATTCGCCTTCGATCAAAATCGTGGCACGTGTCGGCGCGACTTGTTGGATGATTTCGGAAACCTTGCCGATTTCCGGCGACTTGCCGATCAAGCGGTCGAGCTTGTGGGATTTCTTGACCTGCTGGGTGAGCTGCTTGTTTTCGGTCTCCAGATTGCGGCTGCGCAGCGCTCGCTTGAGCAACATTTCCACCTCATCGAGGTTGAGCGGTTTGGTGACGAAGTGCCAGGCGCCGCGGCGCATCGCTTCGACCGCAGTGTCCACCGAGCCGTAGGCGGTCATCATCATCGCCACCGGCGGCTCCGGCAGCGCGAGTGCCGTGTCTAACAAATCCATTCCGGACTCGCCGCCCATCCTCAGGTCGGTCAGCAGCAGTTGCACCGGTTCGCTCTTGAGAATGGTCATCGCCTCCGCCGGACTGGCGGCGGTGTAAACGTCGAACTCCTCTTCCAGCGCACCGCGCAAGCCGTCGCGTGTGGATTTTTCGTCATCAACGATCAACAAAGTCGGAAGCATGGGGTGAAAAGAAATTTGAGATTTGAGATTAAGTATTAACTCAATCGACTTCGATCATGGGTTCCTCGGGTGCGCCTAACAGCCTGACGGTGCGTTCGGCGCGCGGCAGGTGGATGATGACGCGGGTGCCGCGGCTCTCCTCGCTTTCGAGGGCTATTTCACCGCCGTGTTCGCGGATAATGCGGCGCACGATGAGCAGGCCGAGGCCCGAGCCGGATGATTTGGTGGTGCGGTAAGGCTCGAAAATAGCGCCCATGTGCTCAGGGGAAATGCCGTTGCCGTTGTCCTCGATGGTGAGTATGAATTCGTAATCATTGAAGCGCGTGCGGATCGCAATTTGGCCGTTGACCGCTGGCAGCGCCTGATAGGCATTGCGCAGCAGGTTGTAGAAAACCTGTTGGAACTGCCCGCCATCGATTTCGGCCTGCGGCATGCCATCGGCAAGGTCGAGTTCTACGCGGATTTTCCGGAATTCTAGCTCGGGTTCCATCAGTCGCAGCGTTTCATGCAAGACCGCATGGAGGTCCTGCCGTTCGCGCCGCGGCAGGGTAGGGCGCACGGCGTGCAGGAACTGCTTGAGGATGCCGTCGAGCCGCTGGATCTCGCCGCGCGCGGTGGCGAGGTGTTCCTCCAACGGTTTGCGCTCGCCAGGCGGCAGCTTGCGCAGCTTGCGGCCTAACAACTGCAAGTGAATGTCCAAAGAGTTGAGAGGATTGCCGATCTCATGGGCCACGCCGGCGGCCAGCAGGGTGAGTGCGTTGAGCCGCTCGCTCTCCAGTGTTTCCTCGGCCTCCGCTCGGCTGCTTGTAAGGTCGCGCACCAGCATCACGTAGCCGAGCGTCTCGCCGGTCTCGGAACCTCCATCGATCGGCGCGAGATAGAAATTCAGAAAGCGGTTTTCCGGATAAAAAACCTCCAGATCGCGGCTGATTGTGCGGCCGGGCTTGCCCAGAGTTTCCCAATCCAGCCCGCGAACCTGCGAGGCGAGCGGCTGGCCCTCGGCCTTCTCCGGATCGAACCCGAAGAACCCGCTGGCCGCGCTGTTCACAAAACCGATGCGCCCCTGCGGATCGAGCACGATCACGCCCTCTTGCAAGGCCTCGAAAACTTTTTCGAGAAACCCCTTCTCATGGATCAGCCGGGTGACGATCTGCTGCACCTCACCGGGTTCGACCCGATCAAGCCGCGCGACCAATTTTTCGAGGAATCCGGATTTCACAAGGAGTTGAAAGTTATCAGATACAGGTGTTTAGAGAGGCATGCACGAATTTCGCATTGTTCTTTGCACCTTCCCGGATGCCGTCACGGCGCGACAAATTGGCACAGTGCTCATCGAAAAGCAACTGACAGCCTGCGTGAATCTGATCCCCGCCGTGGAGTCGATTTACCGTTGGCGGGGCGCTGTGGAAATGGCCACCGAAGTGCTCGCGATTTTCAAAACCAGTGCGGCGGTTTTTCCGGAATTTGAGCACGAACTCACCACTCTCCACCCCTACGATGTGCCTGAAATTGTGGCGATCGAACCAGCGGCGGTTTCGGAAAATTACGCTTTGTGGTTGCTTGGCAGCGTCGGCACTCGCTGAGCGGCACGCTTGCTCAGCGGTTCTTCAGATCATTCCAAGCTTCATCTTGCCCTCTTCGGAAATCATTTCCTGATTCCATGCCGGGTCCCAGACGAGTTCCACCCGGGCGTCGTCGATGCCGTCGATAGTCATGATTTTCGCCTGCGCATCGGCGGCGATCACCGGGCCCATGCCGCAACCGGGGGCGGTGAGCGTCATCTTCACGGCAACCACGGTCTTGCCGTCTTCCTCCTCGAGGGAGCAATCATAGACGAGTCCGAGATTGACGATATCCACCGGGATTTCCGGGTCATAGACGCCTTTGAGCTGGGCCCATACCTGCTCTTCAAGCGGGGCGTCCTTGAGCTTGGCGGCGGTTTCCTGTTTTTTCTGCTCCTCCGCCGGATCCACGCCGAGGGCGTCCGCATCCTGCGAGGAAATCCGCGCCAAGCCTTGGGTGGTGGCCACCGTGTAGGTGCCGCCAAGCCGCTGGGTGATGAATACCGCCGTGCCGGCCGGCAGGGTGAGCGAGTCGCCACTCGGAATCTGGATCGCGGAAACTTCACGGGTCAGTTGAATTTCTTGCTGCATGGCGCGCAGTAAAAACCAGCCACCCGCTGCCCGCAAGAGCGGGTTTGAAATGAGGGGCCGCGATCTTCAAGTTGGTGGATTTTCGAGCACCTTCGTTTTTCGTGGTTCATCGCATCCATTTGGTCCTATCAATCGCACATGCCGTTTCGCAAATTCGGATTTCACTCCGCGATCCTCAAGGCCGTTCAAAAAGCGGGCTACACCCGCCCCACGCCGGTGCAGGAGGCGGCCATCCCGAAAGTGATGCAGGGACATGATGTGATCGCAATCGCCCAGACCGGCACCGGTAAGACCGCCGCCTTCGTGCTGCCGCTGCTCCACCGGCTTGCAAACCCGGAGCGCCAGCAGCAACCACGCGCCATCAGGGTGCTCATGCTCGCCCCCACCCGAGAGCTCGCCGCCCAGATCATGGAAAACATCCGCGCCTACGGCCAGGGCCTGCCGGTTAGAGTCGCTGCCATCTACGGCGGCGTCGATGAAGCGGCACAAATCAAAGTCCTGCAAAGTGGCGTTCACATCGTCGTGGCCACCCCAGGCCGGTTGCTCGACCTGACGGGCCGCCTCAGAACCGACTTCCGCGCGCTTGATGTGCTGGTGCTCGATGAAGCGGACCGCATGCTCGACATGGGTTTTTTGCCGGATATCGAAAAGATCGTGGCCACTTTGCCCAAACGCCGCCAAACGCTGATGTTCTCCGCCACCTTTCCCAAGGAAGTCGAATCCCTCGCGCGCCGCTTCCAATACCAGCCGAAGATGGTCCAGATCGGCAAACGCTCGAGCCCGGCGGATACCGTGAATCAATCCATCTATGAAGTGCCCGCGCATTTGAAAGGCCCGCTTTTGTTAGAACTGCTCAAGCAGCCGGAGTTCCGCAAAGTGCTCGTTTTCACCCGCATGAAAGATGGTGCCGACCGCCTCACGGAGTTTCTCAAAGCCGCCGGAGTCAAGGCCGCCAAGCTCCACTCCAGCCGCTCGCAGGAACAACGGAATCTCGCGCTCCAGGACTTCAAGGACGGCAAATCCCAGGTGCTCGTCGCCACCGACATCGTCGCGCGTGGCATCGATATCGACGACGTCAGCCACGTGGTGAACTTCGATTTTCCCGTCAATCCGCAGGATTACATCCACCGCATCGGCCGCACCGGCCGGGCTGAAGCCAGCGGCGAGGCGCTCAGTTTCGTGCCCGAGTATGACCTCAACCTGCTTCACATCCTGGAACTCACGCTGGCCCGCCGCTTGCTGCGCAAGCGCCTCAAGAATTTCAACTACCGCGCTCCCGTCCCGCCCATCAAGCCCGGTGAAAAACCACTCCGCCGCGATTGGCGCAAGCGCACCCGCGAGATGGAGACCCGCAAATCCACCCCGCCCCCCCGCGAACATCGCGCTCCAGCGCCGCGAGCCAAACCCTCCTCCGAAGGGTCTTAAAGTCAGCAAGCAGGGATGCCAGCCGCGCCACCTCGGTCCACTCACATCCGCATGGTTCCAGTTCAAATCCAGCCGCTTTCTTTCTCCTCCGCCCTGCCGAACTTGATCGGGAACCCGCTATTCAAAAATAGCGGTCCCTGAATCGGCAGCCTTGACTCGTGGCTCAAGGATTGGGAATCGTTTATCACCAAGTGAAAAAACTTCCCATCATTCAGGCGTCCGGGTGGCGGGCGGCGGCATGTGTTTCCCTAGTGATCCTTGGTGGCGCAGCAGTCTCTTCCGGAGCCACCATTCTCGATGAAGTTGATCCGCAGGCATACCGCGACGAAGCCCTGTTGTATCAATCCGTGGGAAAAGTACAGCGATCTCCTTTCGGCGGCTCCGGAGTGTTGATTTCCGAGCGCTGGGTGCTCACGGCCGGCCATGTGGCTTTGGGGAAAGCCGGAGGAACCTTCACAATCGGGGGCATCGGATACGCAATCCAGGCCTCGGTGACTTATCCGGACTATGAATATCCGAACAATTTCAGCGATATAGGGCTGCTGCAGCTCGCCGCGCCCGTGACCGGTGTCACACCGGCATCGATGCTGCGGCTCGGATCGTCCAACCAACTACTCGGGCTTGAGGCCGCATGGGTGGGTTTTGGCATCGGTGGCACCGGCACAACCGGCGCGCAGGCACCGTTCGACCACCGTGCTTTTACCAACGTGATCGACGTATTCGGCCCCTCATACGGTCTCACGGGCACTGCCTTCATCGCGGATTTCGACCACCCGAACGGCAGCACCAATGCTGCCGGGTCCAGCCCGTCCGCCACCCGGCTCGAGGGAAATGTGACCAACGGCGATAGCGGGGGAGGGGTGTTCATCAGCGTCGATGGCGCAGCGCATTTGGTGGGAGTGATCAGTTTCACTGGCCGCTTCAACCCCGGCAAGACTTCCAGCTACGGCAGCATCAGCGGTGCAAGCGACTTGCAGCAGTTTCATGACTGGATTTTCGATCAGACGGGAATTTCCGCCATCCCCGAGCCCGATGCGGCGCTGCTTGCCGCGCTGGGAACCCTCTTTTCCTTCGCCGCCGGAGGGGCGCTTCGCAGGCACCATGAATCGCAGCAGCACGATTCATGCGCGCTCTGCATTCAATGTTGATAACGGCGTTCATTCCGCCTACCGCTGTTCGCCCGGGTTTCATGATCTAAGGATGCGCTTGCCTTACGGCTGTGCGTTTCATCACGGCACCATCCCGGGCGGACCTTTTCCAAGCCACTCCTGACCATGGACTCCAACGGCCGCATCATCATCGTGCCCACACCCATCGGCAATCTCGGCGACATCACGTTGCGTGCGCTGGAAATTTTGAAAAGCGCCGATCGGATTGCCTGCGAGGACACGCGGCATTCCGGGCCCTTGCTGGCCCATCACGGGATTTCCGGCAAGCCGCTCGTCGCCCTGCACGAGCACAACGAGGCGCGCCGCGCTCCGGAACTCGTGGCCGCAGCCCGCGCCGGGGAAACCATCGCGGTGATCAGCGATGCCGGCATGCCGGGGATTTCGGACCCCGGCTACCGCTTGGTGCAGGCCTGCATCGAGAGTGGCACGCCGCTTGAAGTGCTGCCGGGACCATCCGCAGTGATTACCGCCCTGATCGGCTCCGGTTTTCCATGCCATGCCTTCCGTTTCGGCGGTTTCCTCTCGGTGAAATCCGGCAAGCGCCGCAGCGCCCTGAGCGCCGCACTGCAATCCGCCGAGACCGGGATTTTCTTCGAGTCGCCGCACCGACTCCTTTCCACGCTGGAGATTCTGGCGGAAATCGATCCCGCCGCGCGGGTTTGCGTGGCGCGAGAGCTGACCAAGAAATTTGAGACCTACCACCGCGGCACGGCCGCTGAAGTGCTCGCCCATTTTCAGGCGCATCCGCCGAAAGGCGAGATCGTGCTGCTGGTTCATGCCCCCGGCTGATACGAAAAAAGCGGCCCGCAGGCCGCTTTTCGGAAGAATGGGAAAATGGAGCTTCAGAGACCCTTCTTGGAGAGCCGGGTGCCGGGAGTCGCTCCTTGGCGGGCCTTGAATTTCGGGTTCGATTTGCAGATCACGTAAACCGTGCCCTTGCGTTTCACGACTTGGCAATCAGCGTGACGGCGCTTGGCGGAGGCGAGGGAAGAAAGAACTTTCATGACAGGAAATGGTTGGGAACAGGACCGGCGGCGTCTGGCTACCGGGGCGCGAAAACTAGCCACCCGATCCGCCATGTAAAGCCATTTCTAGCCTGAGCCTGAGAAATTTTCCCACATCGGACCGTCTGGCTCCACCACCGGCAGGCGCGATTGAACAACCAGTCAGCGTCGGACTTGCACCCACCGGCCGCGCCCGATAAGCATCCGCTCTCCATGACGCACGACCCCGACCAACATGCCTCGCTCGGCGCGATGTATTCGGATTATTTCCTCGATTACGCCTCCTACGTGATCCTCGAGCGCGCTGTGCCGCACCTTTACGATGGTCTCAAACCCGTGCAGCGCCGCATCCTCCATGCAATGGATGAGATCGACGACGGCCGCTACAACAAGGTGGCGGGCATCGTCGGCAATACGATGAACTACCACCCGCACGGCGACATGTCGATCAGTGCGGCCATCGTGCAGCTCGGCCAGAAAGACCTGCTCATCGACACGCAAGGCAACTGGGGCAACACCCTCACCGGCGATGGCGCCGCCGCCCCGCGCTACATCGAGGCGCGCCTCACCAAGTTCGCCAACGAAGTCGTTTTCAACCCCAAAACCACCAAGTGGCTACCGAGTTATGACGGCCGCCGCAAGGAGCCGGACACGTTGCCGGTGAAATTCCCGCTGCTGCTCGCCCAGGGCGTCGAGGGCATCGCCGTGGGTCTCGCATGCAAGGTGCTGCCGCACAATTTCAACGAACTCATCGAGGCCGCCATCGCCGTGCTGCGCAACGAGCCATTCTCACTGCTGCCGGATTTTCCCACCGGCGGCATCATGGACGCCAGCGACTACCGCGACGGCCTTCGCGGTGGCAAGGTGCGCGTCCGTGCCTGCATTTCAGTCGAAAAAAAGGGCATGCTGCGCATCACCGAGATACCTTTCGGCACCACCACAGGCGCGCTGATGGATTCGATCGTCGCCGCCGCCGACAAGGGCAAGATCAAGATCCAGAAAATCGAGGACAACACCGCCGCCAACGCCGACATCCTCGTCCACCTGCCCGCCGGAGCCGATGCGGAAACGACGCGTGACGCTCTGTTTGCCTTCTCCGATTGCGAGCTGACGATTTCTCCAAACGCCTGTGTCATCGCCGATGGCAAACCGCAGTTCATGGGGGTATCGGACATCCTTACGCGCGTGACTCACCAGACACGCGAGCTGCTCAAGCTGGAACTCGAGATCAAACTCGCCGAACTCGCCGAGAAGTGGCACTTCAGCTCGCTGGAGAAGATCTTCATCGAAAACCGCATCTACCGCGACATCGAGGAATGCACCACCTGGGAAGCCGTGCTCAAGGCCATCGACGACGGCTTGAAACCCTTCAAAAAACTCCTTAAACGCGAGGTCACCGAAGACGATCTGGTTCGTCTCACGGAAATAAAGATCAAGCGCATCTCCAAGTTTGACTCGTTCAAGGCCGATGAGGAAATCAAGGGTCTCGAAAAAACCATCGATGAGACCGAAAAGAATCTCCGCAACCTGACGAAGTTCACCATCAAGTGGTTCGAGGAGCTCGGCAAAAAGTATGGCAAGGGCCGTGAGCGAAGGACAGAGATCACCTCGTTCGACCGCGTGGACCGCACCCAGGTCATCGCCGCCACCGAAACGCTCTATCTCGACGCGAAGAACGGCTTTGCCGGCTACGGTCTCAAGAAGGACGGCGAGCCGGTGGAGAGATGCTCGACCATTGATGATATCATTTCATTCACCCAGGACGGCAAGATGCGCGTGATGAAGGTGGCCGAGAAGGTCTTTGTCGGCCAGAAGCCGTTGCGTGTCGCCTTGTTCCGCAAGGACGAGGATTTGATTTACTCGATGATCTATCGAGACGGCCGTGACGGACCAATTCTTGCCAAGCGATTCACGGTGGGCGGTATTACTCGTGACAAGGATTACGATCTAACAAAAGGAAGGCCCGGCACGCGCGTGCTGTATTTTGCCGTGCATAAGACCAACGAGGAAAGCAGTGCGCAGATGCTACTGGTCCATCTCAAGCCGGCGCTGCGCATGCGCAATCTCATCCGGCCGCTGCACTTCGCCGAGTTTGGCATCAAGGGCCGCTCGTCCGGGGGCAATCTGGTGACCAAACACGGCATTGAGAAGATCGTGAGGGCGCCAAAAGACTATGATCCCTTGCTAGGTGCCTGAGGGACTGGCATGAGAAGGCATGGATGAGTCTTCTCCCGCTAGGACCCACAGGACGAACTGCTGTGATACGCACCACCCGGGAATTACCCGAAACACAGCCGTCCCACAGACTGGGCGCGGCGCGCCCTGAGCCTTGATTTTGCAAGGCCCTGAGGTCGTTTCGGGAGAATGGCGATTGCGACTTTTTTGCGAGCAGTTGATATATCCCGGTGTTTACACGGCGATGCTGTCCCATGACATCACGTCTTGGCGGGC
>CANLKN010000040.1 GCA_947491475.1 Akkermansiaceae bacterium | reverse complement strand
GGTGGTTTTGAAAGCGCCGGTCCGCAATGGAAACTAACCGGCGGCGCACGGATCGCGTATGACTGGAGCCGGTTTCCCCGCGATCTTTGGATGGGGGATTATTATCTATGGTTGAACGGCCCGGATGGCAAAGCGGAGCAAACCTCATCGCTCGTCGCCAAGCCGGGCGAGCGATACCACCTCACCGCCGAGGTGGGTTACAGCCTGGATATTCTCGATGCCAGCCTGCCATGGCCCGGCGGACGTCTGGTGCTTTCCTCCAACGGCCCGGATGGTTCGCGCGATGAGGCCGCCATCGAACTCCCTGCTTTCTCAAACAAGGAAGCGGGAGCATTCAAGTCCGTCAGCCTCGAATGGCTGGCGGACGATGCCGGCAAAGGCCGCCAGATCGGCGTGCGTCTCGAATCCCGCGGCCCGCAAATCGCGTGGGACAACGTCCGGCTGCAAGCGCACCCTTAACAATCACAATCCAACTAAATACCATGACCCCTGATGTTCCCAACCCGCCCGCTCCCGCCGCCCTGCGCTGTGAGTATTTGAAAAATCCCCTCGGCATCGATGAAACACAACCCCGGCTGAGCTGGCAAATCCGGAGCGCCGGTTCCGGATTGCGCGGCCAGCGCCAGACCGCCTGGCAGGTGCTCGTGGCCACAACGCCTGAATTGTTAGAACTGGATCAGGGTGATCGCTGGGACTCGGGCAAAGTGGAGTCCGATCAGTCGATTCACATCACTTATGCGGGGCGGCTGCTAGCCTCGGAACAATTCTGCTGGTGGAAAGTCCGTATCTGGGACGAGGCCGGACGGGTTTCGCCATGGAGCGAAACGGCGCATTGGTCGATGGGCCTGCTGGCTCCGGATGACTGGCGCGGGCAATGGATCGGCATGGATGGCGGCGTGGAGTCGCGCGAGCGTTTTCCCGGCGGCAGTTGGATCTGGCATCCGCAGGGCGACGCGCTCGCGGGGCTGCCCGCCGAGACCCGGTATTTCCGCCGCACGTTCGAAATGCCGGAGGGCGGCCAGCTCTTCCGGGCCTGCATCTATCTGCTACCGGCGGGCAAGTTCGTGTTGTGGGTGAACGGGGAAAAGGCGGTGGACGGAGTGGGTTTCCCCTTCGGCACGGAAACCGATGTGACCCGGCTCCTGCACCCCGGCGCAAACGTGCTCGCGCTCGAAGTCGTGCTCGATCCCGGCGAGAAACCAAGCAAGCCGGCCGGCGTCCTCTTGGAAGCGCGGATGGAATTCCTGAACCGTGAACCACTGATTGTCTGCTCCGACGCCGCATGGCGCTCGACGGACAAGGAGGAAGCCGGATGGAAAACCGCAATGTGCAATGACGAAGCGTGGGTGGCGGTTCGTCCGCTCGGACCGGCCGGGATCGCACCATGGGGGGATGTGAACGAGGACGAACACCGGCGGCTTCCAGCCCGCATGTTGCGCCGGGAATTCGCCGCCACCCGCACGCTGAAACGCGCCACCGCCTCGGTCTGCGGCCTCGGGTTTTTCGAACTCTCGATCAACGGCCGGAAGGCCGGCGACAACCTGATGATGAATCCCGCGCTGAGTTGTTATGACAAGCGCGCGATGGTGATGACCTTCGATGTCACCGGCCATGTGCGCGACGGCGCGAATGCGATCGGCGTGCTGCTCGGCAACGGCCGCTTTTTCGCTCCCCGCATCCTCACCCCGACCGCTACCAAAACATTCGGCTTTCCCAAGCTGCTGTTCCAACTCCGGCTGGACTATGCCGACGGCTCGACTGAAACGGTGCTCAGCGACGGCTCGTGGAAAATCACCGACCAGGGTCCGATCCGCGCGAACAATGAATTCGACGGCGAGGAATACGACGCCCGCCGCGAACAGGACGGCTGGGACTCCCCCGGCTTCGACGACTGCGCATGGCAGCCCGCGCAGAGCGTCGAGGCTCCCGGCGGCAAACTGATCTCTCAGATGTTAGAGCCAATGCGCGTCACCGAGACGCTCAAGCCGATTGCGATCACCGAGCCGAAACCGGGGATGTTTCTCGTGGATTTCGGCCAGAATCTTTACGGCGTGGTCCGGCTGAACGTCGAAGGCCCCCGCGGCACACGCGTGCAGATGCGCACGTCGTTCAGCAAAACTCCGGAAGGCACGATCAAGATGGAGGACAACCGCAGCGCGTGGTCCACCGATGTTTACACGCTGCGCGGGGAGGGCCGTGAAGTGTGGTCGCCGCGCTTCCGCGGGCAGGGCACACGTTATGTCGAGGTCACCGGTTTCCCCGGAAAACCCGGACCGGAGAGCTTCGAACTGCTGGTCGTGCATACCGATCTGGAAAAGACCGGCGGGTTTGAATGTTCGAATGGGTTGTTGAATCAAATTTACGCCAATGTCGTCCGCAGCACGCGGATGCAGGAGCGCAGCGTGCCGCTTGATCCGGATCGCGATGAGCGCCAGGCATGGCTCGGGCATCCGGCCAAGACCTCGGAAAGCGAGGCGCATGTTTTTAATGTCGCCGCGTTTTACAAAAGCTTCATGGGCGAGATCCGCGTTGATCAGCGCGAGGATGGAGACATCTCGGACGCGGGTTCGGTCTGGCCGTTTTATTCCGCCGACGGCATCTGGCCGAGTGTCATCACGATCCTGCCGGACTGGTTCCATGGCTTCTATGGAGACCGGCGGATTCTGGAGGAGAATTATGAGACGATGAGCCGCTGGCTGAAGCTTCTCGAGCAAAAGAACCTGCAGGCCGACTTCACGATTTCGACGGGATTTTACGGCGACTGGGTGGATGCCGCCAGCATGGACGAGGGCACGACCGACAGCGGCGGCACCTCGCGCCCACTGATGTATTCCGCCTACTTTTTCCATAACTGCCGCATCCTCGCCCGTGTGGCGGAACGCCTCGGCCATGCCGCCGATGCCGCGCAATACAGCGCGCTGGCGGAAAAAGTCCGCGCCGGATTCCTGGCGAGGTTTTACGATCCGGTGAAAAAGAAATTCGAGAGTGAAACGCAGTGTTCCTACATCCTGCCGCTGGCCTTCGGCTTGGTGCCGCCGGAAGATCACGCGGCGGTCGTCGCGAATCTGGTGGAGGACATCATGGTCAAGCACCGCGGCCACTTGTCTGTCGGCCTGACGGGCATGCAATGGTTCATGCAGGCGCTCACGGATGCGGGCCATCCCGAGGTGGCCTATCATGTTGCCACGCGCACTACCCGCCCGAGCTGGGGATACATGATCAGCAAGGGCGGCACATCGATGTGGGAGCGCTGGGATCAGGACACCCGCGACCCCGGTATGAACGGCGAAAGCCAGTTGATCCTCTCCGGCAATCTGGGCGCGTGGTTCTACCAGACGCTCGGCGGCATCAATTGCGATCCCGAGTGTCCCGCTTTTAAACACATCATCCTGCGCCCGCGGCCTGTGGGAGATTTGAAATGGGTCAAAACCTCGTTCAAATCCCTGCACGGCACCATCCGCAGCGAATGGAACATCGAGGGCGATACCTTCCACTGGCAGATCACCGTGCCGCCGAACACCACGGCGACCGTTCACATTCCCACCCGCGACGCGGCTTCGGTGCGTGAAAATGGAGAGCCCGCAAAGGATCGCGCGGGTATCCAATTCCTGCGCACTACGGAAACTGCGGCGATCTATCAGATCGGATCCGGCACCTACGATTTCACCGCTTCCAAACCCGCCATCGCCCGGCTGCCATGATCCATGCTGTCAACGCCAGTCTGAAAGCCTTTGCATCACTCTCCCTCGTCACCGCCGGACTCGCCTTTGCTAGCGCCAATGGCGCGGACAAATCTTTTCAAGCAAACTCACCTACCCAATCACCGATGACTCCTGCATCCTTTCTTACTCCTGATGCTTCCTTCCGCCCCGCTACCTTTTGGGCGGTGAATGACCGCCTCGAACCGGAGGAACTGGCGCGGCAGTTCAAGGAAATCGTCGGTCATGGATTCGGCGGGGCGTTTTTCCACTCCCGCACCGGGCTGGATACCGAATACCTCGGAGAGGAATGGTTCGAAGGAGTGAACGCGTCGATCGAAGCGGCCAAGGACTGCGGCGGGCGGCTCTGGCTCTATGACGAGGATCAGTGGCCGAGCGGAAACGTCGGCGGGCTGATCGCGGCGATGGACGACCGGTATCGCGCGGCATCGGTGGAAGCCGAGTTGGTCCCGGCCGGAACGCCGCCGCGCGGGCATGGCGGGGATCTGCCGCTGGCGGCTTACCGGGTGGACGGCAGGGCCGGCGCGGAGGTGGCGGCTTTCACGCGCCTCGAACTTGACGCGGCTGAGGGCGAGCTGGACTTCGAGCGGTTGATTCTCCGCCGCCGCTACGAACCGAAGCAGGATTGGTTCAGCGGGCAGTCACCGGTCAATCTGCTGGAACCCGAAGTGACGCGCGAGTTTCTGCGCCGCACCCACGAGCTTTATCGCGAACGCGTCGGCGCGGATTTCGGCGGAGCCGTGCCGGGGATTTTCACCGACGAGCCGAACATCCTGACCACCGGCCGGGGTTTCCCGTGGTGGGACGGGCTGCCCGCGGCATTCTCCGCATGGACCGGACGGGATTTCTGGCTGGATGCGCCGTGGATGTTCTTCGAGGGCGCGGGAGCCCGGGCGGTCCGCCTTGATTTGCACCGCACACTGCTGCGGCAGTTTGTGGAAAACTATAGCAAACCCGTTTTTGAATGGTGTGACCAACATGGCATGATCGCCACCGGTCATTACCTTGAGGAATCCACGTTCGCCTGGCAGTTGCGCGCCACCTGGGGAGGCATCATGGCTCATTACCCGTGGATGCACATGCCGGGCCTCGATCATCTTTGCCGCCAACTGGAGGGGGATCTGCCGCTTCTGCTGAGCGCCAAGCAGGTCAGCTCCGTCGCCCGCCAGCTGGGGCGCAAACGCGTCCTGGTCGAGGCCTTCGCCTGCATCCGCCACAGCGCCACCCTCGAAGACTTCCGCTGGCTGGCCGACGCCAACCTCGCCCTGGGAGCCAATTTTTTCTGCACGCACATGCAGGTTTATTCGATGCGCGGCCGTCGCAAGCGGGACTATCCACCGAATCTCGGCGAGGCGCAGACTTATTGGCGGGACTTCGGCGATCTCAATGATTACCTCGCGCGACTTTGTCATGCGCTGAGCTCCGGGACGGCCGCGCCGGACATGCTCATTCTGCACCCGATCGAAAACGCCATGGCCGATCACCGGCTGGACTGCGAACCGGGTCTGCAAGCGGGCGCACCACCCGCGGCCGATCCGGCATTGATCGGACAATGGGATGCCCCGTTCCGCCGCATCGTCAAAGGCGTGCTGGCTGCCGGATACGACTGCGATCTCGGCGATGAAAAAATCATGGCGCAACACGCTTCCTTGGACGGAGCGCGGCTGCGCGTCGGAGAAATGAGCTACCCGGTCGTCATCGTGCCGCCGTCGCGCACGTGGAGCCGTTCCACCTTTGTTCTGCTCGAACAATTTGTCGCAGCGGGCGGGAAGCTCGTTTTTATCGGGTTGCAGCCCAAGGAATTGGATTGCCAGCCCGCTGAACGCGAATGGGCCGGACTTGTGGCGAAGGCCGCCGGATCGCCCGCGTGCTCAGAGCCAGCCATCCAGACGCTGCTCGACCGTGCCCTTCCGGACACCATCCGCATCCGCGCCCCGCACGGGCGGGCCGCTGCTTCGACCTTCGTTCACAAGCGACGCATGGGCGACCAGTGGATGCTGTTTCTGGCCAATGCTGATCGCCACCACAGCCAGACCTATGAAATCCTCTGGCCGGAAACGCTCGGCGGAAAAATCAGCCGCTGGGACCCGCTCAACGGAACCTCCTCGGAAATTCACGCTGTGGCCGCCGGTGCCACGATGCGGACCACGCTGGATCTTCATCCGGCCGATTCCGCGCTGCTCATGATCGAGCCGGGCACCGCCAGCGGCCCGGCTCCCGATGCCTCGCATAAAGTCCGGGAGGAGATTGTTCCGCTTCGCGGACCTTGGGAATACAGCCGCTCGGAACCCAACGTCATCGTCATCGACCGGCTCGCCGCCGTGGTTGAAAATGGCAAGCAGCGTTTCGAGGAAGACATGGATCACCGGATCCGCAGCCGTGTGGCCCGGCACTTCGGCATCGAAGCCGCCCTCGATTGGCAGCCGTGGGTGGCCCGTTCCAGCGGGGCTTTCAACGGAAAAGGCGGACCGGTCGTTCTTCAATACCGGTTCTCCGTCGCCGGTGCCGCGGACGCCGCCGCTTCGCTCGTGCTCGAATGGCAGCCGGCCATGCGCGTTTCCCTCAACGGCACCGCCCTGGATTTCCAACATTCCACCGCGCATTGGGAAAGGAGCTTCCGTTCCGTGCCCGTGACCGGCCGTCTCCGCGAGGGTGAGAACCAAATCGAGATCGCATTCGATTATGATTACCGCTCGGAGATCGAGCCGGTCTATCTGACAGGCGCTTTCGGCGTGCGCCTCGACGGGCAGACGCCCCGCCTCACCCGGGAAACGCGGATGATCGCGGAAGGTTCCTGGGTTGAACAAGGAATGCCCTTCTATCCCGGCGAGATCACCTATCGCATGCGGTTTGACCGGCCGGGCGCGACAACAGCCGGCAGCCAGGTTCTGCTGCGCCTGCGCGATCCACGGGGCACGCTCTTCCGTTTTCAAGTCAACGGCCGCGACGCCGGCAAAATCCTCTGGGGCCCGGCCGAGCTCGATCTCACTCCTTTCCTCCAGCCCGGAACCAACCACCTCGAAGTCACCGTGGTCGGCAGCCGCCAAAACACCTTCGGCCCGCTGCACGACCGGGAGTCCGACGGCGAAGGAACCTATGCCGGACCGGAACATTATACCCAGGAACCATTTCTCCGTGAATCCTGGAGCCTGCATGATTATGGACTGATCGGCGGTGCCGAACTGGTATTCAAGACACAACCCTGATTCGACCGCCCCAGCCCCGAGTCTTAGGCTCATCGAGAAATACGGATATAAACGGATTGCACGGAAGGTATTTTGTTTTGGGATAAGCGACCTCGTTTCACTTTATGAGTGGAAAAGTTTGCGCAAGAGATGGGCTTTGAACGCTTCCGCTATGGGCGGAAGTCGTTTTGCTTTAGGGAATACGATGTGCCAGTTCGATATGATCGGAAAACCATCCACCTCCACTACGGAGACCCCATACTCCCGGGTATGCCCATGCAATGCGTGGTTGGAGATGACTCCGAGACCCAGTCGGCCAGCGACCGACTCCTTGATGGCCTCGTTGCTTCCCAGTTCGAGTCGTATGTTCGGGCGGAACCTTTTTTTGAGGAAGTGCTTCTCCACCGCCATCCGTGTGCCGGAACCTTGCTCTCGGAGAATGAAATTCTGCCGCGCGAGGTCCGCAAGTCGAATGTTAGACTGCTTCGTTACCGCATCGCCGGAGGCCGCGATTACCACCAAGGGATTCTTCATGAAGACCTCGTCATTCAGATCCATGTCGGCCGGCGGCATCGACATGATGTAGAGATCGTCCAGATTCTCCCTCAGACGCCTCACCACCCCGTCACGGTTTAGCACCTCCAGCGAGACTTCGATCCCGGGATGCTTCGCACAAAACGTGCCGATGAGACGCGGCACGAAATACTTGGCCGTGCTCACCACCGCCACCCTCAGCCTGCCGCGCGTCAGACCCTTCATCCCGTCGATCCTCTGCTCGAACAGATCCCATTCCTGCGTCATGAGGCGCACCGTCCGCGCCAACTCCTCGCCCGCCTCGGTCAGCCGCACCCTTCGGGAAACCAATTCGTAGAGCGGAAGCCCCACGGCGGCGGTGACCTCGCGCAATTGCATCGAAGCGGTGGGCTGGGTCACATGCATCGCCCTGGCCGCCGCGCTCACGCTGCCGGTTTCCGAAAGGGCGAGGAAAAGCTTCATCTGGCGGGAGGTGATGTTCATAGGTTTTAGTCTATGGATGATGATTGAACAATCGATTATTCAAGATGGATGAGGATGTGTAGGATGGCCCTCGAAACAGACCAAATCAAACAGACCAAATCAACATGCAACTGCTACTCGACCCCGCCATCTTGTTCTTTGTCTTTGGCGTCCTCGCCGGTGCCCTGAAATCGAACCTGGAAATTCCGCCCGCCATCTCCAAGTTCTTTTCCCTCTACCTGCTGATGGCTCTTGGCCTGAAGGGCGGTTTTGCGATGGCCGAATCGGGCTTTAACATGTCGATCGCAATCAGCCTCGGGGCGGCCGTCGCCATGGCCTTCCTCGTGCCTACCCTTGGCTACGCCTTGCTGAAAAACCGGATCTCGAAATTCGCCGCCGCCGCCGTTGCCGCCTCCTACGGCTCGGTCAGTGCGGTGACGTTTGTGACTGCAATGCAGTTTCTTGAAAGCAGCGGATTGATGGTCGGCGGGCACATGGCCGTCGCCATGGTGATCATGGAATCGCCGGCCATCATCATGGCCGTCCTGCTTGCCAACTCGATACGCCACAAGGCAGCCATGGAAGGGACTTCAGACCTTACGACGAAGTCCGTGCCCCTTGGCAAGATCCTCCATGAATCGTTCACGGACGGCGCGCATCTTCTGCTGCTGGGAGCCATGGCCGTCGGCATGATCAGCGGCGAATCCGGAAAAGCGATGATGCAGCCCTTCTCCGGCGACCTATTCAAGGGCATGCTCGCTTTCTTCCTCCTGGACATGGGCATGATGGTGGCGAGGAATTTCACGCAGGCTAAAAGCGCCTCTCTCCTGCTGATCGCCTATGCCGCGATCGGCCCCTTCGTCCATGCCTCGATCGCCCTCGGTCTCGCCATGGCGCTGAACCTACCGGTGGCAGACGGCGCACTGCTGATGATCCTCTCCGCGAGCGCCTCCTACATCGTGGTTCCGGCGGTGCTGAGATACGCGATTCCCGAGGCGAATCCGTCCATCTACTTCGGGCTCTCGCTAGGTGTGACTTTCCCCATCAACATCCTCGTGGGAATCTCCATCTACACATGGGCGGCCGTGAGATTTCTCAGTTGATCTCCGGAGCGTAGAGCCAAGGGCATGGATCGCTTAATCATGCTTTTGGCTTCATCGCCAGTTCATATTCTGCCGGTCTGGGGTTGGGGGGAGCCGTGCGAAGAAGTAGCATTGGAATTCGCTCGGAAACCGATTTCTGCCGCGACGGCTGACGAATGCTCGGCCCCATCGAGCCGGGCCAGACAATCGCCTCGATTCTCCAGAAAACATCAGAACTCACACAATCCACCAACTAACCGAATGAAAGATTTGGTGCTGGCACTGTTCTATCATGGAGCTGCTGGTTCTTGGGAAGGCGTAGGGTGACGCGCAGACCTCCAGAGGACGGCAGGCTGGCGGTGACTTCGCCGCCGCAGGCCTCAATGGCGGTGCGGACGATGGCAAGGCCCAACCCGGTGCCGCCGTTCTGCCGGCCGCGGGCGGGATCGAGACGGTGGAACGGCTCGAACACGCGCGTTAGCTCGCCGGTCGGAACACCGGGACCATTGTCGGTGACGTGGACGGCAATGTCAGAGGTGAATTCCTCGGCTGAGACCCTTGCCTGGGCATGGGTGCCGGCATGCACGGCCGCGTTGCGGATGAGATTGCCGACCGCACGACCTAACAACCTTGGATCGGTCACTACCGTCAATCCGGCAGGGATTGAAATATCCGTCTGCAGATTGCCGGACTCGCGAGCGACCACCTCGCGGATAAGGGATTCGAGATCAACGGCCTGCATTGCGGGTTTGCGATTTCCAGCTTGGGAAAACGCGAGGATTTCATCCACCAGCGCGGCGAGATCGGCGGTGTCCGCCTCGATGGACGCGAGCAGCGCTGGCTCCGTATTTTTGAGCTTTGACTCGAGAATGCCTAGCGCGACGCGTATTCGGGCGAGCGGCGCGCAAAGCTCGTGCGCGGCATCGCCAAGAAAGCGTTTCTGACCCGAAACGAGGTAGTCGAGCCTGGCAGCCATGGATTCCACGGCGTGTCCGAGTTGACCCAGTTCGTCGCCACCCCGCACGGGCAGCGAAACCTGGAACCGCCCTGCCGCGATCTCTCCCGTAGCGGCCGTTAAGCGGCGGACATATCGGGTGATGCCCCACACAAATGGAGTCCAGAACGCCAGACTCAACATCAATACCGCGATGCCGCCCCAAAGCCATGGTTTGAAAGCGAAGAACATGCCGGAGCCATCCAACCGATCCGCCTGGACCAGCAATAATACAGGACGATCCGGCACCCCGCGCAATGGCGGCAGATTCAGCATCACACCCGCCCAATAGCCGCCATCACTGCCGCGCATCAGAAACACCGGCCGGCTCTTCGTTAGAAATGCAGGCTGCTCCACAGGTGGAGGTGGCGGATCTCCGAAGTCCGGTCCCGGTAGATGGCCCGGACCCATCCCCGGGGGCCCCGGCGGTCGAGGGTGCCTCGGAGGCATCGATGAACGCGCCCGCTCCATGACATTCGGCGGAACCGGCATGGGAAATGTGACCTCGCTCACCCGATCAAACACCGCCGCAGTGACATGCCGCTCTTTGGCGAGCGGCGCAACCACATCATTCCAGTTAGACGGTGGCTGCCCGACCATCCGGGTGACAGCCGCATCGCCGAAGGCCGCAAGCCGCTCACCGGCGGACCCGCTGAGCAGCGAATCCAGACCAAGGTTCAACTGCCAGCGTAAAAAGCCCACGAACGCCAGCCCGAGAATGACGAGATGCAGGATCAGCCAGGCCAGCACCTTGGCCAACAGGTTAAAGTGTGGCCGCCTGGTCATTGCCCCGCCCCCTTCGGATTTTCCGGCTCCCGCAAGGAGTACCCCACCCCACGAATGGTGCGGATGAAACGCGGGTTTTTCGCGTCATCGCCGAGCTTCCGGCGCAGCGAGGAAACATGCACGTCGATCGAACGGTCGAAGACATCGAAGCGGCGTTCTGAAACTTCTTCAATCAACCGCTCACGGCTTTTCACCCTGCCGCGTGATTTGAGCAGTGAGGCGAGAATGGCGAACTCAAGGGTTGTTAGATCCAGCGGTTGATCGTCGAGCACGGCGGTATGGGTGTCCTCGCACAGGCGCAGCGGCCCGGCAACGATTTCCTTGAGAGCCTCGTCACTCGGGCGCAGCCGCGTGCGGCGAGTGACGGCGCGGAGCCGCGCGAGCAACTCGCGCGAGGAGAACGTTTTCGGCAGGTAGTCATCCGCCCCTATTTCCAAGCCCACGATGCGGTCCGCCTCGTCGCCAAGCGCGGTGAGCATGAGCACCGGCACGTCGGATTTTTTCCGGAGCTCGCGCAGCACGGCGAAGCCGTCCATGCCCGGCATCATCACATCGAGAATGACTGCCTCATAGGATGAAGCGAGCGCCTCCGCCAGCCCATCCGGGCCGTTGTGGCGGAGCTCGATGTCGTAGCCCATGGGCGTTAAATAGTCGCGGATCAATCCGGCGAGTTTGCGATCGTCGTCCACGATCAAGAGCCTTGGCTTTGCGGGTGTTTCCATGGACGCAGCGATCCATAGCAGGCGAACCCGGAGCACGCCCACAGGTTTTACAAAATCTTCACACTTTTGTGAACCCGCCGAAACACGGAGTTCACAATCGCAGTGTTTCATCGTCATGACTGCCGGGAACGGCGGCCGCCAAAACCAACCGAATCCAATCATGAAAACCACTACCCTGCATCTCACCCTCGCCTTGCTTGCCGGCACCGCTGTCGCCCAAGAGCCCCCTGAGGCAAAAGGCCATCGCCCACCGCCACCCCCGCCGATCCTCGTGATTTTCGACACCGATCGTGACGGCGTCATCACCGCCACGGAGATCGGAAACGCAGCCACCGCCCTCGCCACACTCGACAAGAACGGCGACGGCCAAATCACCCGCAACGAACTGCGGCCGCCACCTCCGCCGCGACCCGAGGCGGAAGATGGACCGATGGGAGGCCCGCCGCCCGGACATCGCCCGCCTCCACCCCTGATCGCCGCGCTCGACACCGACAAGGACGGCACGTTATCCGCACAGGAACTCAAGTCCGCGCCAGATGCTCTGGCCCACCTCGATAAAAACGCTGATGGCGAGCTTTCCCCACAGGAACTCTTCCCCCACGGTCCGCCGCCCCCAGGCCGCCCGGATGGCGAAACCCGCGCTCCCAGGTAAGCCGCATCCCCCTGCACCTAACCGCTCCTTCCATCAAGGCTGGAGCACACCTTGAAACAACTGATAGCCCACCATGAAAACCCCACCTTTTCCCTTGATGGCGCTTGTCGCCGCAAGCCTGTCAAATTTCTCAGTCGCCGGTGACGGCGTGCTCGACCTAACGAAGCTGGCGAATTACGCGAATCAACCGTTTCCCTCTTACATCACCAAAAACAACACCACCGCAGGCAACGCCATCACCGACTAAGGGGCGACTCTCGGGCGCGTGCTTTTTCATGACAAACGGCTCTCCCGCAATGACACCGTTTCCTGCGCCTCATGCCACGATCAAGCGCGTGCGTTCAGCGATCCAGCCGTGGCCAGCACCGGTGTGAACGGCACCACCGGACGCCACGCGATGCGGTTGATCAACGCGCGCTTCGCAAACGAAAGGCGCTTCTTCTGGGACGAGCGCGCCACGACTTTGGAAAACCAGACCACCCAGCCCGTCCGCGACCACGTGGAAATGGGCTTCAGTGGCACATTGGGCGATCCAAATTTCGCCGCGCTGACCGCAAAACTCGCCGCCATTCCCGACTACCGCGTGTTGTTCGCCATGACCTTCGGCGATGCCGACGTGACCGAGATCCGCATCCAGCGCTCTCTCGCACAATTCGTCCGCAGCATCCAGTCGTTCGATTCCAAGTTCGACGTGGGCCGGGCGCAGGTTCCTAACGAAGGAGCGCCATTCCCTAACTTCACCGCGCAGGAAAACAACGGCAAGGCTCTGTTCAACAATCCTCCCGCACCTCCGGGCCAGCCCCAGACCGGTGCCGGATGCGCCGGGTGCCACGCTCCACCCGAGTTCGACATCGATCCCAACAGCCGCAACAACGGCGTCATCACCAAAATCGGCGGCACCACCGATCTCACCAATACACGCTCTCCCAGTCTGCGTGATCTAATCGGACCCGGTGGACAGTCGAACGGACCGTTCATGCATGATGGCAGCTTCGCCACACTCGCCCAGATCATAAGCCACTACAACGCAATCCCCGGCGACAATGCGAATCTCGACCCGCGGCTCAGGCGTCCCGTAGGCGTCCAGAACCTCGGTCTCAACCCCCAGCAGATGAACGACATCGCCGCTTTCCTGCGCACGCTCACCGGCAGCTCCGTATATATGGATGAAAAGTGGTCGGATCCATTCAACGCCCAAAACCAGCTCACACTGATCGTCCTGCCGGCGGATGCGGTGGAAATCACCAACCACGGAAATGGCACGGCGACCATCGCCTGCCACGCCGCACCGAACCTCAGTTACAATCTGGAGTCATCTCCCGACCTGAAGGAATGGACGCATGTCGAGCCGCTCATCTCTGACGCCAACGGCCGCTGTCAGAAACTCGTCGGGATTTCCGGCATGCGGTTCTACCGTTTTACTTACACACCACCGTCTTGAGGCCCAAGCATGCGATTTCCTTCCAACTTCACGGCGCAGGCGTGTCCCTACAAGGAAACAGGTCCTACTTACACAACCAGCGGACTGCAGACCATCTATGTCGAAACAGTAATCACTGGGGTTGATGGCGGATCCGGTGTTTCGGGCTCGTGAAAATTACCTTGTCCTCGCGCTATCACAAATGTTGAGTCCGCTTCATGACAAAAATCAAACCTTCGCCAGTCGCCCTTGTCACAGGCTCTTCCAGCGGCATTGGGGCCGCCATCGCCGAACGTCTTGCGGCGGAAGGTTATCTCGCGCTTGTGAACGCCCGCTCCGAAAACGCCGGAGCCAGGCGCACTCTTGACGCTATCCGCGCCGCCGGAAACCAAGCCGAACTAGCGATCGGCGATCTCTCGCAAGTCGCGGAAATCAGACGCGTGTTTCAGGAAATCCGCGAGCGTTACGGCCGGATCGACGTGCTGGTGAACAACGCGGGGATCTGCCCGTTCCACGAGTGGGACGAGGTGACGGAGGAAATCTGGGACCGCACCCAGGAGACGAATTTGAAAGCCGGATTCTTCTGCACGCAGGAAGCGGCGAAGCTGATGATCGAAAACAAAACCGCCGGCCGCATCATGGCCATCAGCTCGATCTCCGCGATCAAGGGCGGCACGGTGCAGTCGCACTACTGCCCGACCAAGGGCGGCCAGATTTCGATGATGAACGCCTTCGCCGTGTGCCTCGGCGGCCATGGCATCACCTGCAATTCAATCCTACCCGGCACCATTGAAACGCCGATCAACGCCGACTATCTCGCCACCGGCAACAACCGCGCCAATCTCGAAGTCCAGACTTGCGTCGGATACATCGGACTGCCCGCGGACGTGGCCGGCATGGTCGCGTTCCTCGCCCGCCCGGAAGCCCGCTACATCACCGGAGCCTCGATCGTGGTGGACGGCGGCGAACTGGTGAAACATCTCTAACCGAACAAACCCAGACCATGTCATACTCGATTCAACTCTTCAAAACCGCCGCGGTCGATGTGCCATCGCCCGAAGTTTACTGGATGTGCCGCTTCGGCGAATGGACACGCCTCCAGTTCCTGATGGCGGTCATCCGCGGCGGCGGCAAGACCATCGTGCTCAACACCGGTTTCCCCGCCGACATCGCCGGTCTCGCGAAGGCATGGAAGGATTTCCTCGGTGAGCGCGCCGTGCTCGAACGCCCGGACGAATGGCGGCCGGAGATCGCCCTGCCCGCCGCGGGGATCGATCCGGCGTCGGTCGATTACGTGCTGCTCTCGCCCATCCAGCTCTACGCCACCGGCAACGTGCAATTGTTTCCCAACGCGAAATTCTGTGTCTCGCGCAAGGGCTGGATCGAGGACATCATGGCCCCCACCTATCATCATCACGTGCCGCGCGCGGGCTGCATCAGCGATGCGGATCTGTTCTGGCTGCTGGACTCCGCCGCGGACCGCCTGCTGCTGATGGATGACGTCCACGAGCTGCTGCCCGGACTCGTCTGCCGCTGGATCGGCACGCACCACCGCTCGTCCTTCACCACCGAGGTGGAAAGCTCCAAGGGCCGCGTCATTCTATCGGATTGCGCGTTCCACTACGCCAACATCGAGGAGAACATCCCGCTCGGCATCGCCGAGAGCATCATCGAATGCGATGCCGCCTATCAACACATCCGCAAAACCGCGGACGTCTTCATCCCGCTCTACGAACCGCTTGTCTGGGATCGCCATCCCGGCGGCACCGTGGCCTGAGATCCCCTTCCCCGCTCTCCATGAAAATCATCGACGTCAAAAGCACCAACCTGCGTTTTTCCCGCACTCCGGAAACGCTCAAGAAAAACCTCTGCACGCCCACATCGAAGTTCCGCGATCCGCTTTCCACCGGCCAGAACTGGTTCGGCCCGGTCGCTCTCACGATCGTCGAGGTGTTCACCGACGAGGGCATCACCGGAGTCGGCACGGCCGGCGGCTTCACCTCGGTGCCTGCGGAAGTCGTGGACACCTATCTCAAGCCGATCATTCTCGGCGAGTCGCCGTTCAACACCGAGTTGATGCAGGACAAGATGTTCCGCTCCACCGTGCGCTTCGGACGCCGCGGCGCGGTGATGGCCGCCATCAGCGCCGTCGATCTCGCGTGCTGGGACATCATGGGCAAGGCTCTCGGCCAGCCGGTCTATAATTTGCTCGGCGGGAAAACCAAGGAGCGCGTCCGCGCCTATGCCAGCCGTTGTTATGCCATGGATGATCTCGACGCGCTGGCTGAGGAAGCCAAAGGCTACGTCGCCCAGGGATTCACCGCTTTGAAACAACGCTTCGGTTTCAGTCCGGCGGACGGCATTGCCGGCATGAAACGCAATGTAGAACTCATCAAGACCGTGCGCGAGGCGGTGGGCGACGGGATCGAACTCGCCGCCGACGCCTACATGGGCTGGGACTTCGCCTATGCCACCGAGATGGAGCGCCACCTGCGCCCCTACAACCTCTCATGGATCGAGGAACCGTTCATGCCCGACGACCTCGACAGCTACACGCGCCTCACCGCGCTCTCGCCGACACGCATCTCGATGGGCGAGCACGAAACCTCGCTCTACGGCTACAAGCACCTGATCGATTCCAAGGTTGCACACATCTTGCAGCCCGACTGCAACCGCGTGGGAGGCATCACCGCGATGAAGAAAATCTGCGCCCTCGCCGAGGCCGCGCACATCCCGATCTTCCCGCACTCCAACGAGGCGCACAACCTGCACATCATCGTTTCGCAGAGCAATTGCCCGCTCATCGAGTATTTCCCGGACGTCGAACCGGATACCGGCAACGAGATTTTCTGGAAGGTCTTCGATGGCGAACCCGTAGCCGTGGATGGCCACATCACCCCGACCGGCAAACCCGGGCTTGGCATCGAACTCAACCGCGAACGCATCGCCGAACTCATTTACGATCATGTCTAACGAAACCATCGTCCCCGCCGCCCGCCCCGATCCCGAACTCCAGGACCTCATCGACCGCTTCGGCCGTCTCTACACCGGTGCCGTCAATGACGTGCTCGATGGCATGGGCGTGCGCGACCGCGTGCTGCCGCATGGCATTGTCGCGCTCCGGCCCGGCATGCGCTTCGCCGGCCGCGCCATGCCCACGCTCGGCGCTCCCTCGCTGGAGACGGACATGGACAAGCTGCTGCTGCCATGGATGGAAATGCTCCAGGCGATCCGTCCCGGCGATGTGCTCGTCACCCAGCCGAATGACAATCAGAACGCGCATTTTGGCGAGCTTTCCAGCCATGCCGCAAAGATCGCCGGCTGCCAGGGCGTCGTCATCGACGGCGGCTGCCGGGATATCGACTACATCCTGCACCAGAGCCAGCTCCCGGTTTTCTGCCGCTACACCACGCCGAAGGACATCAAGGGCCGCTGGAAACTCATCGACCACCATGTGCCGGTGAAAATCGGCGAAACCACCATCAACGTCGGCGACTTCATCCTCGCCGATCTGGATGGAGTGATCGCCATTCCGCAGGAAATCGTCCACGAGGTTCTGCAACGCGCGGAGGACACCGCCGGCAAGGAAAACCTCACCCGCAAGATGATTCTTGCCGGGCATCCGCCGCTCGACGCCTACCTGAAATACCGGGTTTTCTGAGCGCTGAAGGTTTCAGTGCTGCTAACAAGAATGCCAGGAAGCGTTCGTTTTCCTGTAACAGACCCGCGAAATCCTGCCGCTCCACCAGCTTTGTGAAAAACGCCTGCGCCAGATTCTCGAGCCCGACCCGCTACTCGATGCGCTCTATTCCCAACACGGCCGCCATCTGATGACGCGATCTGGATTTCCTTCGAGAACACCCGCCCATTCTGTTAGGCGCATCGGAATTTTCCCTCCACACGCTCGTCGAGGAAACCAAAAACCGGCTAGAAGATGGACGACGCATAAGTCTCGTCACTGCGGCGCGCCGTGTTCATCTCTCCGTCGTTCGGTTCCCCCCCCTACCTTGGCTTCGCGCAGTTTGGCAATACGGTATTCGCAGGCGCTTGGAAATTGCCTGCGGCCAATCGGGGTGCGCTCCGCGTTCTGGTTGTGTCGCTAACGCTACCAGCGGGTCTGCCGGCACGGATTTACGCCCCCGGCAGCTCGATGAAGCCTTCCAGCTTCCGGATGCGGGTGGGGTGACGCATTTTGCGCAGGGCCTTGGCCTCGATCTGGCGGATGCGCTCGCGGGTGACCTGGAACTGGCGGCCGACTTCCTCAAGCGTGCGGCTGTAGCCGTCCTTGAGGCCGAAACGTTGTTCCAACACTTCGCGTTCGCGTTCGGTTAGAGTGTCGAGCACGTCCTTGATCTTGTCCTTGAGCATCGAGAAACCGGCTTCCTCCATAGGGTTGTCGGCGGCCTTGTCTTCGATGAAGTCACCAAAAGAGGTGTCATCCGAATCGCCGACAGGTGCCTGCAGCGAAATCGGCTGCTGCGCCATCTTGAGCACGGCGCGGACACGCTCGACGGGCAGGTGGATTTCCTCGGCGATTTCTTCCGGCGAAGGCTCGCGGCCGTATTCCTGGACCAATTGCTTTTGCACGCGCATCAGCTTGTTGATCGTCTCGATCATGTGCACCGGGATGCGGATCGTGCGGGCCTGGTCGGCGATGGAGCGGGTGATCGCCTGGCGGATCCACCAAGTGGCATAAGTGGAAAACTTATATCCGCGGCGGTATTCGAATTTCTCGACCGCCTTCATCAGGCCCATGTTGCCTTCCTGGATGAGGTCGAGGAATGAAAGGCCACGGTTGGTGTATTTTTTGGCGATGGAAATGACGAGGCGGAGGTTGGCCTCCACCATCTCGGTTTTCGCCTTTAGCGCTTCCTTGAGCCAGTGCTTGAGCAAACGGTTGGATTCATCCACGGATTCGAGTGTGTGCCATGAACGCTGCTGGATCTCGCGCAGCTTGGTTTGGAACTCTTTGTCTTCTGGATTCGCCTGCAGCTTGCGACCGTATTTCCAGAACTTCTGCATGTAGTCATTCACCTGCTCGCAGAAATCCTCCACCACTTTTTGTTTGTAATAGAAACGGGTGTAAACGCGGTGGAGGGTTTGCAGGTTTTTCTGGAATTCCTCCTCCAGTTTCTTCTTTCCGCGCGGATTTTTGACGGATAGCTGGCGAAATAAATTGTCGTTCTCCTGATGGAGCTGCTTGAGCTGGTCGCAAAGTTTCGGCAGGCCTTTCATGTAACGCTCGCGGGACTCGATCTTCTTGTCGAGGATCACGCGGTCGAAGCGCTCCTTGCCCTTGTTGAGTTTGTCGGCGAGTTCGAGATAAGAGTCGGTGACGAAACCAAAGAAATGAAGGTGGCGCGCCACTTCAATCTCGGCGTCTTCAATGCGCTTGGAAATCTCTACCTCCTGCTCGCGGGTGAGCAGAGGCACCTGGCCCATCTGCTTGAGATACATGCGGACTGGATCGTCGAGGATATCGAGTTTCTGGTCGGCCTTGAGATCCTCGTCATCGTTGCTGTCGTCATCGCGCTTTTTGTCTTTGTAGCGATCGACCTCGGAGGCGTCGATGATCTCGAACTCCATGTTGCGCAGACGCTCCATGATGGCCTCGACGTCGTCGGGATCGACCAGGTCGTTGGGCAGGATTTCATTGATATCGTCGTATGTGAGATAATCCTGCTCTTTTGCCAGTTTGATGAGCTCACGGATTTTTTCCTGGATTTCCGGAGTATCAATGCGGCGCTTCTTCGCATCCGCAGTCTTGGCAGATGGTTTGGCCTCGGGCGCCGGTTTGGTCTCTGCGGTGGGTTTGGCCGGCTTTGCTTCCTTGCCTGCAGGTTTCTGAGTCTTGGCCGCCGGTTTTGCGGTCTTTGGCGCAGCCTTCTCGGTTTTGGGCAAAGGTTTTGCGGTTTGAGGCAGCGGAGCCGCAGACGGCTTTGCGGGAGACTTAGGAGCTGTGGTCTTGGCCGTGGGTTTCGCGGCGGCGTGGGCCTTCTGTGGCTTGGCATTTTCCGCAGGAGGGTCTGTCTTGGGTTGTGCCTTGGTGCCCTTCGCCGGGACTTTTTCGGTCTCGGTTGGCTTTGCTGTCCTGCTTTTCGCGGCCTCGTTCTTGGTCTGGGCGGCGGGTTTCTTCGATGAAGTTTTGGCAGAGGACATGGAGATAATGCGCTTGAATCGGGAACTGTGGAGACACCTCGCCCATCCTGTGGGCACGGCGGAAAAACCGCAGGCGGGCGGAATGAAAAGGCGGGGGTCCTTCCCGTCAAGTTCATTCTCCAAAATCCCGGTGAGCGAATCCGGCATTCGACTCCTCCTCGATCAAAAGCTCCGGTGCCATCACCGGAACTGCTTGCGACGCCCGTGGATTTCCGGTTTCAAATCCCATGAAACCCGTCTAGCTTCCGCCGCCCGCCATGATGACCCTCACCGATAGAGCCATTCAAGAACTCGCCAAGCTCCTCTCCAACCGGGCCAACTCGACCACCGCTGGGCTGCGTCTCGCCGTGCGCCGCGGCGGTTGTGCGGGCTGGCAATATGAAATGAAAGTCGCCGATCCCGAACCCGGCGATGTGATCGTGGAGGCCGGTGGCGCACGCCTGATCGTCGCCGCTGACAGCACCGAACGCCTTAGCGGATGTGAGATCGATTACTCGGATGACCTGACGGACGCCGGTTTCAAGGTGCACAATCCGCACGCGGCGCGTTCCTGCGGTTGCGGCACCTCATTCGAGACGACGGATGGAGCCGCCGAATCCCCCGCCCTGCCGGATGGCGAGGCTTGCGGAAATCCCTGACCCACTGCCAAACCCGCCGTGCCTCGACTCGTCGAAGAACCCGCGCCCCGGCGTCCTGCCTATTTCTGGTGGCTGCTGGCCAACGCCTTGGCGCTTTGTTTTGCAGTGGTCAGCTGGACGGTATGTCTGCACGTATTCGGAAATCCGGAGATGCCCCGGAACTATGAGATCCTGCGCAAGATCGGCCGCCTGCCCGAACTCAACCGCTATACCGTGCTAGATGTCCCCAACGGCAACCTGCTCGACCCCAAAGGACTCTACAGCCGCTTCTTCGGTCTCAGCGGCGACCAACTCGCCCGATTCAACACGCGCTTGATACGCAACTACCTCACCAACTTCGAGCGACCGCTCTCCCTCACCTACATTGAGGGCGATTACCAGGTGGAAAAAGTCCGCGAGCTAGGAGACTCGGATTTCATCACCAGTGGCTTCGCCATCCGTGCCCGCGCTTTGGTGAAACCCGACGATTTCACCAAGCCGGCACCCTACCCGGTGGTCATCGATTATATTTTCCCCACGACCGAAACCGCCGCCGTCAGGGAGTTCCGTCCCGGCGATATTCTATCTGTTAGGAAAAGCCCGAACTGCGCTGCGATTCTGCACATAGGGCATGTCACCGATGACGACGAGAGGCTGGTATGCCTGACTGTGGTGCCCATCGCCTACGGCCCCTACCGCGTGGGGGACAACATCACCTTCGGCATCGAACCGCCCACCGAAGTGCGGCCGGCAGCACATTTCCCGCTGTTTGCCCCGTGACGGCCATTACGAAGCTGCTCGATCACTCTCAATTGCCTTCAAATGGAGCTGGCTAACGGAATCGACCCAAACGCCTTTGAGACCGCGGAAGCGGGGCGACCGCCCAAGAGCAAGACCCAGCGTTCCTGCCAAAGCGGATAATCAGGATGCCCATTCAAGTGTTCCACGCGCAGCCAGCACACGGGCATGAAAAAAAAGAAAACCGCTGTGCCGTCATTGGCGCTGTGAGCCACGTTCCGTAAACTCAATAAGTGGGGTCGTCCAATGCCTTTCTGTCTTCCCGTGAGGGCATGACATGGGACACCGGAAGATGACCCCGATTCAATCATATCGGTTCGGGCCAGCTACCAAAATTGTCGAACACAGCAGTCGGAATCAGACTAACGCGGGGGCCTGCGCCCGCAACCGAAAAGAAAAAAACTTTCGCACGCCAAAAAAGCACGTTTCCTCCGCGGGACAGACGTCCATGATCCGAGGATTTGTTAGAGGGTGATCTGAGCGCCCAATTCGACGACCCGGCCGGGAGGAAGCTGGAAGTATGCCGTGGCTGGCGAGGCGTTGCGCGCCATGACTGCGAAAAGGAACAGGCGGACTTTGTCGAAAAGTCCTGCCTTCCTACCGACAAAATAAGTTTCCCTGCCAAGGAAATAGGTAGCTTTGCCTGGATGGAAGTGCAGATCCGCAGGCAGCAGTGACTTAAGGGTTCCGGGAACTTCCGGGATATCCGCAAAGCCGAACTTCAAGGACACCCGGTGTAGTCCCTGACCTAGCTCCTCGTGTTCGAGCATCTCCTTGCGGCTGGCATGGGGTTGATCAAGGGTCATGACATGCAGCAGGATGACACGTTCGTGCAGCACCTGATTGTGTTTCAGATTGTGCAGCAACGCAGTGGGCACCTGGGTCCCTTTCCCGCTCATGTAGATCGCAGTTCCATGAACACGCAGGATGCGCCCCCTGCCGAGTTCACCCAACAGAGAATCCACAGGAAGTGCTTCCCGTGAGATACGCAGATAGAGTCTTTCCCGCCCCCAGAGCCAGATCATCATCAGAGCCATTACGCCTCCTCCAATTATGAGGGGAACCCAGCCGCCGTGAATGATCTTGAATGAATTGGCCGCGAGGAACGCGCCATCAAGCAACAAAAACAATGCGGTGACCAGCACAGTCATAGGCATCGTCCAATTCCATACTGAGCGGGCTGCGGAGAAAAACAACACCGAGGTGATCGTCATGGTCAGCGCGATGGCAATGCCATATGCTCCCGCAAGCGCCGCGGAACTTCCAAAGGTGATCACCAACAGCACGCACGCCGCCGCCAGCATCCAGTTCACCGCCGGGACATAAACCTGGCCGACTGAATGTTCGGATGTGTAAAGCACGCGGAAGCGCGGCAGACAACCCAGTTGGATCGCCTGGGCGGTCAGGGAAAAAGCCCCGGAAATGAGCGCCTGGCTTGCAATGATCGCCGCGCAGGTGGCGAGGATGGTAAGTGGAAAGCGCAGCGATTCGGGTGCCAGCAGGAAGAAGGGACTGCGAATGGCCGATGGATCCGCTGTCAACAGCGCGGCTTGGCCAAGGTAATTGAGGACCAGCGCTGGCAAGACCACCACGAACCAGCCGACCCGGATGGGACGGCCGCCAAAATGCCCGAGATCGGCATACAGTGCCTCTCCGCCGGTCACGGCGAGAAAGACCGCAGCCAGCAATGGAAACGCGTGTTTCCACTCGCGGACGAGAAACAACAAACCCTCGACAGGACTCAGAGACATCAGCACCTGCGGGTGCGGCCATAGCGCCAGCATCCCCAGAATTGCCAGTGTGCCGAACCACAGCAACACCACCGGACCAAACAAGCCACCGACTTTTCCAGTGCCAAAACGCTGGATGGCGAATAACGCGGCCAGGATGATTACGGAAACGGGGACCGCCCAATGCGCGAGCATCGGCGCGCTGACGGCCAGGCCTTCCACCGCGCTGAGCACCGAGATCGCCGGAGTGAGCATGCCATCGGCATAAATCAAGGCTGCACCAGCCAGGCCGAAAAGCAGGATTCTTCGCGGATCACCGCCTCCCGATTTTTTCGCAGCTCCACGGATGAGGGCGGACAGGGCGAGGATGCCGCCCTCGCCCTTGTTATCGAGTTTCAGGATGATGAAGAGATATTTAGCGGTCACCACCAGCAGGAGGGACCAAACGATCAGCGAGGCGGCACCCGTTAGATTGCGGGGATCGATGGGGGCCGCATGGGGGCCGGAAAAACACTCGCGGAATGCATACAGCGGACTCGTGCCGATGTCCCCGAACACCACGCCCAATGCGGCGAAAGTGGTCGCCCACAATTTCGGATGATGGCCATGATGGCCGACGTGTGAGGTGCTCATCGTCGTGGGACGGATCGTCCGCACGCACGAAAAAGCAGGTCGCCCCCCGGATGGCCAGTGTAAATCCCGGCGCTCACAACAAGTGCGAGAACATGGCATCTCTCAGCTTCGGCTCGAACCAGGTGCTCTTGGGCGGCATGATGCCTCCGGCGTCGGCGATGTCCATCAGGTCCTCGATGCCGGTGGGGAACATGGAAAACGCGCAGGCGAATTCGCCGGAATCGACGATTTTCTCAAGCTCCGCCGTGCCGCGGATGCCGCCGACGAACGAGATGCGCTTGCTGGTGCGCGGGTCTTGGATGTCAAAAACCGGAGCGAGGATTTCGGTTTGCAGCAGCGAGACATCGAGCAGATCGATGGCAGAGCGGCCGCTGGTGAATTCCGGCTTGAAGGTCAGGCTGTGCCACTTTCCGTCCATATAGAAAGCGAGTTGGTGTTTCGCATTAGGAACGGGGTCGGCGATTTCCGTGATCTCAAACACACGAGCCAGCGCTGAGAGAATTTCCGCTGTTGAATGACCGTTGAAGTCTTTGAGCACCCGGTTGTAGGCCAGAATGTTCATCTGATCGTGCGGGAAGATTACGGTGAGGAAACCCGCGCTGCCGCCCGCACCCTTGCGGTTCTGATAGATCCGGCCGGCCGCCGCGCTGCGGTGATGGCCATCTGCAATGTAAAGCGCGGGCATCTTCGCGAACTCCGCGACCAGGAAATCAATGTCGGCCGATTCCGAAACCGGCCACGAACTGTGGCGCACGCCGTCCGGCGCGGTGAAATCGATCTCAGGCCCGGCGGCGGTGATGCGGGAAACCAGGGCATCGATTTCCGGCACGGACTTGTAGGTGAGAAACACCGGCCCCGTCTGGGCATTGAGTGTCTCGATGTGCCTCACGCGGTCATCCTCCTTGTCCGGGCGGGTGAGCTCGTGTTTTTTGACGATGTTTTCCAGATATTCCTGGCAGCTCGCCAGCCCCACGAGGCCGATCTGGCTGTGGCCTCCCATCACCTGCCTGTAGAGATGAAACTGCGGCGAGGGATCGCGGCGCAGCACGCCATCAGCGATGAGCTTGAGGAAGTTCCCGCGGCCTTTCTGATAGACGGCGTCGGAATACAAATCGATGCCTTCCGCCAGGTCGATTTCAGGTTTGCTGACGCGCAGGAAGCTGAGTGGATTGCCGGCGGCCATCACCTTCGCCTCCTCGGACGACATCACATCGTAAGGCAGCTCGCAGACCTGCGCTGCAAGTTTCGGATCAGGGCGGAGGGCGGCAAAGGGAGCGACGGTGGCCATGGGCAAAGGCTTTGCACGGCACGTTTCCGACATCAAGCAGCAAGACCAATCAGGCACCATTTGCCGGGATCACGGCCCATGTTATTTAATGAAACTAATTTCTTGAATAAACAGACCCAGCGGTTCCAGTCTGTGTGCGATGAAGCGCTTGTGGCAATTGATTCTGGAAGAGCCCTACCGGGTCTTTTTTCCTTTGGGTGTTCTGGCAGGCGTCTGGGGCGTGCTGTTGTGGCCGTTGTTGTATGCCGGCATGCTGCCATTTTATCCGGGCGAGGCTCACACCCGGATCATGATCGGCGGGTTCATGGCGGCATTGATTGCCGGCTTCCTCGGCACGGCATT
Organism: Akkermansiaceae bacterium; assembly: GCA_947491475.1. GTDB lineage: Bacteria > Verrucomicrobiota > Verrucomicrobiia > Verrucomicrobiales > Akkermansiaceae > Luteolibacter. The sequence continues at coordinate 6,627 of CANLKN010000040.1, read as the reverse complement.
TTCACGGCTGACGGACAATCGAAAGTGGTCTTCGGGAGAGTTTCTGGTGTTGCTGGGCCTGTGGGGCATTGCGCTGGCGAGCTACTCGCGCAACCACGTGGCGGCGGGCGACGCCGCCTTGAGTGCGATGTTGCTGGCCCTGCTTGCGGTGATGGCCGCTCGCTGGATCTTCGGCAATCGCGATACTCCGCCGCCGGGCTTCATTCTGGTCTTTGCGGGTATCCTTGGAGCGGCGCTGGCAAGCGCGTTTCTGGCCTCGAATCCGGCTCCTTCGCCGGTGCCGTGGCAATGGGCTCGGCTGTGGCTTTTCCAGGGATTTCCGCTGTTGCCGTTAATGGGCATCGGGCCGTATCTGCTGCCACGATTTTTCGGCATGGAAAGCCGCCATTCGTTTGATGACTCGCCGCGGCCACCGGCCGGATGGTGGCCGCGGGCGATCGCGGCGATCATCGCCGGCTTGCTGGTGATCGCCGGTTTCGCACTGGAAGTCCATGGCAAGGCGATGGCCGGACAGTTGCTGCGTGCGGCGGTGATTCTCGGCTGGTTTGCCATGGAAACGCCGGTATTGCGGCGGGGAAAAATCTCCTCCACCCCCGGCAATGCGGTGCGTTGGGCGGTCGCGGGAATCGCCGTCGGGCTGGTCTGTGCGGCAATCTGGCCGCTCGCGCGGGTGGGCTCGCTGCACTTGTTTTTCACCTCCGGCATCGGGCTGGTCACCCTCGCGGCGGGCACGCGGGTCGTGCTCGGCCATGCCGGGCGCCACGATCTGTTAGGCGGGCGGATCCTCTGGCTGCGCTGGCTCATCGGATTGGTGATTCTCGCGGCGACCACGCGCATGAGTTCGGATTTTCTGCCGGCCATCCGTGTTTCCCATCACATCTACGCCGCGTGGACTTGGGTGCTGGTGGGCGTGATCTGGCTCGTGGCGCTGGCCGGACATCTCACGCGCAACGAAGACTCGCCCAAGCCGAAAAGCCGCTGCCCGAAGCGTGCTAAGCGCCACACTGCGCCGCCGCAGTGAGAGTCATCACTTGGCGGCCTCGATCACGGCGGCGGTGGTGATGCCAAGCTCCTTGAAGATGGTGCCGCCGGGAGCGCTCATGCCGAAGCGGTCGATGCCAATCACCTTGCCGCCGGTGCCCACGTATCTCCACCACAAGCCGGTGACGCCGGCTTCGATGGCGATGCGTTTGTTGCAGGCGGCGGGCAGCACGCTTTCGCGATAAGACGCGCTTTGGCGGTCGAAGAGCTCGAAACATGGCATGGAAACCACGCGCACGCCCTCGCCGAGCTCGGCGGCAGCGGCCATCGTGTATTGGAGCTCGGAGCCGGAAGCGAGCAGGATGGTGGTGAGCGCGCCACTTTCTTTTCTGGCGATGTAGCCGCCCTTGAGCACGCCGTCACGGCGGGTTTCGACGCCCAGTTCGTTCATCAACGGAATCGCCTGACGGGTAAGGATCAGCGCGGTGGGCCCATCGGTGCGGGCCATCGCGGCGATGAATGAGCCTGCGGTTTCCTCGGCATCGCCGGGGCGGATCACATCGAGATTCGGGATCACGCGCAGGCCGCTGACGGTTTCCACCGGCTGGTGGGTGGGGCCGTCCTCGCCGACACCCACGGAATCGTGCGTGAAGATGTAGGTGACGGGCAGCCCGGCCAGCGCGGCAAGGCGGATTGAGCCGCGGAGGTAATCGGCGAAAACCAGGAATGTGGCACCGGAGGCGCGGAAAATGCCGTCGTAAGCGATGCCATTGCAAATCGCGCCCATGGCGTGCTCGCGGATGCCGAACCAGATGTTGCGGCCGAGCGGGTTGGCCTTGGAGAAATCACCGCCGTCCTTGAGATAGTTCTTGGTGGAGCCGAAGAGGTCGGCACTGCCTGTGAGAAGCTGCGGCATGGCCTTGGCCACGGCGTTGATCACGGTGCCGCCTGCGGAACGGGTGGCGTCGTTGTAATCCGCAGCAAACGCGGGGATTTTTTCGGTTAGATCAATGGGCACGGCCTTGGCGAGGCCGTCGGTGAGTTGTGCTGCAAGCTCCGGATTGGCCTTGGCCCAGGCGTCGTAGGTTTGCTGCCAAGCGGCGAAGACAGCCATCGATGCGGTTTTCTTTTCAACGAAGAAGGCCTGGGTTTCGGCGGAAACGTAAAAATGTTCATCGGCGGGAAGTCCGAGCCCGGCGCGGGCGGATTCGGCGAACTTGGCACCACCTTCACCGTGGCCCTTGGCCGTGCCTGCCACTTCCGGAATCCCCTTGCCGATGGTGGTCTTGGCGATGATCACTTTCGGGCGTCCGTTGTCGTCGGCTTTCGCCTTTTCCACCGCGGCGGCGATGGCGGTTAGATCATGGCCATCGATGGTGACTGCATCCCAATTTTGCGAGGCGAAATAAGCCTCGGCATTTTCGCTCTGCGTGATCTCGGCCATCGCGTCGAGCGTCACATCATTGGAGTCATAGATCAGGATCAGGTTGTCCAAGCCGTTGTGACCGGCGAAGGCAATGGCTTCCTTGGACACGCCTTCCTGCAGGCAGCCATCGCCGAGGAGCGCGAACACATGGTGATCGATGATGGTGTGCGCGGCGGTGTTGAAGAGCGCGGCGGCGCGTTTGCCGGAGAGCGCGTAGCCTACGGCATTTCCCACGCCTTGACCGAGCGGCCCGGTGGTGGCTTCCACGCCAGGCGTTTCCGCATACTCCGGGTGGCCCGGTGTGATCGAATGAAGCTGGCGGAAATTTTTCACATCGTCCTTGGAAACGGCGTATCCCGAGAGATGCAGCCAGCCGTAGAGGAACATCGATCCATGACCGGCAGAGAGGATGAAGCGGTCGCGGTTCATCCATTTCGGCGCGTCCGGGCAATAACGCATCGACTCACCGAAGAGCACGGCACCGATTTCGGCGGAGCCGAGCGGCAGCCCGAGGTGGCCGGAATTGCAGGCGTGGATGGCATCAATGGCGAGGCCGCGGGCTTCATTGGCGGCTTGAGCGAGCAGGTTTGTGTTCATGATGAAATCTCATGCCACGGGAGTTTCGGACGTGGCGCGCGTGAACGTGAAAACTCCACTGGTATCTGACAAGCCGGGATTGTGCCCAATCCGTTGGACCGTCAACCTTCACTTGGGCCGCTCACAGAATCGATGTATGCGATGATGGCGGGAATGGCGGCATCAAGCACTTTGGCCACCTCTTCATAGGCAATTGGCCCCATGCCGATGGGATCCGGCACGTCAACTCCCTGGCGCTTGTCGGTGATGCCGGAGAACTCGCGGACGAGGAAAAACTTCTCCGAATGATGGGGGAAACAAGCTTCAAGTGCGGCCAGGTGCCCCTCGGTCATGGCGAAGACATGGCTGGCGGCATCGAGAATTTCATCCGATACCGGGCGGCTTCTGAAGTTTTCGAGTCCGGCACCGCGCTTTTTGAGGGAGGTAAGGGTTTCCCTGCTTGCGGCATCTCCCTTCGCCGCAGCCACCCCGGCGGAACTGACCTTAAAATCCCTGCGACCAGCCACCGCCTTGCGGAAGAGGCCCTCAGCCATCGGGCTGCGGCAGGTGTTTCCAGTGCAGACAAAGAGCACATGTTTGGGGGCGGACATCGCGGCGGAGACTGAACAAAAACCGGCCCGGCGTCAAACCGCAATGGAGCAATAGCGTATCCGGCTGGCATAAAAAACGCCCGACCCCCAGATGAGGGCCGGGCGCATTGAATCCAGAAGGATTACTTGGCGGAGACGGGAGCCGGAGCGGAAGGAGCAGGAGCGGCGCTTGGGCAGCAAGAAGCTGCGAACAACGAGGCAACGGCGGCGATCACGGCGAGTTTAACGAGTTTCATGATGGTGTGTCAGGTATGGTTGTTTAATATCTCTGATGTCAGCAAGGCACTATGCCCCGTGACGGTTTCTTCCTAGCAGGTGTGATTTTCAGCGCAAGCCCGGAATCCCGATCCGGACGGGCCCGTTATTTCCAATGAAAATCGAGCCTTTGAGTTTGCCGCAGACAGCTATGGCTGGCACCATCCGCAGTGAACGATGGACAAGGAAATCGACGCATTCATCCGGTTTCTGGCTACCGAGCGGGGCTTGTCGGAAGCCTATCAGCTATCGGTGCGCCAGACGCTGGACGCTCTGGCGGGGTGGCTGGAAAAGCTTGCCATGCCGGTGCGTGACGTGGGCACGGATGAGCTGGCTGCATTTCTGAGCCAACGCAAGAAGGACGGGCTCAACGCCGCCTCGCTGCGCATCACCACCGTGCATCTCAAGGTCTTTTTCCGGTGGTTGGCGGCGAAGGGCCGGCTGGAGATGGATCCGGCGGAGCCGCTGCTGGCCCCACGGCCCGACCAGAACCTGCCGGAAACACTGCATGCGCGGGAAGTGGTCACTTTGCTGGAATCGATCGATGTTTCCAAACGGCTAGGCCGCCGGGATCTGGCCATTCTCGAATTGTTTTACGCCGCAGGGCTGCGGCTTTCCGAGTTATGTCATCTGCGTTTGGAAATGATGGATCTCGACGAAGGATTCCTGCGCATCACTGGCAAGGGCAACAAAACACGCGTGGCCAGAGTGGGCACCAAAGCGCGCCAGACCTTGGCGGCATACCTTGCCGGCGAGCGGCCGGATCTGGTGAAACCGCGCACTTCCTCGCATGTCTTTCTGAGCGTGCGCGGCGGACCACTTTCGCCGGACCGCGTGCGCCAGATCGTCAAATGCCGGGCAAAACTCGCGGGCATTGACCAAAACATCTACCCGCACCTGCTGCGCCATTCGTTCGCCACCCACTTGCTTGAAGGCGGGGCCGACCTGCGCGTGATCCAGGAATTGTTAGGCCACGCCGACATTTCCACCACCCAGGTTTACACCCATGTGGACCGCCAGCGGCTGAAATCCATGCACAAGAAATTCCATCCACGGGGATGATGAATCGGCATCATTGCTTGCCCACCGGCGTCAGTGCCGTGGGGTGTGATACGGCCTGATTTCCAGCGCGCAATTCGCCGGTTCCGTTACGGGGGCGGCAGGCGGCGGTGGCTCTGCCGGCTTTGTGGGCGGAACAGGTTTCGGCTCAACCGCAGGCGCGGGAGCATCCATTTGCGGAGGGGCTGGCTTTTCAACGCGGATCGACTGGAAAAGCAGGTTGTAATTGTGGCGCAGCACAGCCGGAAACGAAACGCGGCCAGCCTCCACAATCTTCTCTCGCAGCAGCTTGGCCGAGAGATCCGCCACTAAGTCGGTGCCAATCTGCACCGCGCGGTCGGCGCCGACGATTTCCTTGCCCACTTCACCGGTGCTGCGGATCAAATCGCTGGAGATCGAGCGGCCCTGAATGGCGATGTTCGACTGGGCTGAACTGATCATTCCTTCCTGGTTGATCGTGATTTCAAGCACCGCGTGGTCATCAGAAGCGAGCCAGCCGCGCATGTGGTCGATGCGTATGGACACAAAGATCCCGCCATCGGGCGTGGGAGTGATCTCGGGTTTGTAAGTGCGGTAGGTGGCACCGGACAGGGGGTATTCGGCCGCCTGTTTGTCACGTTTTTTCCAACCACCGAGACTGCTGCCAAAGGAATCCTCATCGATCCTGACCTCTGCCATGGCGCTGAACGAGGTGATCCAAACGGCAATGATTGACCAAACAATGTGCTTCATGATGAAAATGCGGGATTCTGTCCCTCTGATACTGCGGTTGGGCGGGTTTTATTCAGAAAATTCGCTGGGCGGCAGTGGATTCGGGGAGCGGAAGAAGCGCGCCATTTGTGACTGTGCCATGGCCTTGTGTTCGTCTTTGATGTAGGCCGCCACAGTGCCGAGGGCCACGACGATGGCTCCCCAGTCATCGGTGTAGCCGGCTGCGGGCAGGAGGTCTGGAATCAGATCCGTCGGCAAAATGAGGTATCCCAAAGCCCCCACAATCACTCCCCTCGCCCATGCCGGCGTCTCTCGGTCTTTGAGGCAATAAAAAAGGATCAGCGCGCTCAAAAGTGTTTGGCGGCTGGCTTTCACCGCTACTTTTTTCAGCGTGCGCCACAAAGTGGGCGCGGAATACCAATGGGGCGCGCTACGCGGGGGCGGTATGGAAACGGACTCTGGCATGACTAGGCTTGGAAGCAATGCACGCTGGCCGAGGATAGGGCCCAGCGCAAGCAGAAGTCGGCAGAAGACCCAGGCACCGCCGGGGTTCATGCTAAAGCGCAATGCCTTTGAGTATTCAAAATAGCAAGGTCACTCCGCATATTTTGCTGATACTTTTAAAACAGATGTTTTGATTAGGCGGATGCCCGATGCATCCACACCCCACCATCCGTTTTTCAGCGACTTTTCCCGGGCCTTCTCCGGACTGTTGAGTGAAGCCTGTTGCCAACTCATTTTCGCCCGTCATGGCCCTCGCGGAGGTGGTGCGGCCAAACTCTCACCTTGGCAATGGGCTGAAGCCTGGATTCCGACGCCGCCTGGGTGGGCGGGAATCATTCCTTATGGAAGACCATTTGGCCGTGCTGGACATCGGCAGTGATCACGTCGCCATCGACGAATTTTCCGTCGAGCACATCAAGGCTGAGCGGATCGAGCAGCAGGTGCTGGATGGCGCGCTTGAGCGGGCGCGCGCCATAGACCGGATCGTAGCCCTGGTTGCCGATG
>CANLKN010000039.1 GCA_947491475.1 Akkermansiaceae bacterium | reverse complement strand
ACACGGTTCGGGCGGATGGTTTTGTCTGCTAAACAAATCATAAGGCCCGAATTTCAGGCATGGGAGTCTTTTTAGGCTCTCATGCCTACTTTTTTCTTTGTCCAAATCCCTCTCCATCAAGGGATTGCCGATTCTGGGACAGGCTCTAGACTACACTCACGGCGATCAAGCCTAGGCAGTAGCAAAAAATAGTATGTAAACCATTCCATTTGGCGTCTCTGCTCCATGGCTAGTGGTCGGCGCAAGAGGTTTGATCGATGCTGCGGCGATGATGAAGAAAGATTGTCTTGCACTGTGATTTAAACCATGGACAGGGGCCAAGACTCAGAAGCTGTCCGGCGTGAACAACCAAAAAAAGAGCGGCCGCTTGTGCGACCGCTCTTTGAATTGGTTGTGAAGTTTAAAACTCCGTTGAATTAGAAGCTCACGCTCAGCATCGAGCCGGCGACGAGTTCGTTTTCGGTGCTTGCCCACCAGCTATTGGCGGACTCTCCGAGAGCGACCGACAGCGCCACGAATGGTGAGAGCTTGGCGTTTTCGACGAAGGCCCAGTCGAGACCCACCTTGGTGGTCCAGGAGGTGAAGTCACCACCTTCGACGAGGTAGCCAACGCTGCTAGCCACAGTCAGATCAAGGCATTGATTCAGCTCGAAGCTGCGATCAAGAGCCAGTTCGGAGTAGCCTTGATTGTCTTCTTCGATGTCCCAGAAGTAAGTCAAGGAGGCATTGGCAAATCCAAGGTCACGGGCAACGCTGAAATAGAGCTCTTGTGCGTCGTCCACAACGGCTCCACCTTGATTTGGGAAGTGGTAGAAAATATAACCCACAGCTGCGGTCAGGAAGCCAAGGTCATAGGAAGCTTCACCATAAACGTCGAGTTCGTCAAAAGAGACGCCGCCATTCTGGAAGCTGCCATACCAGGCACCGGCGCTGAGGCCGATGTTGTTCCATTCGCCAGCGACATCAGCGCCAACTTCGACGAGGTCCTGTCCGAGGATCAGACCGCGCCACAGGTACTCGCTGGTGTATCCGGTGTGGAGTTCATATTCAACTTCCGCCGAAGCGTTGCCGGCCACAAGGGCGGAGGCAGCGGCCAGGGCGCCAATGGTTTTGCAGTAGTTTTGCATAGTGTTATGTTGGTTTTCGGTTGCTGCTTGCGTCCTTGGCTGCGCCGGTAGTGGAACAGACAGGAGCGTCTCGGAATTAGCATCCCGCGTGCCAATTGACAGCTGGAAGCTCTCCGTTGCCGCGAATACTTCGCTTTTCCGTAAGATCTGTCCAGCTTTTATTTTGCACGGGGTCAGCGGCTCCGCGGACGACTGCCTAAAGATGACCTCCGGGCTTGGCAAGCGGGAATCGGTTTTTTTCACGGGATTTTCGCCACCTCAAAGAAAATAAAGGGATTTTGAGCAAATTGAAAGTTGGCACGGCATTTGCTTTTCGCCGGATGTTGTCCCGGGAAAATAAATTGCCGGATTCCAGCATTCAACCAACAGATCAACCCTGAACACCATGACCAGTCGATACCTAATGAAAGTGAGGGCCCTTGCGGCCGCGGCGATTGCGCTTACCGTATTCCCTTTGGCAACTGCCGCTTACGGGCAGGATCCGGCGACGCCGCCGCCGACCGAAGCAGTCGCCCCTACTGCCGAACCTGCCGAACCTGCCGCCGCCCCTGCTGAGGCATCGGTCGAGCAGCGGTTGGCTGACTTGGAGAGCTACTTTGGAAATGTGGGCGTCGGTGGGTCCGGTGACAGCACCTGGACGTCCAAAGTCGGGGGGGTCCCCGGCCCGGGCCACAACGGATGGTTGATGACCTGCGCCGCCTTGGTGTTGTTCATGACACTTCCCGGTCTGGCTCTCTTCTATGGCGGCTTGGTACGCAAAAAGAACGTCCTTAGCGTCCTCGCGCAATGTCTTGGCTGCGCTGGCATGGTCACCTTGATTTGGTGGGCCGTCGGTTACAGCCTGGTATTCGGCAAGAGCTTCAACTCTCCGTTCCTTGGTGGCACTGAATTCTTCTTCCTGAAGGGCGTCACCAGCGCTCCCAACACCGACTACTGTTATTGGGTCTCGCAAAATGTTTTCGCGATGTATCAGCTCATGTTCGCCATCATCACACCGGCGCTCATTATCGGTGCGATTGCGGAACGCATGAAATTCACCTCCATCATGCTTTTCATCTTCATCTGGATGTTCGTGATCTACATCCCCATGGCCCACATGGTCTGGGGGGTTACCGGCCTGATGAACGGTGTCTGGAACGGTGATGCGAAAATAACCGCCATCGACTTCGCCGGCGGAACCGTGGTTCACATGACTTCCGGCTGGAGTGCGCTGGTGCTCTGCATCATCCTCGGCAAGCGCCTTGGCTTCGGTAAGGAAAAAATGTCCCCCCACAGCATGGTGCTTTGTATGGTCGGCACTGGCATGCTCTGGGTTGGATGGTATGGCTTCAACGCCGGTTCCGCGCTCTCTGCTGACGGGATTTCCTCCAATGCCTTCATGACCACCACGCTCGCCGCTGCCACTGCAGGCTTCGTATGGGGACTCATTGAAAAAATGATGAAGGGCCAAGCATCGATCCTCGGCATTTGCTCGGGTGTTGTGGCAGGCCTGGTTGTGATCACCCCCGCCTGTGGATTTGTGGATGCGACTGGCGCGGTCATCATCGGCGTGCTGGCTGCAATTATCCCCTACATCTTCGTGATGTATGTGAAAAAGGCGATCGGATACGATGATGCGCTCGATACCTTCGGCATCCACGCCATCGGCGGGACGCTGGGTGCAATCCTGACGGGTGTTCTCGCCAGCAGCGAAGTCAACGGCAACCTAACCTCAGTCAACACCTATGCCGCAACCAATGGCCTCGCCAAATCCCTGGAATCCGGTAACGGCGGCCTGATCATGGCTCAGCTCATGGCAGTGGCTATCACGCTGGTGATTTCGATCGTCGGAACTGCTATGATCGCCATGATCGTCAAGGCGGTGATTGGTCTCCGTCCTTCTGCTGAAGTGGAGACAGTCGGCCTCGACATCAGTGAGCACGGTGAAGAAGGCTACGAGCACTAATCGCACACTCATCCAATCCTCCCAGCGGGCGGACCGGCAACGGTCCGCCCGTTTTCGTTTGCAGAGGGGACTCGGCTGGGTTCCCCTCTGCGCGTGAAGCGTCCTACCTTGCGTGTCTTTCTGATCGTCACCCTGCTGATAGCCGCAGGATTCGCCGCCTGGAGTTGGCTGCGTCCTTACATGTGGAGTGTGGATCCTGCGGCTCGCTGCATGGTGCAGGGTGCCCAAGTGAGAAAAGACGCATCGTTTTACTGGCTGGATGTGCATCTCAAGGTCACGCCAGGGCAGGCACATGATTTGATGAAACCCGTGCGCCTTGTCACTTCCGCGGGCCGGGAGCTGCAACCTGCGGAAACCACGTTCGGTAGCAAAACGGGGGCCGAAACCACCGACTTGTGGTTCAAGTTCTGGCTTGAACCCGCCGATTTGGACGGGCCTCTCAAATTGCAAATCAATGATGGTTCACTGGTGATCCGGTCGGGTTCGCTCATTCCCCGGTTAGGGAATTCAAATCTCGAATATTTCACCACCCACCGCTGGTAAACCATGGCCTGGCTGTTGATCGACAACTCGAATACCCGCACGAAATTCGCACTCGGTGATGATAAACATCTAACCGATTGGCGCGGCGTGATTCCCACGGCGGAGGTATCCCCAGAAGCGCTGGCAGCACTGTTAGAGTGTGTGGAATATTCCGCAGTCATCATTTGTTCAGTGGTTCCTAACAAGGCGGCCGTGCTCAAGGAATTTTTCGAACCTCACTGCCCGGTTCATTTTCTTGGCCAAGAAAGTCCTCTGGGCATGGGGATCGATTACCCATTGCCGGCGCAAATCGGCGCGGACCGTTTGGCGAATGCCGCCGGGGTGCTGACCCGCCATGGCGCGCCGGCGATCATCATCGATTTCGGCACGGCGGTGACTTTTGATGTGATATCGGAGCAACCCGCCTACTGCGGTGGAGTGATTGCGCCGGGGCTTGGTGCGATGTCCGCGTATCTACCCGGAAAAACCGCGCTGTTGCCAGTGATCGCACTGGAAGAACCGGCATCGGCCATCGGCAAATCCACTGAGCACGCGATGCAGGCAGGCGCGGTGTTCGGCTATCGTGGTTTGGTGAAGGAAATCATCGCCCGCATCCGCTCGGAGCTGTCCGGCACGCCGAAAATCATCGCCACCGGTGGTGATGCGGCGTTGATCGCGCGCGGCGTGAGCGAGATCGATGTGGTCGATCCCGACATCACACTTGACGGCCTGCGGCAGGTGGCGGCGCGGGTTTTCCGATAGAGAGAAATCCCCACCGGGGTGCTCGGCGCTGATGAGCCTCGTCCCCGGCTATTGCCTGAGATTTCTGGGATCTTTTGTTGGACGGCCTCGTTAGATGAACTCGTTGACGAGGTTTTCGAGCATTTCCTGGCGGCCGGAGGCGATGACCGGTTCGGGCGAGGCCAGCACGTGGGCTGTGATTTCCTCAAGCGTGACGGACTTGCTTTCAACCTTGGTGCCGATGCCTTCGTTCCACGAAGCGTAGCGTTTTTCAACGAACCCGGCGAGACGTCCGTCCGAGCGGATGGCGGCGGCGGCTTTGAGACCGCGGGCGAAGGCGTCCATGCCGCCGATGTGGGCGTGGAACAGGTCTTCAGGCTCATGGGACTCGCGGCGGCGCTTGGCATCGAAGTTTAGCCCGCCGGTGGTGAAGCCTCCCATTTCCAGCACTTTGAGCATGATGGAAGTGGTGAGATAGAGATCGGTCGGGAACTGGTCGGTATCCCAGCCGATGAGTTCGTCACCTTGGTTGGCATCGATGGAGCCGAGCGCTCCGGCATCGAGGGCGACGGTGATTTCATGGAGCATCGTGTGGCCGGCGAGGGTGGCGTGGTTAGTCTCAAGGTTGAGCTTGAGGTGGTCCATCAGTCCGTATTGGCGCAGGAAGTTAAGGCATGCCGCCGCGTCCGAGTCGTATTGGTGGGTGGAGGGTTCGCGCGGCTTGGGCTCGATGTAGAACTGGCCGGTGAAACCGATTTTTTTCGCATAATCGACCGCCAGCCAAAGCAGGGCGGCGAGGTGGTCGAGTTCGCGCTTCATGTCGGTGTTGAGCAGGGTGGAGTAACCCTCGCGGCCGCCCCAGAAGGTATAACCTTCACCACCGAGTTTGTAAGTGGCGTCGAGCGCGGCTTTCACCTGGGCTGCGGCATACGCAAAGACTTCGGCATTCGGCGAGGTGCCGGCACCTTGCGAATAACGTGGATGCGAGAACAGGCAGGCGGTGCCCCACAGCAGTTTCTTGTTGTGGGATTTCTGCAGCGCGAGCAGGTGATCGGTCACTTTTTCCAAGGCATCGTTGGACTTGGCGAGGTTGTTGAGCTCGGGTGCGACATCGCGGTCGTGGAAGCAGTAGTAATCGATGTCGATCTTATCGAGAAATTCGAAGAAGACATCGGCGCGCTTGAGGGCGTTTTCAATGCTGTTGGACTGGTCATCCCAAGGCATCAGTGCGGTGGGTCCGCCGAAGGGGTCGGACAAGCCGTTGCGCATGACGTGCCAGTAAGCGGCTCCGAAGCGCATATGGTCGCGCATCGTCTTGCCGGCGACGATCTCATCCGGGTTGTAATGTTTGAAGGCGAAGGGATTCCTGGAGGATGGTCCTTCGTATTGGATTTTAGGAACATTTGGGAAGTGCTGCATGGTTTTGTGTGGGTTGGTGTTGGTTTGGTTGCTTGGAATCAGACTAGAGGGAGACCAAGGAAATTGCGGATCAGGCGCAGGCCTGCGTCCTGGCTTTTTTCCGGGTGGAACTGGCAGGCGAGAAGGTTCGGCATTTCAATGGCGGCGGCGAAGGTATCCGTGCCGTAGGTCGTTTCCGCGGCGATGACCGCATCGTCATTCGGCACGGGAAAATACGAGTGGACGAAGTAAAAATACGGGTCGGCTCCGAGGCCGGCCCAATTGCCGGTGTCCGGCTTGCGCGGGACGGCGGAGTTCCACCCCATGTGCGGGATCTTGAGCCCCGGCGTTTGTTGGAAACGGCGCACCACACCGGGCACGATGCCGAGCCCGGCCACGCCCGGGCTTTCCTCGCTGGAGTCGAAGAGCAGTTGATAGCCGAGGCAGATGCCGAGATAGGGTTTGCCGGCGGCCACCCAGTTTTGAATGGATTCGATCAGATTGCGGTTTTGCAGCTGCGCCATGCAATCGCCGAATGATCCCACGCCCGGCAGGATGAGGTGGGTGGCATCTGTGAGATCGTCCGCCGAGGCGGTGATGAGCGGATCGATGCCGAGCTCGCGCAGGGCGTTGGCGACGCTGCGCAGGTTGCCCGCGCCGTAATCGATGAGTGCGGCTTTCACAGCGCGTCCTTGGTGCTGGGGATGCCGACCACGCGGGGATCGCGTTCGCAGGCGTCGCGCAGGGCGCGGGCCAGGCCTTTGAAAATGGCTTCGGCGATGTGGTGGCCATCGCGGCCGTAGAGCAGCTCGACGTGGATGTTGGCCCGCAGATTGGAAGCGACGGCGCGGCAGAATTCCTCGACCAGGCTGAATGGCATGTTAGGCGCGGATGGCGTGCCGGCCGGTGCGCGAAATTCGAGATGCGGGCGGTTGCTGAGGTCCACCACCACGCGGGCCAGCGTTTCATCCATCGGCAGATAACAACAGCCATAGCGGCGGATGCCCTCCTTGGTGCCGAGCGCCTCGCGCAGGCAATCACCGATGACGATGCCGGTGTCCTCAATGGTGTGATGCGCGTCCACCTCGATGTCGCCGACGGTTTTCACGGTTAGATCAAACAGCCCGTGTTTCGAAAAAAGCGTGAGCATGTGATCGAAGAAGGGCAGGCCGGTATGGATCGAAGAAACTCCGGAGCCATCGATGTTGAGCGAGAGATCGATGACGGTTTCCGCGGTCTTCCGGTTGCGTCTGGCGGTGCGCGGATCGGCATGGAAACCTGCCGAGTGTGCTGCTTTCTGCGATTTTATGGGCATCTGTGCGTTGCTGGTTTGACCAGGGTGACGCAGGGTGTGCGGTCCTGAACGGCTATTTTGTGTGAAATCCGTGTGGAATACGGGGGATTCTGTCGCGGAACTCGGGGGGATTGGAAACTCGACACGCCAGAAGCCGTTGCGCCGGAAATCCGGTGGCTGGTCTGGCAGGTCAAATTCTTATCCATCCGCCACACCTCTGCCAGACCGGGCGAGTCTGATCAAGGGCGAAGTGAACAATCGGCGAACGGGAAAACCCACTCGTCGTTGCACAGGATCTCGCCACGTCATCGCATCTCCGATATGCCCTCACCCATGCCAGGCCAACCCGGACTCCCCAATCTCACCGCCATGCGCGGACGCCGCAAGGGTGGCGCACCCACACCGCAGCCGCGCACTCTCCAAGGCATCGCTGCGCACGCCGACGCCTTCCTCGCGAATCTCGCCGCCCGCGCTTACTCCCAACCCTCCATCGAGGCACACCGCTGGGCGCTGCGCCAGTTCTCCGCATGGACTGCCGGGCGCGGCTCGGATGATCCCGCACTTTTCATCCGCGCCGATCTGAAAAAGCGACTATCGGTTCACAATCAGGGTGGAAACATCTCAACCAAAACGGGATGCCCATGGAAGCTTGTCTGGTATGGCGGTTTTGAATCAAAAACTGCCGCATCAGATTTCGAACGATACCTCAAAACCGCCTCCGGTAAGGCCTTTGCGAGAAAAAGGCTCTTGAGTTCCTAAAGCCTCGCCCTTCGTAGCCTTGTGCGAAGAAGGGTGCGGCATCGACAAGCCCGGTTCGTGTCACCTTTGGAGGCATTCCTGTGCAACCGATATGCATCGCGGCGGTGCCGACATCCGGTATGTGCAGGAAATGCTCGGCCACGAACGCATGGAAACGACGCGTATCTACACCCACGTCCACATCGACGCCCTGCGCGAGGTCCACGCCAGCTGCCACCCGCACGGTCGGCTTGACGAACACCACGACCTTTACGGCCGCCTCAGTATTCCAGACGCACCAGAGCAGGATTTGCCTTCCCCTGGTGCGGGGGAGACGCTAGAAATTGAAGCCGTGATGGTAACCGCCGCACCACATCCCATCGCCCGCACCTCTCCGATGACGGCTGTGGACCAAGCGAGACCGGATCTGCCACCCGACGACGATCCACCCGCTGGCGGAGCGCCCGTTTCCGGTCCCAAACCGCCGCCAAATGGCAGCCCGCCAGCCGGAAATCACCCCGTTCCAAGGGGCAGGAATCGCCCGAAAACCCCGAAATCACGCGGTTTGAGGCCGCGTGTGACTGATTACGGTTACAGGTGGTATGACCCGCTGAACGGCAGGTGGCCATCTAGAGATCCGATTGGGGAAGAAGGTGGAGTGAACCTGTATGGGTTCGTCGGGAATGATGGGGTAAATAAATGGGACTTCCTTGGACATTACACTCTATCTGAAGCTGAGAGGATTTTGAAATTAAGAAATATTCCTCCTGATATTCCAGCAGGATATACTCCAGGTATTCCGCCATGGGGGGGAGTATACTACCCAGCTTCTTATTCCGGCGAAATGGTTTTTAATGAATGGAGAAGACTTGAAGCTGCAAACATAGGCTTTTGGCGCGGTTTAGAAAGATGCCCTCTTTGCATAGACGTAAAGTCTGGTAGTCCAAAAAACCCAGATGACAAAGTATGGGCGGATCCCGTGAAGCCAACAAGTTGGGAAAAGGGGCTTCATCCAAAAGCTGTTTGGAGCATGAGAAGCAAAGCTCATACTCCAGGTAATCAGTGCATTTACGACACAAAAGGCTACATTATCTTAGATGCAAATACTCACGGGACAGCAGATTTGTATAAGCCTGGAACACGTGCTCATTATTATCATGATGTCGAGCCGGTGATATTGGCAGACATGCTAGATCGCGGGAAGTCTGGTGTTAGAATGTCTGTATATGCATTCTTGCTTAAAAAGTATATCGGAGGAGTTTATCAAGTTCAAGATGAACCCGGTGCATATACTCGAGAATACATCGAAGTTAGATCCCCATGGTGATTAATAAATTATCAGTTTCATTGGTTTATATCATTGCTTCATCTGCATTGTTCTTGCGTAAATTCCCCGCAAATGGAGATAATGAAAACTTTGGATCTCTGTTAGCTTTTATATCAGGTCCTTTGTATAAGCTTGTAACCGGTTTCCAATATTGGAACGAAAAAATTATTTTAAGTTCTATAATATCGCTGGCAATATGGATGCTTGGATTAATAGGAGTTTTGCTAATGAAAAATAATATAAAATTTTGGATTGTATTTACTATTACATGGCTATCAATTGGTCTTTGGAATGTATACGAATTTGCGATTTCGGGAATTTAGTGAACGGGGTCAGTAGTATCAGATCGAAACAAGGTGTTTTTTTGATTTTTAATCGAGGCTGGATTTGGGCGCGGTGCGCCTTGCTGTTAAATCCCAAATTGACACCGTTGATGATTACCAAAGTGTGATCGTCTGATTTTTGTGGGGTTGCCGTGTTGATGTCGGGTTTGGGTTCCACTACGGTTGTAGAATCGTGGATTGTTCCACGGCGTATTGCGGAGCGCTGCCCCGGACCCCGGGATTTTTTTGAGGCATGGACAGAGGGCTCGGGATGCCGGGTGTTGGTTTGCAGCGTGGCAGGGGGCCTGGCTCCGAAGGCGAGCAGCTCACGTGACAGCACGCAGCGGGATGTTTGGTGGGGCGGAGCGACGATCTTTTGGAGGGTGTTGAGATGGTGGCCCGGAGATATTCTGTCAAGATTTACAACCCATTTTTCCCGAGTCAGACCGTTCGTTAAACAACTCAATCGCTAGGCGCAATTCATCCATGCAGTTCACCGAAAAAGGGAAGTTTTTAGCACAAATCAGCCATTTCAGCGTGGCATCAACCTCCGCCACGCTCATGTCATCGATTAGATTTTTCCAGCCATCAGGCTGCGGCATCAGACAAAAAACTATCATCTCTCCATAATTGGTCGCCCGTCCATCATCCTGATGCTTCAGGATATAGATCATCAACAAAGGCAATAAATTCAGCTGGTCGCGCTCTATCAATCTAGCAAGGGAGCAAGCCATGTCTTCGAACTCGGACGAGCTGATTTCTCGATCAAGAATTTCTCTTTCGGAGAACGCATTAATAACATCTAGCGATTTCATGAAAATGTTAAAATGTTCCTGCTCTTGTTCTGCCCCGTTAATGTGCACCAGCCATTGCCCCTTCCCAAAGCACTATCACACATTTTCCTGTGGCATTTACAAGCTTCAGAGCCGCCCCACCCAAGCCCACAAAAATAAACTCATCGCTACTGAACGGTTGGATTCCACCTGGATCTCCTGGTGCACCAACAATACCTGGAGGCACCTGAATCGGTTTATTTGCTAGTTCATTAAGGGTTCGATAGGGCATTGGCCTTTTGTCTGGCTTATCGTCATCGTCTTTGCATTTCTCGTAGGCAGTTTTCAACTTGTTCTTAAGGCCCCTTTGGAGGTCCTTGATCTCCTTATAGTGGCCTCCCGGCTTGGTGATCCCGTATGCATGCACATGTCCACCTTTAGCATCCTCAATCGGATCATATTTTAACAACTCCTTGAGCAGCTTCTGGCCTTGTTCAAGAGCTGCCAGAGAAGCTTCGATACATTCTGGACTCGCCATCCCTAGAAGATCCCACCGGTTCACGCCGTCATTCTGCACAAATCCATACAAATTAACTCCACCCCTTTCCTCAATCGGATCCCTTGATGGCCAGCGGCCTGTTAACGGGTCATACCACCTGTAACCGTAGAAAGACACACCGCCCGGCTTGGCGCGGCGGGCGCTCCGCTTCAATCTTCCGGCTGACTGTGAAGTGGGCGGATTTCCGGGTTCCGTAGGGCGCGGGAGTTTGCGGCGTGAAAACGGCCCGCTTTGCGGCGGCGGCTCGTTGTCGCCGGGATTCCGGTGCCGGCCCGGGCATTTTTGCGACTCCCCCGGATGGCGCAAGGGCGGTGCTGTCGGTGCGGCGCTCATCTTCATCCGCCCGGACTCCGGTCGAAGGGATTGACGAGCGGCAGGCCGGAAATATGCCGGAAATCCTGGGTATTGCGTGTTACCAGGTCGCAGCCGTATTCCAGCGCGGTTGCCGCGATGAGGGCGTCGCCCAGTGACATTTTGCGCTGTTGGCGCAGGATCACCGCGCGGTCAGCCACGTTGTCGGTGATGGACAGAAGTGTGCCGGCGGCAATGAAGGTCGTCAGATCCGACAGGTCCTCGGCAGTGATGAGATGCCACCCGAGAACCTCCACCCTCGTGGTTTGGGAGACGGCGAAGGGTTCCTCCAGGATTTCCTTTCTCAGCCAGGCGTTCGACGGCTGGACGGCATGGATGACGATATTGCTGTCGAGCAGTCTCATGGTGCCCGCCCCGGAAGCGGCCGGTCACCGCGTTGTTCGCGCTGCCAGGCCACCGGCTCCGGAATGCCGGCTATGCCGCCGCGCGCGGCGATGCGGTCAAGTGCGGCCAATGCCTGCTCCCGCCTCAGCCGGTCCATGGTCTCGTCCCCGGCCTGGGGGGGCTCCGGCTCCACGAGATCCAAGAGTCCGACAATCAACTGCTCCATACGCGCCGCACGCGGTGGAGGCAGACGGCTCAGGCGGTCATCAATGGTCCGGGCGATGGCGCTCATGAATGCGGATTTCGAAGGTGAAGATAGCCCATGCGGTCGTTTTGCCAAGGACTTTCGGCCCCGACAGACGGTTGTCCTTCACGAGCAGAGCGTCGCGGGTTGGATCCCAGGTGTTGGTGACGGTATGGGCGGGGCTGGTGACGGTGGCGATGAGATTGGAGTTGAGAACGTAGTTGTAGGTGAACTGGAGATTTGAAATTTGCGGATTTGAGATTTGAGACAAGCGTCCGTGGGTGGCGGACCAGGTGTAGAGGGCTTCGTTCTCGATGGTGCCGCCGTTTTTGAGCTGCCAGCCGGTGTCGCGGCCGAGACTGGTGGGTTTGCGGTCGAGGTCGCGGGTGAATGAGGAGCGGTAATGGAAAACGTGAGCAGGTGAAATCAAAGTGGTCACTTGGGCGCGAGCGTGCTGGTGGCGCTGGCGGCTGCGGCTTCGATGATGGTGAGGTATCTCTGCGGGACCATGGCGGCTCGGGCCTCGCTGAGCGCGGCGGTAATAGCGGCGGTGTTCTCGGCGTTCTGGATTTTTTGAAATGCCTCGCGATAGGCTTTGCCGGCATCGGTTTGCGGCATGCTGGGAAGGTTGGCAAGGCGGCTGATTTCCTGCCTGCCAAAGGTCAGGGTTTCATCGAGTGAAGGCTTGAAATGAGGGTCGGTGCTGACCCAGCCGACTTTGGCGTCTTTTTCGCTTTTGAAGCGCGCTTCCAAAGCGGCGCTTTCCTCCTTGAGCGCGGCCTCTGTTTTGCGGCGGTCGTCCATTTGCATGCGGGCGAGGCCGGTCTGGCGCTCGGCCATGCGCTTGTCATAGCCAGCCAACTCGCGCTCCACTTGGGCGATGTAGCTGCGGATCGTCTGCGTGATGATAGGCAGCAGGGCGCTGTGATCCTTGGTGTTGCGGAAGTCGGCATCGAAGGGAATAAACTCACGAAGCGCCTGCAGATAGAGTCCCTCGGTGAGCAGTGTCCTGATCCGGTTTGCAGCCACTGTGGAGTCGATTTCCAAGGCATTGGCTCGGTATTCGGTGGGCGAGAGGATTTTACCATCCATCTTGATGCCGCCGCCGGCGATTTGTTCGAGCTCGGCCTTGTGGCTGGCGATGATTGCACGCGCATCCCGGGATTTGTCACTGCCGCGGTGGTCTTTTAGAAATTTCTCCACCGTGCGGATGCGTTCGGCGTATTGCTCCTCGGTGAGCAGGTCAGGGATTTTAGCAAGCTTAGCGATCGATTCGAAGGCAGTGAGGTCGCCCTTGGCGCGTTGGATTTTGACGACGTCTTCCTTGGGCACGACGCGCTCGTCCTTGATAGATTTGGTGACCTGCACCTCAAGCACATAGGACCCATTTTCCTCACGCAGGATGGCACCCTCGAGAGTGCTGCCGTCCTTGAGGGTGAAAATGTCCGCGTGGGAGGCAAAAACGAGGCTAAAGAGAACGGAAAAGCAGGCTACGGCTTGGAAACTCATGGGTCTGGGGTGATGGATTGCGGTGAAACAGGGGCGCTTGGCTGGAGATTTTCCGAAATTACCGGCGAGGGCAAGAGCGCATCCTGCAAGGCTTCGGGCGTGGTGATGATAAGGCTTTGCTCGTCTTCACCGAGCAGGAGTTTCACTGCACCGGCTGGCATCGCGTCAGCCGGCTTGGCGGCGCGGCGTTGGACCATGCGCAGTGGCAGGCGTTCCATGGCAAGTTTGAGAGCCGGCGGAATGTCTGCCGAGTAAACCACAGTGGCCCTGAAGTGGCGCGCCATGGTGGCCAGAAGCAGGTCGGTGTGAAGAACCGGCCGGTCCAGCGAATAAGTAGGCAAGGGGGTGGCCAGTTCACTGAAGCTCGCCACCAACGGACGCCCGATCTCGGCCAGTCGGCACTCGGCCATGGAAACCAGCCCGGCGGTGGAGTCATCGAACAACATGACCAGCTCCGTGACGGGGAGGTCCACAAGCTGGGCGTCAAATTTGCACTCCTTGAGCAATTGATCACCGGTGAACCACTCCGCAGCGCTGGTGGCGAGGTCTTCGGACCAGAGCAACCACTGCTCGTCCGAGGTGATCGCCGCCACATCGAGAATGGCCTGAATGGCCAATGCGTAAAGGAAAGCCCTGCCTGCACCGACGGGAGCCGGCGCATCGGTGGCGAAGACCCGCAATTCCACGCCTGCGGCGAAGGATTCGCGCGCCAGTTTCAGGAGCGAGATGGCTTTTTGCCGGTAGTTTTCATCACCGGTGATGCTAAATGCCGCGGCATAGGCGGACACCATGCGAAATGTGGAGGGAGCGTGGGCGGATGCATCGCGCAGGGTTTTGCCGAGGCGGTTTTCGCGCACGGCGAGCAGCTTCGCCCTGGCCGCCTCGAAACGAGGCGTGAAGGTTTCCACCGGCATCGAGAGTCCGGCGGCGATTTCGGCCACGGTTTGAGTGAGGCTGAGCGTGTTGCTGCGGAAATATTCTCGGCGTGGGTCCACCTCGGATGGCAGGTTGCCGAGGCCTTGCATGCCGGTGGCCTTGATCCACCAATCCGCGTCCTGCGGGCCGAGGATCTGGCTAACCTCCTCCACACTCCACATCCATTTGGCGGGATCGCTTTCGGGGGCAAGACCAACGACGAACAAGCCATCCTGCGTGCGGTGTGCTTTTTCCGTGTAGGAAATGATATTGAGCGCCTTTTCCAGCGCGCGCGGGTCGCCGGTGGCGTGACAGGCGGCGAGCAAGGCCACTGCCACCCGGCCTTGTGTCGTACAATCGCGGTTGAAGACCGGCAAGGCCCAGGAAACGTTCCGGCGCGCGGCGAACACCCCACCGTCGAGGGGATCGAACATGGCGCTTGAGAGCAAGTCCTTGAGCAGTTCCCGCGTGGTGAAAATGCAGCGCTCGCGGGCGTCATCCGGCAGGCCGGGATGTATGGCTGCGGACGCCAGCAGCTCCAGCGAGCTGGATGGGAAAAGTCCGCCGGTCTCGTCGAAGCTACGGCTGTAGGGATCGTAGAGCGAGGCGAGTTGGCGCAGGCAGCGCACGAGGTCTTCCGCCGGTTGCTCGCTCATCACCTTGACGACCTTGCGCTGCTTGATGCGCGCGCGGCGGTTTTCGTTGTCGAGTCTGCTGTTTTTGAGCACATATTCTGGCACCTCACGCCACATCTGGGCAACCATCGAATGCGACTGGTTGAACAACTCGCGCACGGCGGCTGGTTCGGACGGCGGCACCGGGATCCATGCCACCGGATTGCCCTCGTAGGTCATCCAAACGAACAAGGGCAGGTTGAGCGGGCGGCCGATCTCAAGGCAAAGATCCGCTGTGAGAATGCCCATTTCACGGCTGGCATCGCCATCGATGAGCACTGGCACATAATCATCGTTGATGTCCTGCACCGCTGTGGGATCCATGTCCAACGCGGCCAGCACTTCTTGGAAGCTGGGTTGCTGCGGGGTGGCGATCACACAAAACATCAGCCGGTGCGCGGCCTTGGCACTTTCCATGGTTTCCTTGGTCCAAGGCTGCCAGTGGATCGGTGAAAGCGCCTGGCTGCGGTAAACCGCGCCGGGGTATCTGCCGAGTTGGTTGGTGAGCAACTCCGGTGCCATCTTGCCGACGGGTGCCTTGTCGCGCGGGTCCTCGTTTCTTTCCTTGCGACAGGAAACCGAAACCACGGTGGCTAGGCAGACAAGCAGCGCGGCGAGAGGCCTAGGGAAGGGGATTCGGGTTTTCATGGTGGCAGGCGATTGCGGATCTGACATACCCGCGGGTCCGGGGTGGCTGCAGCATGAAGAAAAGACTTCCGGTGTGGCAAGCCGAAGCTATCCTCCGGCAACAATTCTCGTAGTCGCGTGCTCAACATCGCCGTTTCAAGCCAAAAAGGAGGAGTGGGAAAGACCACGGTCTCGATCAATCTCGCCCATGCCTTCGCCCGCGCCGGAGTGCGCACACTGCTTGTGGATGCGGATCCCCAAGGCTCCGTGGGTCTCTCGCTCACCCGCCAATCGCGCCTGCTTACCGGATTTTATGACTACCTGCAGGACCCCGGGATCCCATTGGAGCGCCTGATCGTGCCCACCCGGCTGGAAACTTTCTCTCTGGTGGCCAGCGGCCAGGCCAGCGACTACGAGGCCGGCGGCGGCATGGGTGCGCATCTCGCCCGGGTGCGGGATTTCCTGTGCGGCGCGGCGGCCCATGGCTTTGAGCTATGCATTCTCGATACCGCCGCCGGGCTGTTCGGCGTGACGAGCGATGTGATTGTTTCCAGCGAGGCGGTGATCATCCCGCAACAGGCCGAGCCGCTGGGCATCCGTTCGGTGCCGAAACTGCTGGAAGCCATTAACCGTCTGCGGGTGATGAACCCGCGCCTCACCGTGCTGGGCGTATGCCTCACGATGGTGCAGAACGATCTCCCGGAAAGCACCGAGGCTGCCGTCGCGCTGCGCCAACTGCTGCCTCCCGAAATGGTTTTCAAAACACAGATCCCGCGCGACGGGCTGTTTGTCCGGGCCAGCGCCCGCGGCTTGCCGGTGGGGGTGCTGGAAAACGGAGCTGGCGCCCAGAACGACTTCGACTCATTGCGCGCGGAGATCGAAGCCAAACTCCAACCCGGCGACAGCATGCGCGCCAGTCACGGCTGATGAACCCGTTGAATCCATTGTCGATCGCGAGGGCTCGGTGATTTTCGACGAAAGCGGGCTTTGCCGCCTGCATTTCCTGGCCCGCAGCCTGACGGTTGCTTCGCGCTGCCCTGGCACCTCCGACGGCATCGGTGAGCGCGGTGATGGAAACACTCGCGCAGGTCGCCGCGCCGCCGGGGTGAGGACCGCCGGAGTTCAGTGCCGGACCAGCTCCCTGCCGGATGGATTGGAAACCTCCACCTGCCAGCCCTCCGGCACCTCCAAACTGTAGGCGGTTTTTTCGCCGTCCTTCCACCAGCGCAGTTTGAGCGGCCCGTCCGCCGTGGGCATCGAACCCTCGCACCAATCGAGCGGCAGGTCGTTGAAATGCAGCTCGATTCTCCGCTTCAGGCGGTCCACTTGATGAAAGCCCAGCACATCGCGGTAAAAGACATGCGACGCATGCGAGGCGAAGCCATGGTTGCAACTCGCCACATGCGAATCGTGCTCCCACAGCGTGCCGGTGAGATCCGCCATGTAGAGAAGATAGCCGATCGATTCATCCAACAACTGCCGGGCCCGGCCATCGCGCGAAAGCAGTTCGAGCCGCAGCACATTGCCGATGAGGAAATTGGCGGGGTGGATTTCCGGATGCGCCTTGGTCTGCTTGCGGCCGGGGCCGAAGTCCTCGACCAGCGTGCGCCACAGTTCCGGGTGGGATTCCGTCGTGGCGACTCCGAAGTAAAAGGCATAATACTGGCAGGCCTCGGTGCGGTTGGTGGTGACCTCGAGTTTGCCGTCCTCCTTGCGCAATGCGTTATCGACGAAAAACGTGCCGTCAAACGATTGCTTGCGGATGGTTTCGCGCATGCGGCCGGCCTTTTCCGCGAGTTCCGGCATATCATATAACCGTGCCGCGGAATCCAGCGCGGCGGCGTAGATCATGTTGGTCGGATAGTTCACATCCTGCACCAGCCCGTTGGCCTTGGACCACTCCACGAAGATCCAGCTCTCAAGTTTTTCCAGCAAGCCGTCGGAGTTTTCAAACGGCTTGAAATAATCGAAGAGCCCGAGCACCCGCGGGCGCAGGGCATCGACGAGCTGGCGGTCGCCGCTGCGCACGGCATATTCCTCAAGCTGGAGCACGAACCACATCGCCCAGTTCGGGATGAATACGCCATCGTTGTGATCCGCAGGGAAACACATCGGCAGCATCCCGTCCGGAATGTGGGGGAACGAGGGAGAGCGCTCGAAGTTCTCATAAAAGTTCTTCTCCACCGTGGTATCGCCGCACAAGTCCAGCGCCACGCGCGCGGTGAAGAAACTGTCGCACAGCCAGCCGGCGCGCTCGCGCGACGGGCAGTCCATGAAGACATCCGTGGCGTTCTGCTGGAAGGTCTGTCGCGCGGCCTCGAAGATGCGGTTGAAGCGCGCGTCGCTGGTGGCGAAGGTGCCGCGCGCGGCGTCCGGATTCACCAGCTCGCGCAGATAGAGATCGCCGAAATCGCAATCGCCCTCCAGCACCAGCAACTTGAGATAGCGCATCGTGTAGGGCTCGAAGGACTCGATCTGATAGGTGCCCGGCTCAAGTTCGTATTGGACGATGTTGACACATTGCATGCGCTTCCAATCCACATCTCCCTTGGTGAGGATTTCATCGAAAGTGAAAAACAGGCGGGTCTTTTCGCGCACCGTCACCGTGGCGCCGATGAAGCCGGTGAAGTTGGTGCCGAAGTCGAGCGTGTGAAAACTGTTAGAACCGAGCTTGATCTCCTTCCCGGCCGGACCGCTGGCGACGGTTCTCACCGCCTGCAGTTCGATGGACGGAATGGTTTCCAGTTCGTTCTCCGGGAAGCCGGCGAACTTCGGGCCCACCAGCGTGAGCGAGCGGTCCTTCCAAAGGCGCTTCGGCAGTTCGCCCACTTCCACCGTGCCCGCCGCGAGGTGGGCGGTCGGGCGGCGCAGCTCGAAGGTGGAATAAGGCACGCGCCTCGTGGCCAGCGGCAGGGCAGTGCCCACCGCGCTCTCTGCGGGCTCCCATTTCCCTGGCAGCCGCCAGATTTCCGAAAACGTGCGCTGGAAACTGTAGCGCTGCGCTTTTTGAACGCGCGAGCGGTCGATGAACGTCTCGAATCCTTTCACTCCGGTGGCGGCGAGCACTTGAGCGCCGACGATGATTTCCGCCTGCAGGAACGATGGCTGGTCCAATAGATAATAACTGTTGCAGTTATATCCCGCCACCTCGATGACCAGCTCGTTTTTTCCCGGGTGCAGATGTTTGCTTAGCGGATACTCGTCCACGCGGTTGAAACCATGTCCGCCGCGTGCCGGACCATGACCGGCGAAAGCTCCGTTCACCGAAAACCGGTAAAGCGATGCCGCGGTGAGCCTGAGGCTAAGCTCCTTGCCCTCCGGCACCTCGAAGGTCGCGCGGAACACCGCCTGGATGTTGCGCTCCTTTTCCAAACCCGCCGGCCAGACCGGCAGCGCGGCGCTGAATTTCGTTTCGGACCCCGCCTGCGCCGGAGCGGCAGACATGGCAAGGGCGGCGGCTAACATGGATCGGGCATTCATCGTCAAACAGGTTGGCCGGATCATCCCGGCCCGCTTCCCGTGCTGTCCAGTGCAAACGATGGGGTGTTGAATCACATCGCTGTCGCCTCTTGCCGCAGGAATTCCCATCTGATAAGCGCTGCGCCGCACGCAAGCACACGCCAACCAACGCCCCACATGAAAACCCACTTCGCCGGACTGGATATCGGAGGTTCCACCATCAAATGCATGCTCGTCGATGCCGCTGGCGAACCGTCCGGCGGCATCGTGGAAGTGCCGAGCTTCGTCAAGGATGGCTACCGGCGCACCTTCGGCCAACTGCGCGAGGCGATGGAAAAACTCGCCGCAAACGTCGGCATCAGCGTGGAGGAAATCGCCGCCGTCGGGCTCGATGTCCCCGCCCCGTGCTCCAACGGCGTGGTCTGGGGCAAGGCCAACCTCGGCGACGACTGGGTGGGCACCGACATCCGCAGCGGGTTTTCCAAGGAAATAGGCAAGCCGGTTTTCATGACCAACGATTGCAATGCGGCGGCCTTCGGCGAGTGGATGTATCGCCCGGAGCACAGCGGCGGTCTGCTCTACGTGGCACCCGGCACCGGGCTGGGCGGCGGTCTGGTCCTGCCGGGCGGCGTGCTTTACGAGGGAAACAACGGCCTCGCGCTGGAAGTCGGCGATCTCTCGGTGCCGCGGTTTGAAGATGGCGAGCTGCCGGTGGACGGCCGCGGCCGCAAGGGCTGCCTCGAAGGCTGGGTCTCGCTCATGGCCCTGCGCCGCCAACTCGCAAAAGCCCTCGCCCGCCCGGAAAACGCGCAACACCCGCTGGCCACGTCCGCTGAGACCATCGAGGCCAAGGCATTCAAACTCCGCGACTTCGCCGAACACGGCGATGCCCTCGCCCGCGAAATTTTCGCGCTGCAAGCCAACGTGCTCGGCCACGGCCTCGGCGACCTCGCCAGCATTCTGGATCCCGGTCTCATCACCATCGGCGGCGGTTTGTCCGAAACCAGTTTCCGCGATTGGTTCATCGAGGAAGTCCGCAAAGGCTTCGCCGAGCGGGCGATGCTCCCCTACCAGCGTTGCCCGCTGCCACCGCACGAACCGACCACCCGCATCGAGTGGGCCATCGGCGGCGACGGGGCCGCCGCTTACGGCAGCGCGCGCAAGGCGATGCAGTTGGCATTTGGAAATCACGCCTGATACGGTCTCATGCGAGCGGTGATCCAACGAGTGACCGAAGCCTCGGTGGCCATCGACGGCGAAATGATTTCCCGCGTCGGCCCCGGCTTGCTGGTGCTGCTCGGCGTGGAGGAAATCGACGACGCTTCGGATGTCGATTGGCTCGCCGGCAAGATCGCCAGAATGCGGATTTTCGGCGATGCCGAGGGGAAAATGAACCTCTCGGTGGCCGAAACCGGCGGCCAGGTCATGGTGGTCAGCCAGTTCACCCTGCACGCCTCCACCAAGAAGGGCAACCGCCCGTCGTTCATCCGCGCGGCGGCCCCAGCACATTCCGAACCGCTCTACGAAGCGTTCTGCGCCGCCATCCAGCGGGAAACCGGCAAACCCGTTGCCCGCGGCGTCTTCGGCGGCGACATGCAGGTTTCCCTCATCAACGACGGTCCGGTGACCATCGTCATGGACAGCCGGGCGCGCGAGTGATCCGGTCTTTCTGATCAACCACCCGACTGGCTCTCTAACAAGCGACGCAGCGCGGCAGCGTCGATACGGTCCTTTTCCCGGACGGAGCGCTCTTTCCAAGCGATGAGCGAGGCCTTCGATGCGTAGCGAACGATCCGGCCGCGGACATCAAAATGATCGGCATCCACCAAGACATCCGCATACTTGCGGCCGGCTATCACCGTGAACACGTCGAGTTGGCATTCCTCCAGTTCCTCAATGATCCGGACCGCGCCTTCCTCGTCCAGGAAATCATCCGGCGTCAACTCCCTTGCAAATCCTTCCCCAAAAACCCCCATCACATCCATGAAACGACGGATGTTGGCGGGCTCATTGGATAGCAGGATGTCCACGTCCTCAGTGAAGCGGACGTATCCCTGCAAGGTGACCGCCAAGCCGCCCACCAGGATGAAATCCACCTCCCCGTCAGCGAGGTGCACCAACAGTTTTTCGAATGAGGGTTCCATCGTCGGCAGGGGGCATCCAGCGGGTTTGTTTGCGGAGGAATCGGGCGTTTTCGCGCAAGCTTTCCACCCGCCTCATGATGGGAATGTTGCGCATGCTGCCACCAACTCGCTTGCGGATCATTTCCCCGTTATTTTCCGGCATGGCGGAACACTAGCACGCAGCCACGGACGCGGCAAGCAGCAGAGCGCATTCTCTACCCGGAACATTCCGAGCCACTCTACGAAGCATTCTGCGCCGCCATCCAGCGGGAAACCGGCAAACCCGTCGCCCGGGGTATCTTCGGCGGTGACATGAAAATCGCACTCGTGAACGACGGTCCTGTGACGATTGTGATCGATTCGCGGGCTCGTGAGTAAGCCCGCTCTTGCATCCCCCGGAGCGGCTGCCTAGTTTCGCGCCCGCCGTGCCCATAACCGCCATTCTCGCCCTTGAAGACGGACGCTGTTTCGAAGGAACCGCGTTCGGAGCCACCGGAACCACCACCGGGGAAATTTGTTTCAACACCTCCATGACCGGCTACCAGGAGGTCATCACCGATCCGTCCTACCGCGGGCAGATTGTGGCCATGACCTACCCGCAGATCGGAAATTACGGAGTCAATCCCGAGGACGCCGAGTCCTGTGAACCGCACATCCGCGCTTTTGTCATCGGCGAGCTCTGCGAGGTGCCTTCAAACTGGCGTTCCAGCCAACCGCTCGCCGCATACCTCGCGGGCCACGGCATCCTCGGCATCGAGGGCATCGATACCCGCGCACTCACCAAGCACCTGCGTTCGCTCGGTGCCATGCGTGCCTGTGTCAGCACCGAACTTACTGCCGATGAAGCCATCGCCGCCGCGAAAGCTTCGCCATCGATGGAAGGCATGGACTACGTGAAGGAAGTTTCCACGGATGCCGCCTACCATTGGCAGGACGAATCGCGCGAATGGATCCTGCCGAATGTTTGCACCGGCCACGCCGGCCCTTACGAGGAACTGCCGCCGGTGCGCCACCGCATCGTCGCCTATGACTTCGGCATCAAGTTCAACATCCTGCGCCGCCTGCGCCAGGCGGGCTTCGAGGTCGAAGTGGTCCCCTCCACCACCAGCGCCGCCGAGGTGCTCGCGAAAAATCCGGACGGAATTTTCCTCTCCAACGGCCCCGGCGATCCGGCGGCGCTCGATTACATCCACGAGGAGCTCCGCCAACTCATCGGCAAGAAACCGATCTTCGGCATCTGCCTCGGCAACCAGTTGTTAGGCCACGCCTTCGGCGGCAAGACCTTCAAGCTCAAGTTCGGCCACCGCGGCGGCAACCAACCGGTCAAGGACCTGCGCAGCGGCAAAGTCTCCATCACCTCGCAAAACCATGGTTTCGCCGTGGATGCGGATTCGCTGCCGCCCGAAGTGGAAGTCACCCACATCAACCTCAACGACGGCACCGTCGAAGGCATGCGCCACAAGCAACTCCCCGTCTTCAGCGTCCAATACCACCCCGAAGCCGCCCCCGGCCCGAACGACGCCTCCTACTTCTTCGAGGAGTTTGCGGAATTGATAGAGAGAACCAAAGAAATTTAACCGCGAATGGACGCGAATTGATATTATAACATGAACACCATCATCACCGGCCTCCAGTGGGGGGACGAAGGCAAGGGCAAGATCGTCGATTACCTCACGGAATCCGCCGATGTCGTCATCCGCGGCCAGGGCGGCAACAACGCCGGTCACACCGTGATCGCCGGCGGCAGGAAATATGTCCTCCACCTGCTGCCATCCGGCATCCTCTGGGACGACAAGACCAACGTCATCGGCAATGGCGTAGTGCTGGATCCCGTCGGGCTCGTTCTGGAAATCGAACGCATCGAGGGCCAGGGCATCGCCATCACGCCGGACAAGCTGCTCATTTCCGACCGCACCCACGTCGTGCTGCCGTTTCACAAGGAGCTCGACGCCGCCCGCGAGGCCTCGCTCGGCGATCAGAAGATCGGCACCACCAAACGCGGCATCGGTCCGGCCTATGCCGACAAGATCAACCGCTGCGGTCTGCGCATGGCGGATTTGTTAGACAAGGCATTCGCCACGGCGCAAATCACCCGCCGTTGCGCCGAAGCGAATGAAGTTCTCGCCCGTTATGATCTAACCACTTTCGATGCCGCCCAGGTGATCGACGAAGTTTACACCGCCTTCGAGCGCCTCCGCCCCCACGTCACCAACACCATTCCGGTGCTGCACGCGGCATGGAAGTCGGGCAAGAGCCTGCTTTTCGAAGGTGCCCAGGGAACCTTGCTTGATATCGACTTCGGCACTTATCCCTTCGTCACTTCATCGAACACCACCTCCGGCGGTTCCTGCACCGGCACCGGCCTGCCGCCCACTGCCATCGACGCGGTGATCGGCGTTTGCAAGGCCTACACCACCCGCGTCGGCTCGGGCCCATTCCCCACCTGCGATGAAGAACTCTCCGACTACCTCCACGGCCTCGGTCGTGAATTCGGAGCCACCACCGGTCGCCCGCGCGGCTGCGGCTGGCTCGATACGGTATTGCTGCGTTTCGCCTGCATGGTCAATGGTGTCACCGGCTTGGCCGTCACCAACGTGGACGGCCTCGATGCCTACGAAACCCTGCAAATCTGCACCGGCTACGACATCGACGGGATAATCCACGACCTGCCACCCGCCGACCGCTCGGCCTGGGACCGCGCCGTGCCGGTTTACGAATCGCTGCCCGGCTGGCAGAGCGACACCACCGCCTGCACCCGCTACGAGGATCTGCCGGAACGCGCGAAAGCCTATCTCACCCGCCTCGGCGAACTCTGCGGCGCACCCATCGCGTTTGTCGGCGTTGGCCCGGACAGGACGCAAACCCTGGTGGCATCATAATAGGGATCAGTCCGATCCGTCCGATCCGTCTGATCCGACCGATTTTTCAACCATGCCCGAATTCCCCGACATCCCCCGTCACATCGCCGTGATCATGGACGGCAACGGCCGCTGGGCCAAGGAGCGCGGACTGCCGCGCCGCGAAGGCCACCGCGCGGGGGCGGAATCTGTCAGGGAAGTCACCGACGCCTGCATCGAGCTGGGCGTGGAGTATCTAACGGTTTATGCGTTTTCCTCTGAAAACTGGAACCGTCCGGAATCCGAGGTGAAGGCCCTGATGGAGCTGCTGGACCGTTTCCTCGCGGAAAAAGCCAAGGATCTCAAAAAGCAGAACATCCGGCTGACCGCCATCGGCCAACTCGACCGCCTGCCGGCCAAGACCCGCAAGCTGCTCGACAAGATCATCGCCCAGACCGCCGGGCACACGGCGATGACCCTGGTGCTGGCCTTGTCCTACGGTGGCCGCGAGGAAATCGTTGCCGCCGCGCGATCCCTTGCAATGGATGCCGCCGCCGGAAAAATCGAGCCCTCGCAGATCGATTGCACGCGGTTTGCATCGCATCTGCAAACCGCCGGCATCCCGGACCCGGACCTGCTCATCCGCACCTCCGGTGAAATGCGCGTCTCGAATTTCCTGCTCTGGCAGATCAGTTATGCCGAGATTGTCATTGTGAAAAAATTCTGGCCGGACTTCCGCCGCAACGACCTGATCGAGGCCGTGCGCGAATACCAGCGCCGCCACCGCCGTTTCGGAGCGCTGTGAAGATATGGCTCCGATGCAAGGCACTTTCACATTTCTCGGCACAGGCACCTCGGTGGGAGTGCCGGTAATCGGTTGCAAGTGCCGCGTTTGCACCTCGTCCGATCCTCACAACAAACGCTCGCGCTCCTCCGCGCTGATTCAAATGGGCGGCACCTCGTTGTTGGTCGATTCCGGCCCGGACCTGCGCGAACAGGCTCTGCGCGAAGACCTGCGCGAGATCGACGCGGTGCTCTACACCCACTCTCACCTCGACCACGTGGCCGGGTTCGATGAGTTGCGCGCCTTTTGTTGGAGGCGTGACGAACTGCTGCCGATGCACGCCACCCGCGAGTGCATGGACACATTGATCCAGATGTTCGGCTGGGCCTTTTCTGAGAAAAACATTTACAAGGGATATGTGAAACCCGATCCCCGCATCATCGATGGACCATTTTTTTACGGCGATTTGAAAATCACGCCGCTGCCGGTCGAGCATGCTGCGGTCGAAACCATCGGCTATCGTTTCGACCACCCGCACGCCCGCAGCATCGCCTATCTGCCGGATGTGAAACGCGTCCCCAACGACACCATGTGGCAACTCCGCGAGGTGGACATCCTGATCGTGGACGCCCTGCGCCCCGAGCCCCATCCCACGCATTGTTCGATCGGCGAGGCGCTCGAAATCATCCGCCAGGCCACGCCCGGCGAGGCCTGGCTCACCCACCTCGGTCACGAAAACGATCACACGATCCTCGGCCTCGAACTACCGGCCGGCGTGCACGTCGCATGGGATGGATTGAAAATCGCTCTTTGAACGACTCTTGCATATCGGGCGGCACCCGGCAATCTTCGCGGCCATGCGCGTGCTTGTTCCGGTGATCTTTCTGCTGGCGGGGTTCCTCCTGCCGGCAAGCGCCGCGCCACGGCCGGAATCCGTGGCCATCCTTTACAACTCCGCCATACCGGAATCCCGTCAGCTCGCGGAGTTCTATCGCGACGCCCGCGGCATCCCGCCGGAAAACCTCATCGGCCTCGAAATGCCGGCTGTGGCGGATGTTTCACGCGCCGAGTATGAGGAAAAAATCTCAGCACCGCTGCGCCGCCAGTTCGACACCCGTGGTTGGTGGAAACGCGGGCGCGACCCCGCCGGCCTCACGCTGCCAATCGCAAACGACATCCGCGTGCTGGTGAGCATGCGCGGCGTGCCGCTGCGAATCCAAGCCAAGCCAAAGCCCGCACCTCCCGCCGCTACGGCAGGCAGCCCATCACAGCCCGCACCGGCCGCACCCAAAGATCCCACCTCCGCCCGCGATGACGCGGCGGTGGATTCGGAACTCGCGATGTTTGGCGTGGAGGGCGTCCCCATCGAGGGAGTGCTGCAAAATCGTTATCACAAGTCGGATAAGAAAATCAACGACGCACGCCTGCCGTTTCTTGTTCTAACAGCCAGAATCGATGCCGCTTCAAATGCCACTTGCGAGCGGATGATCCGCGATGCGATCGAGTCCGAAGAGACCGGGCTGTGGGGCATGACTTATGTGGACATCGCCAACAAGTTCCCGCAGGGAGACCAGTGGCTGGAAACCCTGGCCACCGCCAGCAACCGCGCGGGTATCCCCACGGTGATCGACCGTTTCAATGAGACATTGCCGAAAAACTACCCCATGGGTGAGGCCTCGGTTTATTTCGGTTGGTATGATGGCAGCGTCAACGGACCGTTTCTCAATCCGAATTTCAAGTTCCGCAAGGGAGCGGTGGCGGCGCACCTGCATTCGTTCAGTGGCGCTCAACTCGGCAATGCGAACCAGAACTGGTGTGCCCCGCTGCTGGAGCGTGGAGCGGCGGTCACACTCGGTAATGTGTTCGAACCTTACCTTCACCTCACTCACGATCTTGGCCTGCTTCATCAACGGTTGTTAGATGGATTTTCATGGGTCGAAGCTTGTTGGATGGCCATGCCCGTCACCTCATGGCAAGGCGTGATCCTCGGCGATCCGCTTTACCAACCGTTCAAGCATCTCGCCGGCACCGGCAAGATCCACAAGGAGGACAAGGATTTCCGCGCCGTGCGCGCTGCCAACCTGCAATGGCCGGGCAATGCTTCCGAACGCCGTGCCCGACTCGAACAGGCCGCCGCACGCCTCAACAGCGGCACTCTCTACGAAGCGGTGGGCCTCGATCTTCTCAAACAAGGACTCGCCGCCGAGGCAGTCATGCACTTCCGCAACGCCAAAGCCGCCTACGTCCGCACCGAGGACAGGATGCGCCAGGACTTCCACATCATCGCCATCGACCGCGCCGCCAACCGCAAGGACCTCGCCCTGCGCGGCCTGCGCGACGCCCAACTGACCTACGGCCCGATCCCCGAGGCCGAAAGCCTTGCCGCATGGATCCTGATTCTGGATCCTCCTCCCCCCCCACCGCCACCGCCACCGGCCAGTCCTGCCGCCGGAAAATCATGATGATCCCCGCACCCCATCGATGACTTACGAATTCCTGTTAGAATCGGTCTGGCACCCGCCCTTGTTGTTTGCGGAAACGGCGGCGCCATCGCTGCCATCGGAGCTCGAACTCCAGGCATTGTGGTTTGCGGGAGCCTTCGGCCGCGATTTCCGCACGACTTGCGGCAAGCCGGTTAAAATCGTCCAGTTCGGCGAGTGGAACCGCGGCGCAGGCCCGGATTTCATCCAATGCGCGGTGGATATCGGCGGCGAAACGCGAACCGGTCCTCTTGAGCTCGACCCGGATTCAGCCGCATGGGAGGCCCATGGCCACGCCACCAATCCCGCCTTCCGCGATGTCGTGCTGCACGTGGTTTTCCAATCCGGCGGTCGCCAAAATTTCATCCGCACCTACGAGCACCGTCAGGTGCCGCAAGTGCTCATTAGCGAGCTTCAACTCTCCGATGCACTCAACCGCCCGCAGCGCGAAGTGGCCATCGCCCATC
Source organism: Akkermansiaceae bacterium (assembly GCA_947491475.1). GTDB lineage: Bacteria > Verrucomicrobiota > Verrucomicrobiia > Verrucomicrobiales > Akkermansiaceae > Luteolibacter. Next base: position 5,149 of record CANLKN010000039.1, on the reverse strand, counting down.
CCGGCCGCTGTGTTTATCCGCTCAAACATCTCACCACCAGTGCGGTCACCAGCTTACTCGACGAGGCGGCGCTTTACCGGGCCAACCTGAAAGCCACCCGCTGGCTCAAAACCGAGGACGTCCACGGTCGCGACGCCGCGCTTTTCCAATCCACCGCCGAGACACTCGGCTACCGTGGCAACGCACTGGCCATGCGCCTGCTTGCCCAGCGCGCGCCGCTCGCCCTGCTCAAGACCGAAGGCCCCGCCGCCGAGGCTGTGCTTTTCGGCACCGCCGGATTCCTCTCGCCCGACCTCCACGAACAAGCGCCGCCCGACACCCGTGATTACCTGCGAGGCCTGTGGGACGCATGGTGGAAAAGCCGCGCCCGTTTCGAGGCCACCGGCAACCGCGCCATCCCGTGGAAAACCCACGGCCAACGCCCCGCCAACCACCCGCACCGGCGGGTCGGTGCGCTGGCGGCACTCACCAAGGTCTGGCCGCAATACCGTCGCCTCGCGCTTGCCCGGCCATTCGCCGTGAAACCCGTTGTCGATTTCCTCCACGCGCTTGATCACGAATTCTGGTCGCACCGCCACACGCTCACCTCCACCGCCACGCCCGGCCGGGTCTCGCTTTTCGGCCGCAGCCACGCGCTCGAACTCGTCGCCAACCACCTCGCGCCGCTCGCCATGCGCGAGAATGGCATGACCTTTCGCGCTTATCACAAACTTCGCAACTCCGCGCCCAACGACAAAGTGAAGCGCTGCGCCATCCGACTCTTCGGTTCGCTCAAGGCCGCCCAGCCGTGGACGCGCCGCGTCTGCCACCACCAGGCGCTGCTCCAGGTCTATCAGGATTTCTGCCTCGAGGATTTTTCCGATTGCGACAATTGCCCCTTCCCCGAACAACTCCTCCAGTGGAAATGACCATCACCCTCAACGGCGCGCCGCACCCGCATCCCGAGCCCATCAGCATCGGCCAGCTCCTGCAAAACCTCGGCCTCGACGGCAAGCCCGTCGTCGTCGAACTCGAAGGACAGGCCGTCTTTCCCCGCGACCACGCGCAAACCTTGGTCCAGCCCGGCGCGCGCGTCGAAATCGTCACCCTCGCCGCCGGCGGCTGAATTGCTGCCGTGATTTTTCTCTGCCCATGTTAATCCCACCATTTTTCCCTTGCCACAAGCCGCCAGCGGATCCCATCTTCCCGCCCGCGTCCGCAAGGAACAAAATCCGGTGTAGCTCAGCGGCAGAGCGGGTGACTGTTAATCACTAGGTCGTTGGTTCGATCCCAACCGCCGGAGCCATTTGGAATCAGTCAGTTATGACTGGAAATCAGGATCAAAATCACTCTGACTGAACACTTTAGGTCTTTTTCACCTGAAAGGATTTTTGCCTCAATCGCATAGGTGTAAGCGTATGGCCGCGAGCGATCCGGTTGATGTCATAGCGCGGCCAGCACCATGCTTGCTTCGGGGGAGTAGTTCGGACGTCGCTGCAAATTGTGCGATAGCGTCCTACAATTTGTATTATGTGGATTGAACGACTGATCGTCCTTGATTGTCAATGAAGTCCAGTATGCTCCGGGACTCGTTCGGCACTTGAAAAGGGAGGTTGACGAACGCCGCAACGAAAACGGCCAATTTATTCTCACCGGTTCGCAACCCTTCGAATTGATGTCGGGAGTGGCAGAGTCTCTTGCCGGACAGGCTGCGGTATTTTCGCTTGGCGGTCTGAGTTACGCCGAGCTCCTCCGCGCCCGTCCCTAAACCACAGTCGAACAGGCGATGTTGCGGGGCGGGTTTCCGGAACTCTACGAAAAACCGGAAATCGATGCCCGCGGATTTTTCCAATCCTACGTGGCCACCTATCTGGAGAGGGATCGGCGCTTGGCAGCTTGCGTTCTGGCGGGACCGGACCAAGGAGGCGGATTTCCTGCCGCACCGCGCCGGACACATCATGCTGGCCGATGCCAAGTGGACTCAGCATCCGTCCGGAATAGGGCGGCTAAACAGATTCGAGCCGAATTCGAGCCAGCTCCTCGAGTGGCAATTCTCTGCCGTTATGAAAACCCCTATCCACTGGGCAACGATGCCACCGCCCTTGCACTGTCCTTGCTGAGTTCCATCTTGGTTTAATTCCATGCAATGGTGTCGGTGGCGAACGGCCCTTGGCCCACTCCAGGCTCGCTGGGGGTAGTTGACAGATGGTTTGCACGCCTGCGGCGCATGCGCTATGCATCGCGGGCGTGACCCTGCTCGACCAACTTGGCGTAGCCCTCGGACTTGCAACTCTTGCCGGCGTGAACCTCTACCTCACCGTGCTGGTGGCGGCTCTGGCGGTGCGATTCGGCTGGCTGGATCTGGCAGGCGAATACGCGCAACTCGCCGTTCTCGGAAACCCGTGGATCATCGGTGTTGCGGCGGGCATGTTTCTCATCGAGTTCTTCGCCGACAAGGTGCCCTTGGTTGATTCTGCGTGGGACAGCCTGCACACGCTGATCCGCCCGATCGGCGGAGTGGTGCTGGCGCTGACCGCACTCGGCGGCATGGATCCCGTGGTGCTGGTGATCGCCGCGCTGGTGGCCGGCACCGCATCACTTTCGACGCACGGGACCAAGGCGGGTGTGCGCGCGGTCGTGAACCTCTCACCGGAACCGGTCTCCAACACGGTGACCAGCGTTGCCGAGGATGGGCTGGTTCTGGGCGGACTGGCATTGATCGGGCTGTTTCCGACCATCGCGTTGTTTGTTTTCATCGGCATCGTGATTTTCTGCAGCGCTTTCGCGATCTGGCTGTGGAAACGCATCGTGAGCCTGCGCCGCAACCGGCAGACTGAACCCGCGGCAGCCTGACCCGCAAGATGCTCACCTGCCCGCCTGCAACTTCATTTCCTCGATGAATGCCAGCACGTGCGCGGGTGTCTGATGTCGCGCTACCACCCCGGCTGCCACAATGATGGGCTCCGGCTGCGGATCCATCGGTAGCGATAACACGCGTTCGCTGCCATCGCGGACGAGGCTGCTGCTCTCGGCAATAATCGCGCAGCCGAGATTGGCCTCCACCGCGGCGGCCAGACTGGCGATGCCATCGAACTCGCCAGCCACCTTGGCCTGGATCCCATGCTCCTTGAAATAACCGCTCACACGGCTCCAGTAGTCGGGATACTGCCCGCGATCAAACAACAAGAGCCGCTCATCCGCGAGGTCGGACGCCTTGATGGTTTTCGCCGCGACCAAACGATGGCGGGCGCTCATTGCGAGCCGCCACCCGCACTCGCGCAGAGTCGTCCAATGAATCACATCCGCCGCAGTGCATGGGACGGTCACCATCAGGTCGAGCCGGCCCTCCAACAAGGCCTGCTGCATTTCCAGCGACGAGGCATCGTGCAAACTGACGCGCAGCCCCGGATGAAGTTGGGTGAAACTCTCTATGGCAAACGGCAGAAAGTCGCCCGCCAGCGAGGGAGAGTAACCGATGCGCAAAGGCAGACCCGCCGCGGCGGCGCGCACCCGCGAGGTCATCGCATCACAAAAATCGAGTAACTTGCGCACATCCGCCAAAAGCGCGTCCGCTGCCGGCGTCAGTGAGAAGGAACGGGCACCGCGGTCGAGCAAAGTCACGCCCAGATCATCCTCCAAGGCCTTGATCTGCCGGCTGAGCGCCGGTTGGGTGAGCCCCAGCTTGCGTGCCGCCGCACTGATTCCGCCGGATTCCGCCACCGCCACAAAGTGCCTGAGACGCTTCAATTCCACCCGTGAAACATCGCCAAATCCCGCCCACCCGGCCAGCCCTAATCGCATGCTCGAAAATACCGGAATACAAATCCCGCGTGCGGCCGCACGCGTCATCCGCATGTCAGGGTCATGCGTGGATGGCATGGTATGCATGCGGACTTGGCATTAGCCGCATCGGAGCGGGCAGGTATGATCAACGCATGACTGCAAGCCACACCAACACTGGAAGCCATACCCTCGGGATCCGCCGCGCCGCGGAGCGCGGGCATGCGAATCACGGCTGGCTGGAAAGCCGTCACACGTTTTCCTTCGCGGACTACTATGATCCGGCGCAGATGGGATTCCGCTCGCTGCGCGTGATCAACGACGACCGCGTGGCTCCAGGCGGAGGGTTTCCGACCCATCCGCACCGCGATATGGAAATTTTCTCCTACGTGCTCGAGGGCAGCCTCGCCCACCAGGATTCCATGGGCAACCAGCGCGTGCTCAAGCCCGGCGAGATCCAGTTGATGCGCGCCGGCACAGGCGTCTTCCATTCCGAGTTCAACCCTAGTAAAACAAAGCCCGCACGTTTCCTGCAGATCTGGATCACGGCTGCCGAGCGTGGATTGGAACCGGCCTACACCGAGTGGACGCCGCCCGCCACACTTACCGCCAAGACCGTGGTGATCTCACCTGACGGCCGCGATGGATCGGCGCGCATCGCGCAGGATGCCTCGGTCTATCTGCTGCGTTGCGAAACCGCCGAAACAATCCGCCACAACCTGACAAACGGACGCGGCATCTGGCTTCACGTCATCCGCGGCGCGGCCACTCTGGCAGGGATTGAGTTGTTGCCGGGCGATGCGGCATCCATTGAAGAAGCCGGTCTTCTTGAGATCCAATCCGGCAGCGACGGCCTTGAGGCGCTGATGTTCGATCTCGCCTGATTTCCTTCCCAGATCTGGTCGGACGACGAAAAGCTCACCGGCCACCTCAAGAGCGCGGATTTCTTCGATGTGGAGAAATTCCCCGAGTCCACCTTCGAGTTGACCGCGATCAAGCCGGTTTCCGAGGGAAATTACGAGGTTTCCGGCAATCTCACGCTGATCGGCAACACAAGGAACATCAGCTTCCCCGCGGCCGCCAGCGTGACGGATGGCAAGGCGAAGATCCATGCCAAGTTCGACATCAATCGCAAGGATTGTAATAATTATAGTGACAGATAAATAAACAGAAATTCTCTTGCACCGTAGAGCAGCAGCAGGCAGGTTGTCCCGCATGAGACGGGCACGATGGCTGGTGCAGTGGCAGGACTCGGCGGTGAAACCCGCGATTTACCACTGCATTTCGCGGGTGGTGGACCGGCGCTTGGTCTTCGGCGAGCGGGAATGCGAGGCGTTCCGGATGTATCTGCGGATGTATGAGAATTTCTCGGGCTGCCGGGTGCTTTCCT
>CANLKN010000038.1 GCA_947491475.1 Akkermansiaceae bacterium | reverse complement strand
CCGGTCTCAAGGGCGTGGCGGTTGATCATTCCGCGAGGAATGAGGTTGAGAATCTGCTTGAGGACGACCACATTGCTGCGGGTTGGTGGTGTGTTTTTCATAACACCCTACCGAGTGGCAGGGATTTAAACTCAACACCAGCCCGCTTTTCCTTCCCTAGCTAAGCCGTCCTGTGGGACGGCTGTGGATTACAATAATTACGTGATGGTCGCCACCAGTGGCGATGATGGCGCGACCTGGCAGGAAGTGCTCATCATCGATCCGGATGCCAAAGGGCCGGTGCGCGCGTTCGACCCCGAGATCTGGGTGACTCCGGACAACCGACTTTTCGTGTTTTGGGCGCAGGCCATCGGGCATCAGGGCAAAATTTCCGGCACGTGGATGGTGGAAGCATCCGACATGGAATCCGCCGAGCCCCAATGGAGCGAACCGCGCCGCCTTTGCGATGGCATCATGATGTGCAAGCCCTTGGTGCTTTCCACCGGCGAGTGGGCGCTCCCCGCTGCGACATGGGACATCGATGACATGTGCAAAATGGTGGTCTCCTCCGATCATGGGAAAACCTGGTCCGTCCGCGGCGCGGCCAACGTGCCCAAGGAAGCAAGGACTTGTCCCGAACACATGTTCATCGAGCGCCGCGACGGCTCGCTGTGGATGCTCGCACGCACCCAATACGGCATCGGTGAGAGCATTTCCACGGACCGCGGCAAGACCTGGCCGGAAGTGGCTCCCTCCGCCATCAAGCACCCACCCGCACGCTTTTTCATCAGCCGTCTGGCATCCGGAAATCTGCTCCTGGTGAAACACGGCCCCATCGACAATGTGGCCGCCCGCTCACAGCTGACCGCATTTCTATCAGAAGACGACGGCCACACATGGTCGGGCGGATTGATGCTCGATGAACGCCCGGGCGTTTCCTATCCCGACGGCCAGCAAGTCGCCGACGGGCGGATTCATATCACTTATGATTTCGATCGCATGGGAGCGCGTGAGATCCTCATGGCGGTTTTTCGCGAGGAGGACGTGGCCGCAGGCAAGCCGGTGAGTGATGCCGTGCGCCTGCGCCAGGTGATCAACAAGGCCACCGGTGGCCAAGGCAAATTGACGGTGCCGCGCGAGGCGAACGCCGACGGTGAGCCGTTGCGCACCGCGAAACCCGGGACATTCCGTATCGAAGGCTTCGATGCCGCGGCCTTCGTGGTCGTCGCGAAATTGTTCACCGATCGCGACTACACGCTGGCGGAAGTTCCCGAGGTCTTCAAGCAGGCCAATTTCCTGAGAGTGCCCTTGGAAGCCGAAAAGAAACTCACCTGCGAACGCGCCGGCACCTTGTGGTTTCTCACGCCGCTGCCGTCACGCAATTCGGACTCGCAGCAAAAAACACTGCTCGACCAGGGTTTCAAAAAAGTCGCGCATACTGAAATCAGTCTTTTCAACCTGGGTGTCGCGTGGAATTTCTGCACCCTCTATCAGAAAGACTGCGCGGCAGGGGAAACCATCACCATCGGCAAGTGGGCGCTGCCGGTTTTCATCCCGTGAGAGATCAGATAAGAACCCAAGGATCAGCGAGCGGCGTGTTGCTCATCCTGCCTTGCGCATTTGATCGAAGGCGACTTCAATCCGCGCAGCCGCGCGGAGGTCGAGGCGTTGATGGGGGGAAACACCTCCGGACGCGTCTTCCGCTGAGCGGATCACTCCAACCAAAAACAATTTGCCATGAACGAGATTTTTCCATCCGGGCTGCAAGCCGAAATCAAACGCACCGGCGTGATGGCCGTGCTGGTCGTCGATGACGCGGAGGACGCCGTGCCACTCGCTCACGCGCTGCTGGCCGGCGGCGTGAATGCCATGGAACTCACCCTGCGCACGCCGGCGGCCGTCGAAGCGCTGCGGAGAATCCGCGCCGAGGTGCCGGAAATGATTGCCGGTTGCGGCACCGTGCTCACTCCCCAACAAGTGCGCGAGGTGCACGCCGCTGGTGCCGCCTTCGCCGTGGCCCCCGGGATCAACCCGCGGGTTGTCCAAGAGGCCGCCGCGGCCGGGCTGCCCTTCGCGCCGGGCATTTGCACGCCCACCGATATTGAAATGGCACTTGAGCAAGGATGCAAGCTGCTCAAACTTTTCCCGGCCGAACCGCAGGGCGGCCTAGCCTACCTCAAGAGCATTGCCGCACCTTATCAGCACCTCGGCGTGAGTTTCGTGCCGCTCGGCGGAGTCAGCGCCGCCAACGCCGCCGAATACCTCGCCAGCCCCTTGGTCGCCGCGCTCGGCGGTTCATGGATCGCCCCCCGCGATCTCATCAAGGCCCATGATTGGGATTCGATCACCGCCAAGGCCCGCGAAATCATCGGCATCGTGGCCAAAGTCCGGGCCTGATTTTCCAGCAAATCCATGATAGCCTCCGCCATACTAACAGGCCTGGCCGTCACGCTGTCGCTTGCGCTGGCTGGCGCGGAGAAACCCAACTTCATCGTCATCAACATCGACGACCTCGGCTATGGAGACATCGGTCCCTTCGGCTCGACGCTCAACCGCACCCCTAACCTCGACCGCATGGCGAAGGAAGGGCGCAAGCTGACTTCCTTCTACGCGGCTCCGGTCTGCTCACCCTCGCGCGCCGCGTTGATGACGGGATCTTACCCGAAACGCGCTCTGCCCAGCCCGCACGTGCTCTTCCCCGCTGGCTACGTGGGGCTGCATCCCGATGAAGTCACCATCGCCGAAGTTCTGAGCGGCTCGGGATATGCCACCGCCTGCATCGGCAAGTGGCATCTCGGCGACCAACCGCCGTTTCTCCCCACGGCCCAGGGTTTCGACTACTACTTCGGCATTCCCTACTCGAACGACATGGGCCCTGCGATTGATGGAATCAAAAGCAATCTCGGCGCGCCGATCCCCAAAGACACCCGCGAGCCCGGCAAGCCCGGTGAAAATGAAGTGGGAATCGCCGGCAAATATCAACAACAGCCGTTACCGTTGTTAGAAAACGACAAGGTCGCGGGGCGGGTGCGACAGGCCGAGCATCAGGCCATCGTGCAAACCTTCACCGAAGCGGCGGTGAAATTTGTCCGCAAAAATGCCGAGCGGCCGTTTTTCCTCTACCTGCCGCACGCTGCCGTGCACTTGCCGCTTTACCCGGGCAAGGAATGGGTCGGTAAATCGAACAACGGACTTTATGGCGATTGGGTCGAGGAGATGGATTGGAGTGTCGGCCGCGTGCTCGACATCCTGCGCGAACTCGGCATCGCCGAACGCACCGTCGTGCTTTTCACCTCGGACAACGGCGGCACCCCGGGCGGTTCCAACGCGCCGCTGCGCGGCCACAAGGCCAGCACTTGGGAAGGCGGCGTGCGCGTCCCCACCATCGTCTGGTGGCCTGGAAAAATCCCCGCTGGCACCCGCAGCGATGCGATCACCGGCATGCACGATGTGCTCCCGACCCTCGCCGCCCTCGCCGGGACAAGCCCGCCCGAAGACCGCAAGCTCGATGGCATCGATGTCTCGGGCGTCTGGCTCGGGAAACCAGATGCGAAAGCTCACGAGGTTTTCCATTACTTCCGCGGTTTTCAGTTAGAGGCGATCCGCAGCGGTCCATGGAAACTGCATTTCGGCACTGCGAAAAACAAAGCTCCTAACCTCGCCCTCTATCATCTCGAATCCGACATCGGCGAAACGAAAAACGTTGCCGCCGGAAATCCCGAGATCGTCAAAAAGCTTCAACAACTCGCCGCCACCATGGACGCCGATCTCGGCATCAAGCCCGATTCGAAAGGCCCCGGCGTGCGCTTGCTGGGACGGGTGGAAAACCCCGAGCCCTTTATCGATCACCATGGCAGGGTGCGCGCGAATGCCGTGGGCACGGCGGAAATTTTTCCATAATCACTCAGCCATGCGCCTCACCAAAGACTGCACTACCGGGGTGGCGAGGAAGACTTTCTTCCAGTGAAACAATCACTCGCAGCTCTGCCTTTGACAGCCGGGGACTTGTGGCTATGTTCCGCGCCTTTCCCAACGTCAATCATCCACTCATGAGCGAATCATCCCCTGAAAAACACGTCTTCCAAGCCGAGATCCAGCAACTGCTCGATCTGGTGGTCCACTCACTTTACACCGACAAGGAGATCTTCCTGCGCGAGTTGGTTTCCAACGCCTCCGACGCGATGGAAAAACTCCGCCACGTGGAGGCCACCGAGAAGAATATTCATCAGCCGACGTTGCCGCTGGAAATCCACATCACGACCGACGAGGAGGCGAAGACTCTTACCATCGCCGATTACGGCATTGGCATGTCGCACGACGAATTGGTCAAGAACCTCGGCACCATCGCCCACTCCGGCACCAAGGCTTTTCTCAAGTCGATCAAGGACGGCGGTGCCTCACCGGGCAACATGATCGGCCAGTTCGGCGTCGGTTTCTATTCCGCCTTCATGGTGGCGGACAAGGTGACGGTTTATTCCCGCTCGTGGCATGCCGACTCGCCGGAGCTCGTGTGGACCAGCGATGGCAAGAGCGGCTACGAAATCGAGGAAACCAGCGGCCTGGACCGCGGTTCGAAACTGGTTCTTCACCTCAAGGAAGACTGCGCCGAATACGCCACGGAAACCCGCGTCAAGCATCTCATTGAAACTTATAGCAACTTCGTCGGTTTTCCTATCATGCTCAATGGCAAGCGTGTCAACGAAGTGGAGGCACTGTGGCTAAAGAACAAGTCCGAGATCAACGACGAGCAATACAAGGCATTCTATCAGTTTGCCTGCAAGGCATGGGATGAGCCCGCATACCGGCTGCACTTCAGCGCCGACGCTCCGCTTGCCATTAACGCGCTGGTTTTCGCGCCCAGTGAAAACCCGGAGCGCATGGGATTTGGCAAGGCCGAGCCCGCCGTGGCGCTCTATTGCAAGAAAGTGCTCATCGATGCCTCGCCCAAGGATCTTCTGCCGGACTGGATGCGCTTCATGAAGGGCGTGGTGGACAGCGCCGACATCCCGCTGAACATCTCGCGCGAAACGATGCAGGACAGCGCGCTGATCCGCAAGCTGGGCAGCGTGATCAGCAAGCGCGTGATCCGGATGTTTGAAAAGGAAGCCGAGTCCGATCCCGAGAAATACCGCGGGTTTTACAAAAAATTCGAACGCTTTTTCAAGGAAGGCATCGTCACCGATTATCCGAACCGCGAGGCGCTCGCCAAGTTGCTGCGTTTTGAATCCTCACTCACCGATACGGGTGCCGTCTGCGGCTTTGGCGATTATGCCGCCCGCATGAAGGACGGCCAGGAGCAGATCTATTATCTTGTGGGAGCCACCCGCGAGCAGATCGAGAGCAGCCCGTATATCGAGGGCTTCAAGGCGCGCGGACTTGAGGTGATCTACTTCACCGACGGGGTGGATGAATACGTGGTCGATTCGCTTGGTGAATTCGACGGCAAGAAACTCGTTTCCATCCGCCACGGCGGGGTCGAGTTGGATGACCAGGCGGCGGAGGGGGAATCGCTCGGCGAGCAGGAAACCACCGCGCTTTGTGAATTCCTCAAGGCTGAACTTGGTGATCGCGTCACTTCCGTTTCAAGCGGTAAGCGCCTTGTGGATCATCCGGTGATCGCGCTGGTTCCGGCCGATGGCATGAGCCCGCAGATGCGCCAGATGATGAAGGCGATGGACGAGAACTACAAAGACGAGGTGAAGGTGGAGCTGGAGATCAATCCGCGCCATCCGCTTGTTAGAAAACTCGCCGCCGCCAGGGAATCGAATCCCGAGGTGGCCGCGCTCGTTTCCCGCCAGCTTCTCGACAACGCGCTGATCTCCGCCGGCCTGCTTGATGACGCCCGCGACACCATCAGCCGCATGAATGCGCTGATGGAAAAAGCGATGGGCTGAGGGGAGCCCAAGACGGTCGTTTCCAGCAATTATCCCGCGCCGACGGCGCTGCGTGACGCGATCCATTTTTTCCAGAGGTTGGCTTCCACATAGAGTTCCATGAAGACGCCCGGCCGCTGTTCGAACAGTCCGACCATGAGCCATTTTTTTTCCGAGCGTTCGTCGAGCCGCGCGTGCAATTGTGCGGCTGCGACGATTACCGGAGCATACGGATCATCCGGCAATTCATCAAACCATCCAACGCGTGTCATGCGGCGGAGGTAATACGGCAGCGGCCAGTAATCGCCGGCTGGCGCGATCACCTTGACCCGCATGTTCTCCCCATCCGGATGGACGGAAAGCAAGCGGTCGATCTGATCTGGAAGGCGGAGGAAATCCGGTGCGGTCTGGGCATAGACAAGGGGGCTGCGCGAATCGGCGGGACAGATGAAATTGAGCTGCCACGATTGCCACGCGAGATGCGCGGTGGCGGCGAGCAGCGGAATGGCTGCGGCCGTTTTCGCGACGGGAGTCCGGCACACTGAAAAGACCGATGCGGTGCCGATGCCGGCCAGCAGGATCCAGCCGTGCAGGAAACCGAGCAGACACCACGGGGTCTTGTAGGCAATGAGCGAGTAGATGGCGGTGAGCGATAGTGTGTAAATGGCAAGAAACCGGGCGAGGCGGACATCCACGGTGCCTGGCAGGCGATCGCGCAGGGCCGCCACGCAGCCTGCAAGGCCCAGCAGCAGGATGATTCCCTCGGTCCACAGCGTTCCGCCCGGCCGCCGGAACCAGAGCAGCCGCTCCAGATAGAAATACCACGGATGAATATGGGGTGACTCCCCGGCGGCGCGCTTGAGCCAGGGGAGATAGGTTCTCACCGAATCCAGCGGGCCGCTCCAGTTCGTAAAAAACGAGGTGAACAGCAGACAGGAAACGACCAGCGCTGCCATGGCCGCCAGCGCGAGATGGGCTGGCTTTATGCTTCCGGGCAGCCGCCGCAAGGCGGGCGTTCCGCCGCTCATCAAGACAGTGAGGACGACCGCTGCCGCGGCGGCGGCGAGACAGAGGACAAAGGTTTCCTTGGTGGCGTGCATCAGCCCGAGGCCGAGGCCGGCGACGACGGCCCAGCGCGGGTTTCCACTGCGGAAGTAACGCCATGCGCCGGCCAGCGCCAGCAGTGTGAAACATGCCAGCGACATCTCGTGGATGTAATTCCGGCTATGGAAAACCATCGCCGGCGAGATGGCGGTTAGAATCGCGGCGGCCATCGTCGCCGCACGGCCGAGACCGTCACGCAGCAGTCCTAACAGAAGGACGGCCGCAACCCCGCACAAGGCCGGAGTGAGCCGCAGGATCGATTCGCCGAGATCCCCGGAGCTTCGCACGCCGGCGAGCCTGGCGACTGCCGCAGAGATATAATAGAGCGATGGACCATGGTGTTCCTCAGGATCGTAGCGGTGGTTTTTCCCGCTCCATGAGTCACCGAGGCGGATGGCATTGACGGCCTCATCATTGTGCATGGGCCGCGCGTCGGGAGCGGTGGTTCGCAGCACGAGCGCGGCGATTCCAACCAGACACAGGCAGAAAACCCACGCTCGATGATTCACGGTGCGGGTATGGCATAGACCTCGATTTCCTGCCAGGCATTCTCGGGGCCCAGGCTGCCGCCGCGGGTGTAGGCGCGCACATAGCGGCCTTTCACTCCCTTGGCGTCCACGAGTTTACCCTCGTGGGTTTCAAAATACTCACGGTCCGAGCCGACGCCCTGTCCTGAGGAGTTGTCCAGATCGTTGTTGAAGACCGTCCGGACGTCCGTCTTGAATTCCGGATCGTCGCAAACCTGCACGATCACATCGTGCATGACCTGAAGCGAGCTGTGGTCGTGCCACATCACCACGGCATGGATTTCATGGTTTCCGCCGAGGTCCACCTGGATCCACTGGGTGCCGCGGCGCATTTCCAGCACCTCATCCGAGGCCTCCTTGCTGCCATCGGTGATTTGTCCGGGTTCGCCAACGACGGGCTTGGCGCTAGTGGCGACGGGCTTGCCGAGAGCTGCGTTCATGACGCCTTTGACGACCATGAAAGGCGGACGGGGTTTGTTGCTGAGAGGTTCGACCATCGAGCCCTTGGGCAGGTCTTGCGGCGTGCCCTTGAATGTGGGGGCGGGCAGTTCGAGTTTAAGTGGCTCCTTTTCTCCCTCGCCGTTGGCGGGGAAGGCGAGGATGATGAAACATGCGGCGAGCGGATAGATGCGTTTCATGGGCGCGGTGTCTGGCGGTTTTTGTTAGGAATCATGGTTGTGCCGGCGGGGAGGGCGGGATCATCAGCCGGATGGATTGCAGCTGGATGGTTCCCGGCGCGCAGCTTGGGTCGAAGCGCAGTTCCCTGAGCGTGTCATCCAGCGTGAGGATGAGCTGGTGTTCATGCCAGGCACCGTCGTTTTGGACGGGTGTGATCGTGAGCACGCGATCCGAGTTGAAGGTGCGGGCCTTGTCCGTAGTCCAGTAGAACTGGGCCGGGCCGGCGCTGTCGGATTTCATTCTCAACGTCAGCAGGTAGCTGCCGGGAGGGATGTCCCGTGTGACTTGGATGAAAGGATCAACACCGGTGGAATGGATCAGCAGCGAGCCATCCTTGAGGGCGGTTTCGCACTGGTTCGCGGCAGCCCAGCCGCCGGTGTCCTCGTTGAAATTCCACTCCGCCCGGATGCTGGCGCGGATTTCGCGCATCCGGGCCAGCACGCTTTCGGCACGGCGCCGCATGCCGCCGTCGGAAGCTTCAGCGGCGATTTTTCCAATGGCGGCCGCGGTTTCATCCGGGAAATCCATGATGAGCTTCGAGGCCACTTCGAGCGTGGTGGCGGTGGCGGCAGCGTCAAGATCCGGGTCACCCATGAGAGGCAGCACGGCGCGCAGCACCGCGATGTCCTGGCTTTCCTCCAGCAAGGCGAGCAGTTCGACGCGCAAATCGACATCCCCGGTGAGTCCGAGAGCGCGCACGCACAGCAACATCCTGTCCTCCTTGAATCGGGCGTCCGGCAGCGCGAGCATCGCCACGCAACCTTCCATGGCCAGTTCGCGGGTTGGTGCGTCCGGGGAGTTGGTGGCGATGCCCCACAGCAGGTCGAAGGGGGTGGCATCACGCCATGTGGCGAGGGCGCGCACGGCTTCGCGCCGGTCATTGGCATCGCCTTCCGCCGCCATTTCCGATAGAAAATCGAATGCCGGAGAGGTTCCCAGGGCGGCGATCAGGCGGAGCAGTGCCGGACGCATGGCGGCGGGTTCCCGTGCGGCGGCGCTGGTGAGGACTTGCAGTGTGGATGGTTTGTCACGCATGCGGAGCAAGGCGCCGGCGAGGGATTTTTCCAGCGCGGCACGCCCGCGAGGGGACGGTGGATCGCCGAGCAGTCCGATGATGCCTGGCAGGGAATCCGGCATCACGAGCAGACCGAGCGCGGTGATGGCTGCGGCTTGCACGGCGGGGTCTTGGTGGTGGACCAGCGGTTTCAAATCATCGAGCAGCGGGGTCGCGCCGCGCTGGCCGACGATGGCGATGAGGGATGCTGCGACGGGTGCTTCGGCGGTGACGGCATGGTTGAGGATGGCCCGGCTGACGGCGGTGCCCGGCATCCGTTCCAAGGTGGCTAGGACTGCGGATTTTTCCGTCTCACTGCCCCCGGTGAGGAATTTGGCGAGCACCGGCACGCATTCCTCACAACCAAGGGGGATCAGGGCCTTGATGGCGGCGAGGCGCACGGATTCATCGTCGGCGGTGACTGCGGCGAGGACCGCCGGGAGGGCGGCGGCATCACCACGCATTGCGAGCACGGTGAGCAATTGCACCTTGGTGCCGGTATCGAGTGCGGGCATGCATTCGCTATAGGCCAGTGTGGCCGGGGTGCCGGGCAGGTCGCGCAGGCCTGCGAGTGCCGCGCGGCGCGTCTCGGGTTCTCCGCCTTTCAGCGCAGCGAGGGCGCGGGGCAGCGCGTCGGCGGGTGTGGCGGTGATCAAAAGGCGCAATGCGGTGGCGCGAAGCAGTGCCGGTGAATCTTCATCCAGCAAGGGGCTGATGACTGCGGCGGCGTTCCCGACGTTTCCAGAGTTGATCAAGAGCTGGGCACCTCCGAGCAGCGCCCATTTGCGGGTGATTTCCAGCGCGGCGGGCGGCTTGATTTCATGGAGTGCGTCCAGTGCGGCTTGGCTGCCGATGTTGCCAAGGGCTTTCATTGCTGCGGCGGCGGCCTCGTCATCTCCAGCATTGGCCAGTGCGGTGAGTGCGGGAATGGCTTGTGGATCGCGCCGTTGGCCGAGCGAGTTGATGATGCCGACACGCTGCGTGCCGGTGGTGGCCGGGAGTGCGTCGCGCAGGGCGGAGTCGGCATCCGCGGTGGCGATGGCTTCGAGCGCATAGCGGGCCATGTGCGAGAGATCTGCGTCCTTGAGCAGAGCGGCAACCGCCGGGATCTGGGCGGTGGCACGCAGTTGGCCAAGCTGTCGCAACAGCAAGCTTTTCGCATCGCGGGTAGCGGGTGATGACAAGAGCGGTGCAAGCCGTGCGGCGAGCGCCTCGCCGGCAGCGGCGTCGCCGAGAGAGGTGGACACTTTGGATTCGATCACCGCCGGCGCGCTGCGGCTGTTGCCGGATTCATATGCGGGCAGAGCGGCGAGCGCCCATTCGAGATTGCGTTGGCGGAAAACCGAGCCTGAGCTCAATGCATTGCCACCGTTTTCCTCCGGCAGGCGGCCGGCCGTCCAGCGGATGCCTTGGGTGAGAATTTGCCTGAACGCCGGATTGCCGAAAGCGGGTGAATCGTGGCCATGTTGATAGGCGAACACGCGGGAATGAGCGTAGGAACGCGTCCATGCGAGCACGGCATCGGACGGTTGGTGATCCGTGGTGAGCAGGATGTGGTTGTCCGGGCGCGTGGGGCCATAGTAGCGGGTGTAGGTTTCATCCTCGGCGGTGAAGTCGCTCATGCCTTGCAGGATCGGATGAGAGGGATCCGCCAGGTGAACGGTGTAGCGCTGGTCGAGGTGGAATCCGAAGGGCCCGCCGACATCGCGTTTGCGGCCATAGATCCGCTCCGTCTCCGGCCACTGCGGGTAGGTGAGCGTCCCGTGGTGCAGCACGACGAGGCCGACGCCGCGATCCAGCAACTCCGTGAATGCCTGCTGCCGGGCAGGTGAGGGCGTGACCTGAGAGAAGTGATAGAGGACCATCACGTCGTAATTCCAGCCGCTGACGTCCTCGAAAATCTCGTCGTGGTCGTGTTGCGGTGCGTGGACGATATCGATGTCCGGCTGGCCGTCGAAGGCTTCAAGAAAGGTTTTCTCGTTGAATGGATGATCTCCGGTGACGACCACCACCTTGATTGGATCCGGATGGATGGTGGCTGGCTCTGCGGCGACGGGCCGTCCTGAGCCAAGGCAGAGTGCGATCGCCAGGGCGGCGGCGGCGCGTGTGTTTCGTTTCATGATGAAAATGGAGTGGAAGATGGAAGGGGTAACCGTGAATCAGGTGAGGCTCCATGGCTCGCGCATGGCGCGGGAGCACATCTGGTTGGCGGAATCATCGCCGACGAATTCTTCGGTGAGAGGGTTCCAGCGAAGCTTGCGGCCGAGGCGCATGGAAATGTTGATGAGGTGGCAAACCGAGGTGGAGCGGTGGCCGATCTCGACGGGAGAGGCGGACTCGCCGCGGGTGCGCACGGCACGCAGGAAGGTGTCGTGGTGGTCGTTGCTGACGAACAAGCGGGTGGCGCGGTCGTCGAGCCGGGTCGCCAGCAATGCCGGATCGCTGGCGCTGGGGGTTTGTACCGTCGGATTGGTTTCCGGCCCGGGGAAGCCGAGCGGTAGGAATATCCAGCCATTCTCTCCCTCGAAGCGCACGCCGAGCGGCAGACTTGTGCCGCCAGTGACCTTGAAGCCCTCGGCGTATTCGAGGTCGTATTGATAGGTGTTGGCGACGTCGGAGAGGTGATTGCGGTCGAAGTTGCCATGGCCTTCGATCGAGACGGGGCCGGAGTGATCCACGCCCATCGCCCAGTGCATGACATTGAAGTAGTGCGTTCCAAGGTCGGTGAGTGATCCGCCCGAGTAATCGAGAATGCCGCGGAAGGAGAAGTGGCAGCGTTGCTCGGTGTATGGCATGAACGGCGCAGGGCCGAGCCAGAGATCGTAATCGAATTCCGGCGGCACGGGCATGACCGGTTGTCTGGGGAGTTGGATGCTGGCGGGCAGGCCGACCTGAACGGTGTGGACTTTTCCCAGCACGCCATTGCGGACAAGCTCGCAGATTCCGCGGACGACGTGGTTCGAGCGGTTCTGCGTTCCTGTTTGGAAGACGCGGCCGTAGCGCCGGGTGGCGTTCACCATGGCCTGGCCTTCCGCGATGGTCAGCGTCAGCGGCTTTTCGCCATAGACATCCTTGCCGGCTTTCATGGCGGCGATGGCGATCACCGCGTGCCAGTGGTCCGGCGTGGCGATGAGCACCGCGTCAAGGTCCGGCAGGGCTAGCAGTTCACGGAAATCCTGAAAACCCGCGCAGTCGCCGGGAGTTCCGGCAGGCAGGGAGTTGGCATAATAGCCCGAGACTCCATCCCGGGCGGTATTGAGGCGCCTTGCATCCACATCGCAGACTGCGGTGATTCGGGCGTTTTCGTTGCGCAGCAGGGCGGGAAAATGGAATCCTCCGGCGATGCCGCCGGCTCCGATGACGCCGATGTTGATGCGGTTGGAAGGAGCCACCGCGCCGTCGAGGCCGAGCACGCGTGACGGGACAATGAGCGGGCCGCCAACCGCTGCGGCGGCCAGGCTGGATTTAATGAAGGATCTGCGGTTCATAGGTTTGGTTGATTTGCGGGAGAACGGGACCGCCGCCACGGTTCGCGCATGGTGTGCGAACGCAGTCGGCAGGCTGAATCATCGCCGGTTTCGTCCGTTGAGACAGTCTGCGCATGCATGCGGATACTGTGATCCGCCAGCATGGCATGGGCGAACGAAGGAGCGCTGGAACCGGGGTTCCTGGCGGGATGTGCGGTTTCCGAGCCAGCACATCCGGGCTGCTTGTAAAGATGCACGGCTGAATTCAGATTGGCAGGTTCAACTTGGACTGACAACACCTACATTCGGATGCACCAACACTGCCTGCCTGTGGTGACAGGCGGCGTTGTGCAAAAAAGACGAATGGTTGTTCATGGAACGGATTGTGAAAGGGAATCCGGGTGGTTCGGCATGATGCAGTCGGTTTGAAATCCGCTCGATGCGGGGTGGACGGCCGAACCCTGCCGCTGCTAGCGTCGCGCGTGCTTCCATGGTTCGCCAACAACCTGTTTCCTCTTTATCTCGCTCCAATGGCGGGAGTGACGGACGTCATTTTCCGCCAGATCTGCAAGGAACTCGGCGCGGACGTGATGGTCACCGAGTTCGTCTCGGCGGAGGGCATCATGCAGGCCGACGAGCGCACGCGGAAATACACCGGGTTCACCGACATGCAGCGGCCGGTGGGCGTGCAGTTGTTCGGTGCGGATGGCCGCCGCATGGGCGAGGCGGCGAGGAAAATCATCGATTGGAAGCGCCCGGATTTCATTGATATCAACTTCGGCTGTCCGGTGAACAAGGTGGTCGCCAAGAACGGCGGCTCGTCTTTGCTCAAAGACTGCCCGCTGCTCACCGAGGTGGCGGTGGAACTGGTCCGTGCCGTCGGTGACAAAGTGCCGGTCACCGCGAAAATCCGGATCGGCTGGGATGAAAAGACGGTCAACGCCGTGGAGGTGGCGCGGATTCTGGAAGACAGCGGCATCAGTGCGCTCGCCGTCCACGGCCGCACCCGTTCGCAAGGTTATGGAGGTGCCGCGGACTGGGACGTGATCGATGCCGTGGCACGCGCGGTTTCGATCCCTGTGATCGGCAATGGCGATGTCTCCTGCGGTTCCGATGTGGCCCGCCGCAAACATGAGACCGCAGTTTCCGGAGTAATGATCGGCCGGGCGGCGATGCACAACCCGTGGGTTTTCCGCGAGGCGAAGCATTATTTGGAAACCGGCCACGAGTCGCCGGAAATTGCGCTGGAGGAACGCTGGGAACTGGTGCTGCGTCATTGCCGCATGGCCGTGGAAAGCGGGCGTTATGGTGAGGAAAGACACACTCTAACAGCCATGCGCTCGCGCCTGATGGCCTACTGCAAGGGGTTTCCCGGGGCGAAGGAACTCCGCCAGCGGCTTTGTCATGTCACTTCAGTGGCTGCGATCGAGGATCTCGCCGCCTGGTCGCTCAGCCGCGCGGAGTGGTTGCAATGCCAGGCCTGATTTCACGGGCCACCGCGCATCAGTGCATGATACCCAGATCGCGCTTGAATCCATCCTGATCCTGTGCGGCGAGTTGGGCGAAGACGGGCGCCGGCACATAGCGGCGGACCGTGTCTTCCCAGCCTTTGGGGCCGATGAGACTCTTGATCATGTTGGAGGAAACCTCGGCGATGTCGCGCGGCGGCATTAGGAAAACGGTGGTGATTTCCGGGGCCATGTCGGCGTTGATGTGGCGCATCACGCGTTCGTATTCGTAGTCGTGCGGCGAGCGGATTCCGCGCAGAATGTATTTAGCACCCTTCTTGCGGGCGTAATCCACCAGGTAACGATTGTCGAAATGGGTGATCACCAGGTTGTCCACCGGCTTGGTGGAGGAACGCAGCAGTCCCAGCCTTTCCTCAACCGTGAACGAATATCGTTTCGATGGATTGTTGCCGATGGCCACAATGAGTTGGTCGAACATTTCCAGCCCCTGCTCGATCATCCAGAGATGACCATTGGTGGGAGGATCGAAGGATCCGGCGTAAACCGCAGAGCGCATGCACGTTTGCTACACGGGAAAACGCCGGAATGGAACCGCCAATTGCGACAGTGCTGGCATGTCCATGGAAAAATTTCGATTCACTCCGCCGCCGGGGGGAATTTTTGGCCTCGGCAGATCTCCGGTTCGCTTGGGCAAAATGAGCTTCAGCCGATCTTCTGCTCCGCCTGCGCGGAAGACATGCTGAAGCATGAACTCCGGCGCTCCTCACCCCGGAGGGACCGGAAGGGTGCTTGCATTGTCGTTAGTATCACGTTAGTATCAGGGACTTGCGTTTTTTGGCGCTTTATGTTCCTTACCCCTGCGTGAAATTCCTGATTCCCTTACTAATTCTCGCCACGCCGCTGCATGCCAAGCTGCTGGCCACCTTCCACACCACGCAGGGGGATGTGGTCGTCGAGTTGCAATACGACAAGACGCCGCAGACGGTGGCGAATTTCATTACTCTCGCGCAGGCCACCCGCACACGGATCGATCCACTCACCGGCGCTGTCATTCGCAAGCCGCTTTACTCCGGAGAGAAATTTTTTCGGGTGGTCAATGATCCGGGCTTCAAGATCGCCCAAACGGGCTCCGGAACGGGCATCAATAGCGGTGGTCCCGGATACACCTTCCGCGATGAGTTTCATGTGGATTTGAAACACGTCCCTTATGTGCTCGCCATGGCCAATACTGGCGATGTTCATGACAATGGCAGCCAGATATACCTCACGGGAGGTGTCAGTATTCCGGGTCTCGACAACAAGCACACGGTCTTCGGCTTGATCACGGATTCCCCAAGCCGGGTAGTGATTGATGCGATCATGGCAGCAGGCGGTAATGCCACCACCATCAACAACGTCACCTTTGAACGCACCGATGCCGCGGCTCAAGCATTCGACGAACAAGCCCAGAAGCTGCCGATATGTTCGGGGATTGCGGGAGAGCTTGAAGTCAGCCTTGGTGTGGAAACGCTTTTTCAGTTTGCGGATTCACAGCCGGGTGGCTCCGGATTCCAAGCATTCCGCAGTGTGGATTTACAGTCTTGGAACAAGCTGGGAGAAATCTATCAGGTTGCAGGACAGGATATATCAAGGCCAATCAAACTCGATTCTGCGACCCTCTCTCGTGCGTTTTACAATGTCTCATTGGTATCTTACCCTGATGCCCTTGTGCAAGCCACTCTCGCGAGTCGAACCTTGGTCGTGAATGTGAATGGACTTCGAACATTGTCTTTCGTATTCGATGCGACAGGGAATTCCGGCACTTTTACTGACTCTAGCGCGCCTGCTGCAACCGGTTTGATCACTGGTGCCTCTTCCGCACTTGAGGAGCCATACAAGGTGAGATGGTTCATCGATGTCGGTCCCGACGATTCTTTTGCCTTTGACATGATTCTGAACAAAGAGACGCCCGCCGGGATAGAGGGCACCCACAAATCCTACGAGTGGAACGGTTCCGCATATGGATTCATCGGCTCCGGCACGCTCACGCTGACCAAGCCGTAGCCGTGCCGGGGTTGGCCTGTGTCGGGACTGTCACGCATGGGGCGTTGAGCTTGAGTGGAGGGCGTGGAAGCTACCGCAGTTGTTGGACACGGACTGTTCCGTGCCTGCGGCCGCCGCAGCCAGTCAGTTTGAGATCCGCAAGTGATCCATTGCGTTGGAGATTCCAAGTAGGCCGGGTTCCGGCCCGAAGGGGCGGGGCGCAAGCTCCGCCCTTTCGCACGCCCAGCCGCTTGCAAAAGCCGCGCCAACCTGCGATTTCGCGTCATGCGATTTGTTTCCGGGGTGGTACTTATGATGTTGATGGCGGCCTGTGCTCCGGTGCGCGAAGCGCCTGCGTTGGCCCGCCCCGCGACGGCCATCCGGCCGCCCCAGGCTGCGATGGAGTTGGTGAAACCAGATCTCCCTGCATTGCCTGCGGAGGAGCCGCGGGTAAGCCGCGGTGAATTTTCCGGCATCACCTTCGAGGGAGTTTCCTTCGATGCGCGCAGCCACCGGCTGGTAGTCATCGACCAAGCGGACGGGCCGGCCAGCCGTTTCGCCGATGCCTCGGCAGCCGCGCAATCCGTTGGCGGGCTTGCCGCAGTGAATGGCGGTTTTTTCACTCCGGAAGGCGATCCGTTGGGACTGGTGATCGCAGCGGGAAAACGCTCGGGCACATGGAACACGGCCTCATCGCTGGGCAGCGGCGTGTGGCATGAGTCGGACCGCAGTGCCATCAGCCGTCGCGAAAAACTCGGCCGCGCGGGGGCTGCTGGAATGCGCGAATTGCTGCAATCCGGACCGATGCTCGTCGAAAATGGCCGCGCCGTTGCCGGGCTTGATTCCGTGAAAGTCAGTGCCCGCACGATGGTCCTCTGGGATGGTGGCAGCCGCTGGTGGATCGGCCGCAGCACGCCCGCATCGCTGGCACAAACCGCCGCCGCGCTGGACAGCCACAAAATCCCCGGCTGGCCGGTGTGTCACGCGCTCAATCTGGATGGCGGTCGCTCCTCCGAGTTATGGGTTTCCCCGCAAGTCTCGGGCGGCCCGCTGAGCCAGCGTCCGCCATGGAACCGCCCGGTGCGCAATTTTCTGGTGCTGCTGCCAGCGCGTTGATTCATGCGCCGGTTTTGGCAGGCCCCTTGCGGATCAGGCCCAGCGGTGCTCCCAGCGGAAGGAGCACACGTCCGAAGTAGCTGTTGAGAAATACCGCGCCGGCGGCGTAAAAACCGAGCAGTGAGATCAATAATTCGGACCACGCCGCGAGTTTGTGGCTCAATTCACCAATTGCGGTGCCCTTCATCAGGATGCTGATCGCGAGAGCGGGGAGCAGGATGTTGATGCACACCAGAATGGCGGCAAACACCTTGTTTGCTTCGAAGGCGGCAATCATGATAAAGAGCGAAAAAATCGTGTAGCCGATGCAGGCGAATGCGAGTTGTCGCGGGTCCGCGTTCGCATCGATTTTTCCCAACCATCCGAGGCTGATGGCCCAGTGCATGGCCACCGCCACCCAGAACAGGCCGTAAGCTCCGAGCACGATCGCGCCAAAGTAATTGTTCTTCCTGAAATCGATGGTGGAAGCCCAAATCTGGGCCAGCGAACCAAGAAACAACGCCCATGGAACCAGGTAGGTGACACCGCTGGTCCAGCCCATTTTCTGGGAAGCGGCGACAAAGGTAACCATCGAAAGCCCGAACACTCCCAACGCGGTGGGATCAGACATGACAATCTTGGTTTCTGTGACGGTGGTTGCGGGATGTGGATGCATGGCGGGCGGGTATGCGCCCGAAACACTACGAACAAGGCAGAAGCGCAGGATGGCAGGTGAAGCGCATGATTTGAGAGTTTTTCACCAGACGGCAAACTCGATCAGGACTTTTTCTCTGGACCCTGTGCATCCGCACCGTCGAGGATTCCATCCAGCGTTATTCCACTGGCCCCGGATCCAAGGGATACCAGCATTTCCTAGAATACTTCATCGCCAAGGCTCACCAGGTTTCCAATAATGCTCACTGCTCACCCAACCAATAACCTCGAACTCTCCCATCCCATGCCACACGCCACGCAACGCCCGGCGTCTTCCGAAATGCAACAAGCCCCACACCCCGCCCGCCCCGCCACACCTTCACCGCCGCCAACCCGCCGCAGCCCCATCACTGGACCGCTCCCCTCTCCCCCACCGGCCGCGTATTCTTCCGCCTCGAATGGGACCCTGACCCACCCACGCCTCACTTTTCAAGCCGCGCTCTCTCAACAACCTTTCCCCCAGCCATAATCTCCCTTTGACAAGCCACACGAAAACTGTTCACCTGAACTTATGATTTACTTGGACGCCACCCTTCTCCCACCGCGCGAAGCGGGTGTCGTTTACACCAAGCCGTGGTTGGTGGAGTTGGTGCTCGATTTGGCCGGATACTTGCCGGAGAAGTGCTTGGCGGACATGGTGGCGCTGGAGCCGTCCGCCGGAGATGGTGCCT
Organism: Akkermansiaceae bacterium; assembly: GCA_947491475.1. Lineage (GTDB taxonomy): Bacteria > Verrucomicrobiota > Verrucomicrobiia > Verrucomicrobiales > Akkermansiaceae > Luteolibacter. The sequence goes on along the minus strand of CANLKN010000038.1, from coordinate 15,752 downwards.
TTCTTAGCGCGATGGTCCGGCGTTTGGTGGATTCCTGCGAACGCCACGGCACGCCATTGAATCATGCCACCTCGGCCTTGCAGGCCTTTGAGATCGATCCGGAAGCTGCAAAAAAGGCGACGGGCGTTGTTAGGGAGACTTTGATTTCCCTACGGGTTCCTTCCGCCACGGCCGAAAAGCTCGCGCAGAGTTGGATCAAGGTCCGTGATTTCCTGGAAGTCTCGCTCTGTTTCCCCATCGCCGACTTCGTCATCGGCAATCCACCCTATATTCGTATGGAGGAGATTCCCGAGAAGAAGGCGGCGATGTATCGCAACGGATTCAGCGCCATGCGCGGCCGGGCAGACATCTACGTCGCCTTCTATCAAGCCTCTCTACTCCAGCTCAAGCCAGGCGGCGTCTGCGCCTACATCTGCGCCGACCGCTGGATGCTCAACGACTACGGCAGCGCCCTGCGCGAGTTCATCACCACCGAGGGTTACAACGTCCGCCACATCATCGAGGCCCACGACGTGCAGGCTTTTGAGAGCGAGGTTTCCGCCTACCCCGCCGTCACCATCATTGCCCGCGAGGAACAGGGGCCGGTCATCGTTTCCAAAGCTCTGCCCGGCATCGAAACCGAAAGCAGCCTCCGCCTGATGGAATCGCTCGGACCGAAGCTCGACCACAATCGGCATCTCAAGAGTGCGCGATTCGTCGATTGGTTTCACGGCACCGAACCCTGGCCTTGTTCCTCGCCCGAGGCTTTGAAACTCCTCAAGCACCTCGAATCCACCTGCTTTCCCCTCGAATGCAAGACGACCGGCACCAAGATCGGCATTGGTGTCGCCACCGGAGCGGACAAGGTTTTCATTTCCCCCAACAAGCCGGACATCGAACCCGACCGCATCCTGCCGCTTGCTCTCGCCTCCGATCTGCATGAGGGCAAAGTCAAGTGGTCCGGCCACTGCATGGCGAATCCATGGAACGGCAGTGGCTTGGTCAAGCTCGACGACTATCCACAACTGAGAAAACACCTTGGGCCACACCACGAACTGCTTTCCAGCCGCCACACCGCGAAAAAGGATCGCGCCGAGAACTGGCACAAGACCATCGACCGCGTGAACCTCGCGCTCGTCAAAAAACACAAACTCTACATTGCCGACATCAAGGACCGCCTGCTTCCAGCACTCGACACCGGCAAGACCTACCCGCAGCACAATCTCTACTGGATCACCTCGGACATTTGGGATCTCAAAGTGCTGGGAGCCTTGCTCATGTCCGCCGTCGGCGAATTCTTCATCCACTGTTACGGTGTCCGCATGCGTGGCGGCTATCTCCGCTTCCAAGCCCAATACCTGCGCCGTATCCGTGTGCCCGATCCAAAATCCATTTCCCCAAAATTAGCCGACACACTTCGCCACGCCTTCGCGACCCAGGACTTCAAGCTTGCCACCCAGGCCGCGTTGGATGCCTATCAGATCGACAAAATTCCGACATGAAAGCGTTTTCCGAAACCGACCTGTTTCACAAGGCGATCCAACATTGGTGGGCATCGAAGAAAAGTGCTGTGCCCAAGAAAGCCCAAGGCGGCACACGTGACGCGAATCTCCATGGAAAGACGATGGATGGCTTCGCGCTCGCGATCCGTGATTTCCTCATCGGTCTCAACGTCAAACCGGAGCACATTTTTGCTGGAGGTCATCTCACCAGCACTCCCTCCATTCTGCCCTCCTACTTCCGCCCTTCCAAAAACTGGGACATCATCGTTCTCGCCAACAGCCGCTTCCACTCGGCCAAAGGCGACAAGGAAGAGCCCGTTCTCTACGCCGCCACCGAGTTCAAGTCGCAGGACAAAAGCATCGGCAACAACCAGAACAACCGAATGGAGGAAAGCCTCGGCAATGCCACCGATTTTTGGATGACCTACGAGCATGACGGATTTGTGCGGCAACTGCCACGGCCATGGCTCGGCTATCTCTTCGTCGGCAAATACGATCCTTCTGTGGACAGCAAACCGGTGAAAATCAAACAGCCGCACTTCGAGGCAATGACACCTTTCCGCACGTCCGGCAGCTCCAACCTCGAAACCTTTGATGGCCCTTCCTACGCCGCGCGATACAAGATCTTCATGAAACAAAGCATCGGCACAAGACTCTACGATGCCGGAGCTTTCATTGTCACCGACGAAGCAATCGCCAGCCAGAAGATTAATCATCGCATCCCGCTGCCGGAGTTCGGTTCCGCAAATTTCCTGCGGAGCCTCAAAGCACAAATCCTCGCGCACTATCCCGGAGCCAAGGTGAAATCGGGCAGCATCGCCGGGAAAATCTAACCAAAATCAGACATCCTTGCCCGGGAGGAAATGAGTCAGATGGTGATCGGTGTTCCGCTTGGTTTTAATCTCGCTCAGGGCACGGGTTTCAAAGAGAGCCCGAAGAGATCGAGCGGCTTCCAGCTCTTGTCCTTGGGTTTGATTTCGATGCGGCTTTATGCATTCAAATCGCTCACGAATTCCTCCGGATCTACCGGCGACACCATCACGGTTCGCTTTGCAAAATGCAGCACCACCGTCCGGTTCAAGTCAGTCACGAACGCTCGGTAAAATCCAAGCGACTTGTTCCAATACCAACCGGTGAAGGAAAAAGCTCCGCCGTTACCGCAGGTCCGCAGGCTTTTGCTCATCGCATTCGGCAAGAATTCCGCCGATTTCATTCCACTGCGCTCCAAACGCGTAGTCCAGAACAGACGCCGGATCAAAATCGCATCATCCGTAATGGCATAACTGCGGATCATGAACGGCAAACAGGCCAGCACGATCATCGGCAAGGCCCACTGTGCAAGAAGGAGCATGGCCCGTGGTTCTTCCGGGAGGAGAGCCCGAAACACCGCCACGTTGACGACGCACAAAACAATCAGCAGGCTGGAAACCACGATCAGAGCCTTGCCCCAGGGTGCTTGATGGATTCTCATGTTGCTATCGGACATGAGAAGGCACGGGTTTCAAGGAGAGCCCGAAGAGATCGAGCGGCTTCCAGTTTTTGTCCTTGGGTTTGATTTCGATGCGGTAGGTGCCGGCTTCCGGGATCTCGACCACGCCGAGGGCGGTGCTGGCGCGTTGGCCGGCGGGGGAGGCGGGGAACTCGATCTCTTGCTGGGTTTTGCCGAGTTGGAGGCTGCCCTTGTTGGCGCTGTCCGGGCCGCTGTGACTGGCGGTCAGCTCAAAACGGCCGGGGCTTTTCGCCTGGAAATCCCACGAGACACTGATGAGTTCGCGGGTCCATCCGGTGACGCGGGCTTCGTCGCCACGGCCGTCGATGCGGGCTTGGGCGAGCACGTGGTTGTGGATGTCGGCGATGGCGGCGGGCAGTTTGATGCTGCCATCGGCGAGCGGGCCGGGCAGCTGCTGCTCGACGGTGAGTGCGCCGGTGAATTCCACAGCAATGACCGAGGCGGAGGGGTCCGGTTTGTTGGCGGGCAGTTTGATGCGCAGGCCGGCATCGGTGGTGGCAAATTCGAGTTTCGCACCGCCATCGAGCATGCTGGCGGCGGTGATCTTGCTGCGCAGGCCGGGGACATTGAGTTGGCCGTCAGCCGGCCATTCGAAGACGTGAAGGAACAATGTGCCACCGTCAGCGCTCAGGCGCTTGGTGCAGCGGCCCCAGTCGAGTTTGAGGAAGGGGCTGGCGGTGGTGCCATAAATCGCCTCGCCATTTTTGCTCATCCACGCACCGATGGCCTTCATCCGCTCGATGCTGGGAGCTGGGATCTCGCCTTCCGGCGTGGGCCCGAGGTTGAGAAGGAAATTTCCACCCTTGCTGACGCAATCGACGAGGGTTTGGATGAGTTCGGCGGGGGTTTTCCAATTCTGGTCGTTGCTCTTGTAGCCCCAAGTCTCGTTCATGGTCATGCAGGCCTCCCAATCGCGGCCGGGGAAACCGGTGGCAGGAACGAATTGCTCGGGGGTCTCGGTATCACCTGGAAAATCGCCGCCGAGGCGGTTGTTGGTGATCAATCCGGGGCGCAACGGGATCAGTTCGGCCAGCGGGCGGGCGCGTTCGGTGGTCATCCATGCAGGGGTGTCCCACCACAGGATGTCAGGCTGGTAGCGGAGCAGGATTTCGCGCGTTTGGGGCACTGCGATGTCGCGGAGAAAATCATCGAAATCCCCATCATGGGCGGGATCCCAACCTTCGCCCTCCTTCATTTCCGCCTTGGCTCCACCGGGGTGCACCCAGTCTTGGGCCTGGGAAAAGTAGAGACCGAAGCGGATGTCCCGCTGGCGGACGGCGGCGGCAAGCGGCGCAAGCAGATCGCGGCCGGCTGGGGAGGAATCCGCAGCGTCCCAATCGGTGACGGCCGAGGGGTAAAGCGCGAAGCCGTCGTGATGTTTCGAGGTGATGACCGTGTAGCGCGCGCCGGCCTCCTTGATCAGCTCCGCCAAGGCTTCGGGATCGTATTTCGAAGCGGTGAATTCCTTGGCATAAGCACGGTATTCGGCCACCGGGATGCGGGCGCGCAGCATGATCCACTCGCCGATGCCCGGAACCTCCTTGCCATTGTGGATGCCGGCCGGGACGGCATAAACGCCCCAGTGGATGAAAACGCCGAACTTCGCCTCACGCCACCACGCCATGCGTTCGTCGCGCTCTGCGGCGGTTTCGGCGGCATTGGCCATTCCAAGAGCGAGGGCTGTGATCATCGTGAGCTGTTTCATCGCATGCATGTGGGCAAATTGGCTGACAAACCCGTGTGAGTAAAAACAATAAATTCCCCCTGATACGCCTGGTTGCGGAATCACAAATTGTGCCTTGAATGGCACCGCAGCGGGAATCAGTCTGCTGCCAGTCCATGCCCAAAACCGGATTCGAGCCAGAAGTGATCTACGAGGGGATTCCCGCATCTCCCGGCATCGCCATCGCTCCGGTCCACGTGATCGCACGCGGGTTTTCGGCACCGGAGGTTTATGAAATCGAGGAAACCGAAGTTGCCGGTGAACAAGAGCGTTTTCGCCAGGCAGTCGAGCTCACCAAGCGCCAGTTGATCGAACTTCAGAGCCGTTTGGAAGATCTCTCAGGCGATAACGAGAGGGGCATTTTCGAGGCGCACGTGATGATGATCGAAGACCGCGCGGTGGTCGAGCGCGTGCTCGGTGCAATCGCCAGCCGCCTGCAAAATGCGGAATACGCGTTCTACGCGGTGATGCAGAATTTTCTCGAGGCCATGCGCCGGATCCCGGACCCCTATCTTCGCGAACGGACCTCAGATATCGAGGACGTCGCCCAACGGGTGCTGCGGAATTTCTCGCCGGACAACGACTCCCGCCACCTCGGACCGGATGACCGCCATATCCTCGTGGCTTACGACCTCGCGCCATCGGACACGGCCTCGATGAACCGCCGTCACGTGCTTGGATTTGCCACCGAGCAGGGCAGCGTCAATTCGCACACCGCCATCCTCGCGCGTGCCTTCGGCATTCCCGCCGTGGTCGGGCTGGAAGGGGCGGTAATCGACGTCATCGCCCTCGCGCCGGCCATTCTGGACGGCTACACCGGCAAACTCATCCTGCACCCCACGCCGGAAACTCTGGAGCGTTACAGGAAGCTCAGCGATGAGAAAGCGCAGGTGCGCAGTTCGCTGGAGGCGAAGCGCGGTGCGGCCACCGAGACCATCGACGGCCGGGCGATCACGGTTTCCGGAAATATAGAAATCATCGATGAACTGCCGTTGGTGAAACGCAGTGGTGCCAAGGGCATCGGCCTATACCGTACCGAGTTCCTGCTGCTCAACGGCGAGGAAATGCCCGATGAAAATCATCAGGCCGAGATTTACACCAGGATCGCCCGTGAAATGTCGCCGCACAGCGTGATCATCCGCACGCTGGATGCCGGCGGAGACAAGTTGCCGGTGGAACCGCTCACCGAACCAGAGCCAAATCCCTTCCTTGGTTGGCGTGGCATCCGCGTTTCACTCGCGCGGCCGGCGATGTTCCGTGAGCAAATCCGCGCGATTCTCCGTGCCAGCGCCATGGGCAAGGTGGCGGTGATGTTTCCCATGATCTCCGGCCTATCCGAAGTGTGGCGCGGCAAGGAAATGGTCCGCCGCTGCATGGACGAACTCGACAAGGAAGGGGTGCCCTTTGATCACGACATGCCGGTCGGCGTGATGATCGAAGTCCCAGCCGCCGCCATCTGCGCCGACCTGCTTGCTCCGGAAGTCGATTTCTTCTCCATCGGCACCAACGACCTGATCCAATACACCGTCGCCGCTGACCGGGTGAATCCCCACGTGGCCGAGCTCTACCGGCCGACCCACCCATCGGTGATCCGCCTGATAAAGCGCACCATCGATGCCGCCAACGACAATGGCATCTGGACCGGGATCTGCGGTGAAATGGCCGGCGACATCCGCCTCACGCCGCTGCTTATTGGGCTCGGGGTGGAGGAGCTCTCAGTCGGCCCACAGCAGGTGCCCGGAGTCGGCCAGGCAATCCGTTCACTCAGCCATGCCGAGTGCGCTGCCATGTCCGATGAGGCGCTGCGGCACAACCGCAGCCAGGGCGTCCTCGACCTCTCGCTCAATCTAGCCCGCAAGCGTTATGGCGAGTTGCTGGATTGAGAAATGAGGGGTGGGCGTGATCGATCAGGGTGAGGATGCGTGATCCATCTTTGGTGGTGCAGGTCCCTAAATTTTTACCGGATTGAAAGATTGCGCGCCACCAGTTGGTATCAGGCCCAGCCTGTCGCATTTTCGGGCCGCAAGATTGATTCGTTTTCCCAAATCACATGAACACACTCGCCACCACCACGCTTCTATCCGCCGCATCTCTTTTTGCCATCACCGCTTGCTCCGACACCGTCGTTGATGAGGACCTTACCACAGAAACCCCGCGAGATCTTTTCAGCGATACCTGGGTTTCCACCGACGCGACCGGCCGCGAGATGCCAGTCGGTGATGCTGTGCGCCCGCCGCAGGAGGACAAACAGGTCGGCATCTTTTATTTCACATGGCTCGGGCCGCACGGCTACGGCGGCGGCGAGAAGGTTCCGACCAATGAAGGAGTGGCTGCGAAGGTGAAACCGGCGGATCAATACCAGAGCCCGCACAACCTCTCGAAGTTGTTCTCGGAAAACCCGGCGAATCCGACGCTCGGCGCCTTGGGCGAGTTTCACCACTGGGGTGAGCCGGAGATGGGATTCTACGTCGCCGATGACCGCTACGTGATCCGCAAACACGCCGAGATGCTCGCTGATGCCGGGGTCGATTTCCTATTCATGGATGCCACCAATGGCCACACCTACAAGGGCGTGTATGACGTGATTTTCTCGGAGTTCGAACAACTCAAGGCGGAGGGGCGCAAGGTGCCGAAGTTCGCTTTCTTCACCTACACCCACTGCGATTACAAGAAGGTCATCACCAATCTCTATGAGGATATTTACAAGCCGGGCCGCTACAAGGATCTGTGGTTCGAGTGGCAGGGCAAGCCGCTGATCCTCGCCACCAACGATGGACTTCCGGATGAAATCAAGGACGCCTTCACCTGGCGCGAGTCGTGGGCGTGGACGCAGGGCTCCCCGTGGTTCGCCGATGGCAAGGACAAGTGGCCGTGGCTCGATCACAGCCCTCAGAATTACGGCTGGCACGAGTCGCCGGACAAGCCCGAGCAAATTGTGGTTTCCGTGGCTCAGCACTCCACCACCAACATCGGCCGCAGTAACCAGAACAAGGTGCAGCCGCCGCGCGACCAGGCACGCCCGGAGCTCGGGCTCTATTTCGAGGAACAGTGGAAACGAGCCCATGAGGTGGATGCGCCGGTCACCATGATCACTGGTTGGAACGAGTGGGTCGCCCAGCGTTTCGCCGCAGATGGCGTTAAGGATGTGATGTTTGGCAAGGTAGCGCCGCAAGGCAGCCCGGTGTTCGTGGATGCTTTCGACGAAGAATACAACCGCGACACCGAACCTACCAAGGAAGCCTCCTCGGACAGTCTTTACTATCAGATGGCCGGGCACATCCGCAAACTCAAGGGCGCACGGCCGATCCCGCCAGCCGGGAAACCCAAGACCATGCGCATCGACGGCCGCTTCAGCGAGTGGGCGGACGTCACGCCGAAATTCCGTGATCACGCCTTCGACACCACCCACCGCGATCACATGGGCTGGGGCCGCAGCGACCGCTATGTGAATACCAGCGGCCGCAATGACATCATTTCCGCCAAGGTTTCCCGCGATGACCACCATCTGTTTTTCCTCGCTGTCACTCGCGAGGATCTTACACCGCACACCGATCCGGACTGGATGCGTTTGTTCATCGATGCCGACCAGGACGCCTCTACCGGTTGGCAGGGATATGATTTTGTGGTGAACATTCAGCCCGTATCCGATCGTGAAACCTCCATTCACAAGGCCGTGAAGCAGCCCGATGGATCCTTCGTTTTGGAAAATGCCGGCAAGATCCCATTCCGCGCCAAGGGCAAGCGCATTGAGCTCGCCGTGCCCACTGCGCTCATCGGCTGGAAGGAAGATCAGACCGGTGGCATCGACTTCAAGTGGGCCGACAACACCGGCGCACCCGAAGATGCGAACGGCTTCGCACTCAACGGCGACGCCGCACCCAGCCGGCGGTTCAATTTCCGCTACGCCATCCAGCCGACGCCCTGAGTGGTTCCTGAAATGATTTAAATTATCAAATCATGTCATCCCTGTTGTTTCGCCAGCATAGCGGATTAGTCGCGGCGGTTTTTCTTGCTCTGGGTTTGGCGCAGCCGTGCCTCTTTGCGCAAGAAACTGCAGCCGCGCCATCCTTGCCGCCAAAGCCTTTTCCAGAACGCCTTCAATGGTGGACCGACGCACGTTTGGGAATGTTCATCCATTGGGGGCCAGTCAGCCTCAAGGGCACGGAAATCAGTTGGTCGCGGGCCAATACCAATCCTCTCTGCCCCAACAGGGGGGAGATCCCGGCCGAGGAGTATGACAACCTCTACAAGCAGTTCAACCCGACGCGTTTCAACGCCGATGAGTGGATGGAAACCGCCAAGGCGGCGGGCATGAGATACATCGTCTTCGTGGCCAAGCACTGCGACGGTTTCCTGCTATGGGACTCGCCTTCGTGCGACTACAACATCACCGCTACGCCCTTCAAACGCGATCTCGTCGCCGAGGTGGCGGCGGCCGCCCGCAGGCATGGTCTGAAAGTGGGCATGTATTTCTCGCCGCCGGACTGGCGTGACCCGGACTTCCGCACCGAGCGCAATGCCGCGTTCGTCGCCCGGATGCAGGAACAGTTGCGCGAACTGCTCACCAACTATGGCAAGATCGACCTGATGTGGTTCGACTTCGACCTCGGCCAACCGCTCTACGACCAGGAGAACACCTATCAACTCGTCAGGAGCCTCCAGCCGGGAATCATCATCGACAACCGGCTCGACCTGGGTCGTGAAAGTAACCGGCTCATCAAATCGAGACATGCCGACTACTACACGCCCGAGCATGCCATCGGCGAATATGACGATCAGACGCCATGGGAATCGGCCATGACCATGTCGTCCCGGGACGCCTGGGCCTACGGCGGGCCATCCGACGGAGTGAAGTCATTCGAGGCGTTCATGGAGATGCTCGTCGGCAGCGTGGGCGGAGACGGCAACCTACTGCTCAACGTCGGGCCGATGCCCACCGGCGAGATTCCGCCGAACCAGGTAGAGCGCCTCCGGGAAATCGGCAGCTGGATGACTAAATACGGTGAGAGCATCTATGGCACGCGTGGCGGGCCCTTCAAGCCAGGCGACTACGGGGTTTCCACGAGGAAGGGAAAAACAATCTATCTGCATATCCGGACATGGGAAGGCGACACGCTCCATCTGCCCGCGATCGCCGCGAAGGTCGTCGGCAGCCGTGTTCTCACAGGCGGCAAGGCGGAAGTCCTTCAAACGGCGGATGGCGTCAAGGTCTCTGTTCCGAAAGCCGATCGCGATCCGCTCTACACGATCGTCGCGCTGGAGCTTGATGGCGATGCGCTCACGATTCCGGCGATGGTGGTGCCTCGGCCGCCTTCGCTCAGTCTGAATGCCAAGGCCACGGCCTCGAACGTCTATCGTGACATGGCCGATTTTGGTCCCGGCAAAGCCGTGGACGGGCGGGATGACACCCGCTGGGCCACCGACGAAACCACGAAATCCGCATGGCTGGAATTAGACCTCGGCAAACCGGTGACATTCGACCGGGTTTTCATCATGGAGGAGTATTCGGAAAAGCAGGGAGTTCTCAAATTCGCGCTGGAATCCTGGCAGGACGGCCAGTGGAAATCCTTTCATGAGGGCACGACCATTGGCGTGAAATTCCGCGCCAGCTTCCCGCCGGTCACTGCGCAGCGTCTTCGCCTGAATGTGATCGAGGCCAAAGGCGGACCGACGATTACCGAGTTTCTGATATTCCCCCCAAGTAGTGACCGCTGAACTCGCTCTTTACACGAGGACCGTGGCGAAGGACCGCGCAAATCTTGAGTCATATCATCTAACGAACCAGCCATGAAAGCACTACCGATTTTATTCACCATATCCGCCCTGGCGGCATCGGCCGCCGAGTCGCAAAAGTTTGTCGGCAAATATTGCGAAGGCACGGGCAGCATCGACGACCTCCGGCGCATCGATTATTCATTCGCGTTTTTCCATGTGAATCCGGATCTGCCGAATGTCTCCATGCTCTATCAACAGGACTGGGACAGCTTCGAGGAAGGTGCCAACTGGGGCCATTGGTGGATTCAGAACAGTTATGGGTTTTCCTATGCGGCGACCCCGCTTTTGCCGGAGCCGTGGTTTTCCACGCTGCAGCGTTCGTGGGATCTGTTTTGGGACAACCAGGGCGATGGCAAGCGCATGGGGCAGATCGATGGCAGTGCGGAACCGGGAGCCGTGTGGGGACACATCGGCCCTGATGGTTGTCTGGGGGACGCCGCCGCACCGGGCCGCATCGCTTACAAGCAGGGTGACGGCCCGCAGGACATGCACGATTGGTTCTACGAGGCCACTGCGGCGGGCGTGGTGATGCAGGCCGAGATCCTGCTTGCCTCGCGCGACCCGGAAAAACTCGCGCATTATCTGCCGAAGATGCGGCGGGCCTGCGATTTCATCGAAAAGACGCGCAATCCGAAGAACAACCTGTTCCTCGTCGGTCCGGCCTGCAACCTGCTCGCGCCCAGCTATGCCGGTGTGCTTCAGCCGGATGGCACCTATGGCAAAGCATATCTCACCGGGGTTTCCATCACCTATCTTGCCGCTGTGGACCGGATGGTGGAGTTGTTCAAGCTCACCGGCGATGCCGCGCAACAGGCCGAATATGAGCGCCGCCAGCAGATCACTCGCGAATCGCTGCCGCAACTGCTCACACCGGCCGGGTATTTCGTGAAGTTCCTCGCACCCGACGGCACGAAGCACGGTGTGCTGGGACAGGAAAAATTCGGCTATCTCGAAGGTGTGGCCAATGCCGATGCGATGGCAATGCGGGTGGCCGACGACGCGACCGCACGCTCGATCTATCAGACGATCCGCAATTTTCCGGACATCCGGCCATTTGATTTCCTGTTGAACAATGCGCCGGGGCTTGATGATACCTACTGGAATTGGGGAGTCAGGGAACCTCTCCCGGGACCAGAATTCCATGCCTTCGGCGAGTGGGTCAACGGCGGCTCATGGGGCACGGTGGAGGGTCGCGCGATTCTCGGCTATTACCGTGTCGGTGCCTTCGAGGACATCCGGCGCTCGGCCGACCGTGCCATGAAATGGGCGCGCGAGTTCCGCATGGATGCGCCTTTTTCGGGTCGTGGTGAGAATGCGAACAATCCTTGGTCCGACGGCAAAGCAAGGTTCCAGGTGGGCGGCGTGTCAGTGATGGTGGATAATTTTGCCATCCCCGCCGCCACCGTCCGCGGCTTGTTTGATTACGAATACCGGGCCGACCGCATGATCCTTCGCCCGCGCATTCCCGGCACGATCACCCAATACACCCAGAAAATACCGGTGCGCTTCGGGAAGAAAACCATTCTTGTTTCCTGCGAAAACGGCGGCCCGAAAATCAAATCGCTCAAGGTGAACGGCATGGAGGTGAAAGTCGCATCGCAAGATGCCGCCGTGTTGAATTATGATGAATTGCCGGAGCAGGCAAAGGTCGAGATTGTGACTGAAGGTGGCTGGCCGCAGGAACCCGCGCTGCCGCCTGCTGCCGCCACGCCCGCTGCCAATACGGTGGCCGCCGCTCCACAAAGCGAACTGCCGGAATCGCTGCGCAAACCCCATGCCGTGCTCAAGAAAATGGAGGAACTTCTCGCAAACGAGCCTGAATCCGCGGACTTCGACCGCGCATTTGTCCGCGAGGCGCTGGCCGCGATCGAGGCATGGCGCACCCGCACCGCCATGGAGCCGCAAGGTTTCTTCCGCCCGATGACCATCGGGCGTCGTGATTCGATCATCGCGTTTTATGAAAGGGCGGCCCTGGCCATGTTCCACGGGCAAAGCAACCGGATGATCCGCTACGCAGCCAGCGCGGATCCCGCCAAAAAGCGCATCGCGGAATTGTTCCAGCAGGCCGGCAATTGAGGCACGGAAGAATCCATGATGTTGCTCCGGTGACGCCTCACTCGGCGAACTTGTGAAAATTTTCCGCCTTGCCATCTGGCAACAATCGTGTCGGCAATCCGCCATGGCTTCCATCAAGGTTGAAACGTTTTTTGCCGAAGAAAGGCGGATGAAGATTCAACAACTCATCCGTGAACGCAAAAAAGTCCAGGTTGCGGAATTGGCAGAAATGCTCAAGGTGTCCTCCACTACCATCCGGACGGATTTGCGCGATATGGAGCAGTCACTCCTCCTGCTGCGCACGCACGGCGGCGCGATCGAACGCCCTCAGGCGAGGCTGGAAACACAGATGCACCAGCGTGAAGCCCTCCAATCGGCCGAGAAACAAATCATCGCAAAGTTGGTGCTCGAGGAGATCCAGAACGGCGATACCATTTTGTTGGACACCGGAACCACCACCCGCGAGGTGGCCCGCCTGCTCGCCAGACGCGATCAACTGACGGTAGTGACCAACGATTTGGTCGTGGCCGGGACGCTAGAAAACATCCCCGGCATTGATGTGTTCCTCATGGGCGGCATCGTGCGCAAGGGTTTCCAGTGCACCATCGGGCCGGCATGGGAAAACGGGATGGCCGAGATCTCGGTGGACAAAGGGTTTTTCGGCACCAATGGCTTCTCCATCGACTCCGGGGCCTCCACGCCGGACCTCGGGCAAGCCACCAACAAGCGCGAAATGCTTCGCATGGTGAAAAAAGTTTACCTGCTCTGCGATCACGAGAAATTCGGTCGGGTGAGCTTCACCCGCTTTGCGTCGCTCGATCAAATTGACACGGTGGTAACCGACCGCATCAGCAGTCCCGACAGGCAGCAGTTGGAACAGGCCGGCATCGAGGTTTTGGCCGCGGAGGGCTGAGCGCCGGGCCATCGTTCATTTTACGACGGTCCACCCGCGGCTGGGAATTGTCAGCCGCTTGCCGCAACTCAGGTAAATCTGGATATCAATGACTTTTTCTGATCTGAGAATCCATCCGGCCTCACCTTGATGGAGTTTGTATTGGATCTGTCGGATCTTGCCGGTGGGCTTGGACTCCGGCTTGTCACCTGGATAGATCGGGAAGCGGCGGCCGAGGATGCCCTCGACCACGGCGAACTCGTCTCCGCCGCGATAGCCCTTAGACTGCGCGGCGTCCAAGTCCGGGAGCGTGATGGGACTCATGGATTTCATCCTATTCGAGCTCCAGGCGATGAGTGTCTGAGAACTGCCATCGAAGCCGTAAACATAGAGTTCCGGCGAGCCGTCCACGTTGATGTCAGCGACTTCCATACGGGTGATAATACCCGTGACGTCCATCTCGATCGGCGCATTGTCAGATTCGAGGCCGGTCGGTGTCACGGTTAGGCGGTTTCCGCTGCGGGTGTTCGGGCTGAAGACATGGAAAGTGACACCTTGCAAGGTCTCCTTCTGGTCGAAGGGTGGTGTGGGTTCGGCGAAGAGAAGTTCATCGCTTTCCTCGACCTTGGCGGTCGCTTCGCCGGGCGAGGCGGGGTAGGATTTGCCATTGAATTGTAACGCCGCAAGCCCCGGTTCCGCGCCGCCTCCGCGGACGCCGACCAACAAGTCCCGGAAACCGTTGTGGACGGACTTGCGGGCGTAGATGGGCTCGTTGACGACCTTGATCGAGCCGAGAGACTCGAAGCCGTCTGCCGTGCCCTTGAGGACGAACATCGTGGCACCGCCGCTGCCGCGGTAGCTGCTTTTGCCGTTCATCAGCACGAGCACGTCTTCCTTGCCGTCGGCGTTCAGATCGGTGCGGGCGATGTCGTAGTGGTCGGGCTTGATTTCGGGATCGACCTTCTGCAGCGCGGCTTGAGTGAGTGAAAGGACCGGCGGTGTGGCGTGGGCGAGGCCGACGAGGAGGAGTAGGGGCAGGATGGAGGATTTCATAAATCGGGATTAGGGATATACGGGTTGGCGCTTTTTTCCAAGGCACCAGATAACGGCGGCAAAAATGAGGATCAGGATGATGAGAAGCAGCGCGAAGCTTGCGTAAGAGAACACGGGACCAGGAGGATGGGCCTTAGCCGTGAAGGTGGAAAAGTCCCACAACGCGTGCATCGCGACGGGGAGCAGGATGCTGCGGGAAAGCCGCATGGAGACGGTGAGGGCGATGCCCATGAGGAACGCGTAGCAAACTTGGATGAGGGTCGGGCCGAGGGCTTGACCGACCAGCACGTTCGGCAGGTGGAAGAGGCCGAAGCCGAGAGCGGAGACGAGCATCGTTCGCGCTTCCGACCACAGACCGGTTCCGCGGGCACCGTAGGTGAGGATGCCGCGGAAAAGATGTTCCTCATTGAAGCCGACCATGGTCATCGCGAAGGCGAGGACGACAAGGTAGGTGGCATTGAACGAAGGCCACGGACTGGAAGCCAGGCGGATCAGGCACAAGCCGAACCAGCATGCGGGGATCAGCCAGAAGAACTTGGGAAACGCGGACGGCGGCTGTTTTGCGAAGATCGGCTTCAGCCAGCCGCTGCGCCATGCCATGAAGAGTCCCCACACCAAACTGAGGCCGACCATCGGCACGATGCCGCGCAGGACGTTCGCTGTGGTGTCCGCGATGACATCGTAGTCCACGCCGGAGAAGCGTCCGATCAGCGGCAGGATCACGAAAGCGGGCAGCAGGATCATCACCGCATGGGCGATGGATGGCGGCCGGGGCGTTGTGGATCCGGAGTTCATGGGAAAAACGGGGCGGGCGGGATCTGCGCCCGCCCCGATTGGATATCAGACGCCGTCGTAGCCGCGCGAGCTGTTGTTCTCGCGGATGTAGGACTGCACCGCTTTGTTCGCGTCGTTGAGTTGCGCGCCGGGCTGGTGTATGCAGCGTGCTGTGAGTTGGAGTCAGGCACGTTGACAACGCAACTCGGAAGTGCGGCGAAGGCGAGGAGGGAGGCTCCGAAGAGCGCGAGGCGGGATGGTTTCATAGTTTGTATTATTGTTTCACGGGTGTCCGGTTGAATTCAATTCAAGTTTCTAGAAAGCATTTCAAATGAGTGGATTAGCCCAAGTTTCTTAAACTCTAACAGAATTAGTTATTTTAGACGCAAATCGCGTCGTTTTTAGGCGAAAAAAGCCATAAGTCGTTGATAATTGACTCGAAAAGTCGTTTTGTAGTGCCTAACGAATTTATTTAATTCTTGCTGGTTT